>JAUQYW010000070.1 GCA_030587525.1 Candidatus Sigynarchaeota archaeon | reverse complement strand
CGCGGGTCGCGGTGACCGCGTACATCGCCGCGCAAGTGGCGTCGCTTGAGTCTGCATCGTTCACGAGCATTGCGAGCGCGTTACATTATATTTCTTCTTCATTGTATAATGCCGTGAACCGCGTGCTGGGGAAACTCGGCATTACGGTCACGAAGAGCCTATCACGCGTGAACCTTGCCGCTTACTTCCAGCAGCCAACGGTGCTGCCGAGCGGCGTGGTCAAGGTCGCGCCGGTGCCGGTTACCATCACGAAACCAGCCCCGGCTCCGATCGAAATCCCGGCGGTTTCACCAGTGCAAGTGTATGCACCAGCGATTGCCCCGGTTTCTGCCCCGGTGTCAAAACCAGCACCTCCGAGTATTGGTGTCATGCACGCGAGGATCGAACGAGCCCCGACACTGTTCCATAGGCCGGTTGCGTCGAAAGTGCTGCTCATCGGGGAGCTACGGCGCAGAAGGGGCTGCCCGCTCAAGATCCAAGAGAATTATTTTGTCACTGCTGTTGCCAAGGCGCCGGATCTGCTCATCGTGGTCCGGCGCGGCAGGTCGCGAAAAGTTCCGATCCCGCCTTTACCCGGGCGACTGCCCTCGCCAGTCTTCGCGTACCAAGGATTACCGGGACCGCCAGTCCAGCTCGCGGTAGCACCTGGTTAGCGACGATTTGAGTATCCCTTCAAATATCCAGATCCCATTGTTGATGTGGTGCTCAATGTACAATATTGAGCAAAGTGTTGAAGGCAGACCTTTCACGTGCGAATAATCATGAAAGAAATAAAAAATGTCGAATTGGAGCGACTCTGACCACGTTAGGAGGCTTGTTCGGACTTCCCTTGCCGTGTATTACAAAGCTCTTGAATTTCCACTTGGGTTTTACTGCGAGTGACAAGCACATTACTGGACTTTACTTATCCCAAAGAATAAGAAGTAAACAACTCACGTCGTTTCCAGAATGCGTGACAGACCTTCCATTCCTCCGAATCCTTTATGTAAAGTCTAACAAATTAACAAGCATTCCTGATAGCAATCGGAAGCTGCAGCACCTCGATATTCTAGACTTGAAGTATAACAAGTTAACGGCCCTCCTCAATGCGATAGGTGACCTGGTCTCGCTCAAGGAAAGAGAAAAAAATGTACGAATTATTCTGCGATCATCGTCAATAAATCTCGACACGCCTTGATCGCGCCCTCCCGGGACAGTGTCGCCGAGCACGCGCCGATCGTGGCGATGATCGTCTCCCCATCCCGCGAGAAGGTCAATGCTGCCTTCGTGGCGGGTGGCTGGACTGCTTTCTTGGGTGCAATAGGCGTCGTGGGTGCCTGGACGACCTGCGCCGGAGCTTCGTCTTGCACGGCTGGCTCCTTGGCCTCGCCTTTCGCCTTGATCAAGGCGTAAAACGGGCAGTCGCCGTCGTTGATCTTGAACCCGTCCTTCGTGACGTGGCCGGGGAGACCTTTGCCTGTCTTTGGATTCGTGATCTTGAAGTCCCACGACTTGAAATACCCGCACTTGTCGCATTGGCCGGCGTTGACGCGGTACTTGCGTGACTCGTCGACTCGGATCGCTGGTTCTGCTTGCTTTTGCACTGCCATGACCATGATGGATTGTTTCACCTCCATGTAGCGACCGCTCAGTGCCAAGATTTAAGGAAAAACCGGATTTTTTTCTTAAATGGCCTTAGTGCCCGATGCTGTAGACCTGCTATGATAGGTGCAAACACGATATATTTGGCAAAGGACATGTGGAGCGACCTCGTGAGCGGCGGGCAGCTGCTCATGGGACAAATCGCCATGTTCATCATAACAATCGGCTGCGTCATCGCCGTGTTCATCATCCTCATTGGCGCTATCGTATACTTTTCACATTTCGCACAATGGGGTAGCAAAGCACTCATGGGCGGGATTTTCCTGCTCATCTTCATGTCTTGCTGGTACATGGCGATGTTCAACGCGAGCGGTCCACCCGACCTTTCGGCATGGTTCCGACTTCCAGAAGGCTGAACGACGATGGTAAAAGAGCAAGACACGCCCGAGGAGTTTCATCACTGGTTCTCCGAGCGACGCGTGGAGCGCGTGGGCCTGGTACCGCTGCCCTCGGCGCTCGTGGCCGTGCTCGGCGTGGTCTGCGGCATAGCCGCGATCGCGTCGAATACACCACTCCTCGCCTGGCTGGCGATCGGTTCCGGGATGCTCGTTCCGATCGACGTCGTTGCTGGCAACACTCCCCGATACTTTCACGATGCGACCAGGGACATTTTGGCCGTGCAACAGCATTTTTCGTGGCGGCTCGTCGCCGGGTTCCGCGTGACCAGGCTTCCATCCAACGTGGACGGCAACCAGCGGCGCCTGCTGCGGAACCTCCACGGCATCGGCGTGGCCTCGGGCGTCACGTTCACGATCGTAATGTCTCGGCACGAGTTCCCGCGAGTTGCCGAAACGCGGTCGGCAGCGTGGTTCGAGCCCGGCGCGCCGTCGAAGGAAACCATCGGCATCGGCGAGTCAGGACACGCGTGGATGCTCCTCCTGGAAAAGCACGTGAACTTGCTCAAAGGTATGAAGCGGGAAGCCAGGGACTTTGCCAAGGCGCGGGATGCGACCCGTTCCATGTTCGTGAACACGTACCCGCACCATGGGTTTGCCGCCATGACATCGGACGAGCTCGTGCGTGGGGCGACGTGGTAAAAACCTCGTATTTTTTTTCTATCCTTTATTAAAATAATGCCCTGGATTCTATCCAAACCGTGATTTATGCATCAGCAAGAGAATTTATTTTAAGTAAAATGATTTGGCACTTGACGAAAGTAAGTGATGGCTTGTTCCAAGCCCGGTTCACCCCTTTTCTTCATTGTAATGCGAGATAATTCTCCCAAAACGTCATGTATTCACCGAACGCCTTGTTCACGCGGTTAATTTCGTTGTAATAGTACTGGGTGCCTCCTTTCAGCGATGGATCCTTTGGATCCTCCCGCAACCATGCCTTGTACCTGCCCCGTTTCTGCCAGAGCTCGTCGGAATACGTCGTGAACCGCTGGAAATTGTGGTCAAACACGCGAAAGTCCGCAATGCATTGTGCACCCGGTATCGACCGACATCTGGTCTTGAATGAGGTATGGTAT
>JAUQYW010000064.1 GCA_030587525.1 Candidatus Sigynarchaeota archaeon | reverse complement strand
GACAAGTGACCGTTTTAAGTGGCGGCACCAAAATTCTTAATCTAAAAATATCGATCCTCCCCCGTGCAAGAATGTAACGGGCGAGGATCATGATCACTAAAATGAAAGTGGAGATCAAGTCACGAACAAGTGAATCAAGCACGTTATGAGTCTAAAGAAGCAAAAACGTTTAAAGGGAGCTGTTCTCTCTTATTAAGTACGCCAATACCAAACAAAAGAGAACAAGACTCCCATGATCACCAAGCAACTATCCTTTAATAATTTTTGCGTTTCTTTACCTTCACCACGCCCCCGGTTATTGAAAGACGCAATTCAACAAGAACTAGAACCGAAGATCGTGGATAAACAATACACGGTCATATTAAGACGTGAAAATATCATCGACATCGAGGAAAATCATTGCAAGAAATGCGGATCGCTGCTTTATCATAACGGATACAATTCCAAAATACCCGTGCTAGATAAAGGCTTGGGACGTCGCAATTATCGAGTACATAGGAAGCGTTGTATGCGTTGTGGCGAGATTAGTTACGATTTTTCGGCCATTGCCGCACGAGACGGTTGTTATCACGAGAATTACAAGCGACGGGCGCGCACGCATTTCATGAACGGGCTGAATCCTGCTCGGATACAAGCAGCGATGCATGCGGATTATAACATGATAATTCCACGCACAACACTCGTTGGTTGGATATACGAATCTCGGAAACCGCTGAGAAATTTGCTCGCGTCGGTAAAGCTGCCGTTTAGCGGGCATTGGCATCATGACGAAACGTTTTTGCGCGTCGGGGGCAAGAAAGCATATGCGCTAGATTCGATCGACGCTATAACCGGTTTCATTCCTGCAGTTACCGTGGCGACGAGTAATGACCGATCATCGGCGACAAAGCACCTTTTATCTATCCGACGTCGAAGAGGTGATCCTATCTTGTCCATCGTCATGGATGGCACGGCAAAGCTCGGCACGCTGCTCAGAACGCAGTGCTTTAAGCACGTGCAACGTGGACAATGCAACATGCACTTCAAGTGGCGTGTTGGCAGGAAACTAAAGCGCCTCGCGGGCATGGGCGAGAGCTCGATGAAACCATTACCCGTGAAGTACCACGCGTTTCGACAGCTATTTTATAACGTTTTCGACAGCCATGACGAGACGGGAGCATATATCGCGCTGGAGCGGCTACGGCCGCTCGTTGAAAGGGCAAACAAGAGTTATCTCACGACGTTGTTCAAGGATATCGAGGCCAAGCTTCCGCAGATCATCGCTTGGCAGCGGGACCCTGCCATCGCGCCAACAAACAACAAATGCGAGAATCTTCACCAGAGATTGCAATACCATACCTCATTCAAGACCAGATGTCGGTCGATACCGGGTGCACAATG
>JAUQYW010000050.1 GCA_030587525.1 Candidatus Sigynarchaeota archaeon | reverse complement strand
AATAGGCCGGTCATTTTTAATCGCTGGCTTGGCCGGGCTTGTGTTTTTGGAATCATTGCCGCAATCGCAACGCCGATCTTGATTGAGGTGTTCAAGGCATGTCCGTTCCCCCCGTGTTTTTACTACAATTTTGTTGCTATTACAATCATTCTAGGTGTGGCGGTGCTCGTGAGCATTGAGCTTGCCATTATTCGGGCGATAGGGGGTAAAAAAGGTGACACAACGAATGATGGATTGGTAGCGGCAGATCTACTCCAGCATATGGGTGCCGGAGATCAGGGGCGTGAAGGTCAAGGCGGAACCGGTGGTGATCATAGTAAACAAAATACCGATAAACCACAAACACGCGATACCACGGAGAACCAAACTTCATAGAAAGAAGTTGGGACGTGATAATCATGGAGGTGATGATCATCCGGGAGGTAAGGAATCATCTAAAAGCCAATCGGTTCAATATAATTCAAGAAATTTGCGCTTACCTATCCAATTCTCTTTCTAACGAAGCTTCTACTTATTATGTTCGTGCCCGTGCAAGACTTCGCCTTCCCGGCCCCGCTCTTTCAAGAATTCTTTCTTTAAATGTAACCCGTGATCTTCCGAGATACCTTTCAACAGAGATATTTCACATCTTGTCAGATGTGCGTGAAATCTATGTCAGCTTTGCTGCGTGCAATCTATACAGTCCCGTGCCATGTGGCTCGATTTCGGCTGTAAATTTCTTGTCACAAGTGCTCAAATCGCGCTGCGCCCACAAGTCTCGAACCGTGGAGGTTCGGCTGATATTCGCAGCTTTTGTAGATATCGTCATTTTAGGCGGCCGTTGCCTCCAAAAATTGAAGAGCGTTGCAATTTTCACACGATCGGGAGACCGAGTCTTTTATATACGAAATCGTCGTCTTGAACGTGCCCGCCGAAGAATAACCTTTTCCGGGACCATGCCTCTAACTTGGTCACGATATAAGACCGGTTACGGTTGTATTTCTTCATCAGCTCCGGGATCTTGATCGCCCCGCTTGATTTCATCTGTTCAATTTCTTGAAGATGACCGATCAACGCTCGAATTTTGGCGCTTCGAATCTTGCCGATATCATCGCGTGATTTTGGCGGGACAATCCACGGCCCGATTCGCACGAATTCCAAGATGAGTAAAAAGACTATCGAGATGCCGAGGGCAGCCAGATAATAATATCCTACTGCAGTGATAAATGGCCCCACGCACAGCGGGATGATTAAGTTCAGATACAGCGGAATTGCGGCGTCCTTGACAAGTACGATTTTCTTGATCAAGACTAGGCAAATTCCAGCAACATCTAATCCCCATAAGCCGTACACTAGCACGTTGAATGGAATTATGATCAATAATGTCTTGATATCCACGATGGCGCAAGAGAAAACACAGACATAGCCAAGCGGCATGAGCCACGGGATGATAAGATACGATGCTAAGCCAAGAATCACGAGTCTTTGTCGTTCTACTTTCCTATTTTGCGCTGCTAGCTTCTTGCGATATTTCTTCGCCGCTATTATTAGCAACAAGACGGAGATCGTCCCTGTTACCATCACGACGATGATGACTGTCCAAAAATCGTTAACGACCTGCCCGTCATTCCCCCAGACCTGGTTGCTCCAGCTAGATATATCGAGATGGATGTCATAATTTCCATTTCCCGTCGCGTTGTTGCCCGAGATCGTGTTGCCGTTGCTGTAATACAAGTAAATCCCGTGCTGACTGTTCGATGACGCGTTGTTGCCCGAGATCGTGTTGCTGCTGCTGTCATACAAGTAAATCCCGTGCTGATCGTTCGATGACGCGTTGTTGCCCGAGATCGTGTTGTTGCTGCTGAAGAACAAGTAAATCCCGTGCTGATCGTTCGATGACGCGTTGTTGCCCGAGACGTTCACATTCTGGCACCACACCAACTCGATACCAGCATGGCAATAATCGCTATTGAAGACCGTGCAGTTGTAGATGGTCAAGTGGGCATCCGTGTTCGATATGCGGATCGCGGACCCGCTGCTGCCTGCGTCGATGACGAGATCCTCGATGATATACGGGTTTCCTGGGGTGCCCGCGCCGGTCTTGTCAGGAAATGCCGCGAGCGCGGCGTTCCCGTTAATGTCAATGGTCGCGTGGTTGGCCGATAGCCCGATCCTGGCGCGCGTGCCGCCATGTTCGAGCGAAGGCTCGCGCTGCAAGAAGTTAGACACGGCGAGCAAGACTCCCGAGGCGGCGATGATGCCCAAGCATGCAATGGCGAGCGTGCACATCACGCTGGATTGTCTCCTCATTTCGATCATCACACGTGAATGTCTATTCCTTTCCTCCCGGTTTTTACGCCTCATGGAATCTTTTCTGGTGTAATAGTAATGAAACATCAATCGCGGCGTTAATAAATTTTACCTTCTTCGCAAAAACAAGGAGAATTGGCTTTAAAGGGAGCAGTTCGGGCGAAAAGATCGGTTTGTCGGAGAAACGGGAAGAGCTTCTGCCCGCAGATCAACGAACCCAGGCCTCGATTATTGAAATGATCCTATAACATACTTGTATAACCCCGTTAAAATGCAATTCACGTCCCGGTGTTAATATCCCGCCTGGTGCACCGGGTTTTTAGTAGGGAAAGATGCCCCCGGGCTAAGATCCATGACGTTCGATATTATTATCCATACCAATTCATTTAGAAGAACATCGCGGTCGTCCTCACGAACGAACCAGGTCGTGACCAAGTTCCTCGGCACCATGGCGGTCGAGGACGCGGTCGGCGGCAACATCGTGGCGCACGGCTGCCACTTCCGGTACCGCTTGAAAGCCAAGGGCGCCAGTTACAACGAGACGCTCGAGCGGTCGATCACGGTCGTGGACTCGGTCGACCTCGCCCCCGGCACGGCGACGTTCTTCATCACGGAAGCAGGCATCGCCGACGACGAGAAGATTGCCTACAAGATCAAGGACGTGTCGCCGTACGAGCTCAAGCCCTCTTTTTTTCTTGTTAAATGATTGCAATTTTCATCTCCAAAAAGCGATAAATCCGCCTTTTTCGACTTGAATTTGAGCATATTAAGATAGTTATATAACCGTGTGATATCTCGAATCATATCCCACCATAAGAAGAACAATGGAATTTCAATATTTCTGGCTGAAATTCGGGGCATAGAATTAAGATCCATGACGATCGAGCTCATGATGAATGCCAATGCATTCAGACTACTTTTTCCATCGTATAGATCTACACCTCGCACGCATTCGTTCTTGTAATCGGTGCCAGGCCATACCTCGCAACGGAATTTAATCCAACGCGACTGGATGCTTATATATACCAAGGGGGAAATGATCTTTGCAGCATCTCATATCGGAAATGATTTGGAATCTCAAGGGGTAAATGTTTTTTTTCGAAAAAATGATTAATGGTGGAAGATAATGGAGCGAAAAGACCAAAAAATACCTTTAAAATTTTTTATGGGCGCAATTATTTTGTTTTTTTGTACTATTTTTTTATTGGGAGAAGTTTATGTCGTACAAGGATCTCAGACGATGGCAGATGCGAAATCGGGTGATAACACGAATTCATTTGATGCTGATCAACTAAAATGCTCAACTATGCCTACTGTGAGTTTTACAACGAATTATTCCACGATTTTAGTCGGTTCATCAGTGCAATTCACGGGTACAGTTATTGGCGGTATTCCGGCTTTTACATTTACTTGGAATTTTGGGGATGGTCTATCTGGATCCACCCAGATAAACGCGACTCACAAATATTTAACTCCTGGAACCTTTGCAGTTAGTTTCGCTGTAAAGGATTCAGATGACCATGTTGCGACAGCAACTGGTGTCATCTATTGTTTAAGCCAGTCAAATGTATCGATAGCCAGCTTGGCACTGACGCCGATGGCAGCGCCTGGTCCGTACGTTGGCGGTACGAGTTTCATGCTGACGGTCACCTATCGCAACACGGGCGACACATCGGCGACGGTAGACGCGACGATGGATGATGGTGCGTACACGGGCTTGAATTGGAACGACCCGACAGCGGTGATGGTGAATCCGAGCAGTTCCAATTCGCAAGCATTCTCGGTGACCGTAACGGCGGGTGCGACGACGAACGCGTCGGTCGACATCCACGTGACGTGGAACGGCACCGAGGCGATCTCGGGCCGCGTGATCTTTAGCGCATCGCCGATAGACCAGATCCTCGTAGCGATTCAGGCACGAGCGAACGTGGCGATCACGAACCTCGCGGTTACGCCGGCAGGGCCGTACGTTGGCGGCACGAGTTTCACGCTGACGGTGACGTACGGCAACACTGGCGGCACGGCGGCGACGGTAGACGCAACGATGGATGATGGTGCGTACACGGGCTTGAATTGGAACGACCCGACAGCGGTGACGGTGAATCCGAGCAGTTCCAATTCGCAAGCATTTTCGGTGACCGTAACGGCGGGTGCGACGACGAACGCGTCGGTCGACATCCACGTGACTTGGAGCGGCAACGAGGCGATCACGAACCGGGCGATCAGCGGCGATATGTTGATTGATCAGATACTTGTGGCGATCCAGTCACAAGCAGTGGTAGCGATCACGAACCTCGCGGTTACGCCGGCAGGGCCGTACGTTGGCGGCACGAGTTTCACGCTGACAGTGACGTACGGGAACACTGGCGGCACGGCGGGCACGGTGACTGCGGCATGCACTGCGGGCACGTACGTTGGCTTGACGTTCGTGGTGCCGGCGGCGGTGAGTGTTCCTGCTGGTGGCGCGAACACGCAGTTGGTGACGGTGAACATCGCGGCTGGAGCGGGCACGAACGCGTCGGTTGACATCCACGTGACGTGGAGCGGGACCGAGGCGATCTCGGGCCGGGCGATCAGCGGCGATATGTTAATTGATCAGATACTTGTGGCGATCCAGTCACAAGCAGTTGTAGCGATCACGAACCTCGCGGTTACACCAGCATCGCCATTCGTTGCAGGCATGAATTTCACGTTGACGGTGACGTTCAGCAACACGGGTGGCACGGCAGCGACGGTCGATGCAGCACCAGAAGTGCAATCATATGGTTATATCTTTATCTCGAATCCTGCAAGTATAGTAGTAAACGCAAACGGGACGGCCTCCCAAGTGTTCTTGTGCATTATTGCGTCTGATGCAACACCCGATACCTCCGTAGATATTCACGTGACATGGACGGGTACAGAAGCGATTTCGGCGCGTGCATTGACTGGAGATACACCCGTGCATGCGGTAACCGGGGATTTAACCGGAACACCTCAAAACCAATTCTTCATTTATATCGGGGCAGCGATGTTCGGCGTGTTCGCGGTTATGGGCATATTAACGTCAAGCTCCTTGGGCGAACGGCGGCGGATCAAGATCGTCAGAAAGGTGATCGATAAACTGGGAGCGAGCACCACATTGCCGGCTGAGAGTTTGGAAGTGGAAAACCGGAAGAAAAAATTGGCCAATCTTCGATATCAGTTGAATCTCCTGGAGGAACAGCGAAGCAAGGACATTCTTGAACTGCGCAAAACTTGTGCGGTGGAGCAAGATCGGATAAAAGCAATCCATTTCCAGAAGAACCAAGAAGCTCAAGGCCAATATCAAAGAGAATTGACCGAGCTTCAAGCAATTCAAGGAAATGTAGAAGCGGAAATCGACCAAGCAACCAAGCTAAACAAGGATTTATCGGAGCTTCACCAAAAGAGGCAAGACGTGCAGCGAAAAATCTCCGAAATGAAAGAGCTTCACGAACAACACTTGAAGGAACTCGAAGAGATTGAGCTCCAAGAGGAAGTTATTTGGAGCGCTGAATCTTGCGAGAAAAAACAAGAGATCGAAGCATATTGGAATGGAAAGATCAATGCTTTAGAGCGAGAAAAGATCGAACAGGAGCAATCGTTGGAAGCTCAACTCGCGATGGAGGCTGAACGACGTATTCAACTGCAGAGAAAAGATAGTCTTTTTAACAAGAAAAAGGAATTGATGGACAAATTACAGGCCCGTGATGACAAGATCCTCGATGAAGTTGAAACACAAGTGAATAAAATTCAAGCTCAGGTCCAGGGATTCCGAGCTAATGGCTTTCTTCCATCCTCGCTCGGTGCAAAGAGCGAGGAGTTACATGCTGCATTAACGTCTGCCAAAACAAGCATTGCTACACAACGCGAATCAGAAAAGAAATCTGAACAGTTCGTGAACACGCTGGCCAACGTCGACCGCCAGTTACACGGGCTCACGTCCAAGGTCGAGCTCCAGCGCGCTGCCCCCGTGCTATATCTGCCGGCGATCGAGAAGAAAAAAGAACGGGTAAAGGTTGTTCGTGAAATGGAATTCTTGTGCGAGCTTTGCCACAAGCCAGTTTCTGCGGTGGAAATGAGGGACATGAGATCGTGGGTGAAATTTATGGTCACTGGGGTAAAATTCATTTTAAACATCAACGATGCGGATATTGTCCGGGCCCGTCGCAAGGAAATCGAGGACCTGCGTGCCAGGGTTAGTGACAATTTTATGGACACGACAAACCGTCAATATCAAGCCCAGATCGACCTTTTACGCGAAGTCCTTCCAGAAAATGAGGAGCGCCTCGATGATGAATTGAAAGCCTTGGCCCAAGAAATCATGGCGGGAGAAAGCGCGGGAAAACAAAAAGATACCTCTCTCTCGGAAAGAATGGGGAATTATGCATTGTTCTTTGAAAGAATCGTTAAAAAAACCTTCTCGACCAAGGAGATTTTTGCATTGATCTCTCAGAAGGAAGCGATGCTGATGCAGCTGGTTTCAAGGAATGAACAAGAGCTCATCAGGCAGTTCTTGAAAAAGAGCGGAAAAATGTCTATATATACCTCGATTCTCCAACTGCGGCATGGTTTGTACGTGTGCCCCGAATGCAAAGAATGGATTGATTTGATGGAATACACAGCTGATGAAAATGGTGGAAAAAATGTCGAATGAAACGAAACAGAACCTCGAGGTCGCTACTCCTGAAACCTCCCTCGAACTACGTCCAAGAACAAGTCTCGCCTTGCGGATATCGTTCATGGTCATAGCCGGCATCGTTGCTTTTTATCTGTTTTACGCAGTATTAGCTTTTTCATTGATCAATCTCGTGATCTTGGCTTGTTTCATCATTTTATTGATGGTTCTTGTCTTCATAGTTACATCACGGCAGAAAAAAAGCGAAAAAGATCTCCCTCCTGATGCCAAAGCGAAATTAGCTATGCTGCAACAGCAAGAAAAGGTTTACAAGGCGGAGATCGTGCAGCTGGATGATCAAATCAATACTATGCAAAAAAGATTGGACAAGGAGAAAGGATTCTCCGAGAACAAGATAAATGAGAAAAGAGCAGCAGTCGAACAGCAACATCTGGCCATCACCAAAGGTCCGATTGATGGATTAGAAAACTTGTTAGAAGATCTCAAGGGACGCCGCTTGAATATCCAAAATCAAGTCAAGCTGATACGCATCGAACGGGTCAAGTTACAGAACGAAAAAGATCAGCAGCAAGAAGACGAACAGAAATTAGAAAGCATCATCAAGCAACGGGAAAGCGAAGTACTCAAAAAGTCTGCAATTCTCCAAGAGGACTTGCAAAAGAAATTAACCGCACTCGAAGCGCAGAAAAAAAAGAAGATCGAGGATCTCGAGGCCCAGAAACAACAAGAAATTCTCAATCTCAAAAATCAACTCGTGCAAGAAGAAATCAACAAAGAAATCCTTAACAAGAAAAGAGAATTGGAGGAAAAGAAATATAGCCTTGAAGAGGAAAAAACGCAAGCACAATACCAATCCTTGAAGGACTTGATCATTGAATTCCAAAAGACGAGCGACATTGTGAAAAAAATCCTTGCATCTAAAGAGAAATTCAATGATGCAAATATTTTTTCGTCATTTGAAAAAATTGCTCGTGAAATCGATGCGTGCATCCACGATCTCAATAAGCACGGAGACAATCTGGAGAACAAGGAACTCTTGGTCAAGAGCATTAATCTTGTAAATGCGCACGTGTGGAGGCTTCGCCATGCCTTGAGCCTGCAGAGGTCCTCCCCGGTGTTGAGCGTTTCCCTTGCGCCGAAAGATTCTATTTTCTTCAAGATCAATAACGTTCAATTTCTATGCGAATGTTGCCTCCGGCCTGTCCAAGAAGTCGGGATAAAAGAACCGCGCCGGTGGATTCGCTGGAGCCTTTTGGGGATAAAAGTCCTCGTTGATTTTGCCGTTAGCAAAGGTTTCGCCTTCTTTACATCATTTATTCCCTCCAGCATAGGCGATCTTAACATTCCTGGCCCCATTAAAGAGGGGGTGGATACGATGGTTTCAAACGTCGCGTCATCATTCGGGGATCTCTTTAATGACTTCCTCAAGGGAAAAATCGCAGCTAATGACGAGCTTTTCCAAGATGTCTTGCCTGTTTTGCAATCCATAAAGAATCAAGCAAGTATCGAGAACGATGCCATACCGAGGGCCGTGCAACTCACGCATATATACTTTGAGAAGGTCGTGAAGAGTCAAGGCTTGGACACCATCATCAAGTTTTTAGAGGATCGTGAAAAACTGATCTGGCAGTATTTCTCACACGGTGAGCAAGAAGACATCCGAAAAATGCTCAAGGAGACTAGCAATGAAGAGCTTTTTACCAAGAAACTGATCCTAAAAAATGGTTTGTTCGTTTGTGAAAATTGCTTCAAATGGCTGGAGGATATTGAGAATAAATACTGAGACCGGGACGCCCCTGCAAGGGCGCTACCCGCTTCTTTTTACCTTCAGAAGGCAGACTAACTAAATCGGGGAAAAAGGATGTCTACAAAATCCAATCAAGGAAGCGCTGCAGCTGGGTTTGACGAGATAATCGCTCAGATCCAAGATGCAATGCAAGTACTCAAGTCACTTATCGAAAAACTACGTGATTCGCTGGATAATCTCGAGAAATTAGGGAAGAATGTGCAAAATGCGAAAG
>JAUQYW010000046.1 GCA_030587525.1 Candidatus Sigynarchaeota archaeon | reverse complement strand
TTATCAAGGACGCGGGATCGGTCATATCACCATCGAGAACGGTTATGTGGTTCAATATATGCTCAATACGCCAGTAATTTGGCGTGCTCAAGCGTCGAATGAGGCCGAAGACCTTGTATCCTTTTTGTAGCAATAGCTCGGCAAGGTATGACCCGTCTTGACCCGTGATCCCGGTTATCAGTGCGGATTTCATTTGATACACCAGACGATGCTGATTTGGAATGTAACAATTATCGCCAGTTCAACGAAAACCCTTGAAATACCTCTAGGACAAAATAGAACATCCCTGGTTTCTTAGAGATGAAATAGTTTTGTTAGACGGTGAAAGAATGCCCGAGTCGCAAACATGAGGAATCCTTTGATCTCGTTTTTTCCGAGTTTCGAGGATCCGTGCTCGCGTTCGTAGAAGATTATCGGGATTTCTTTCACCGGTATTTTCTGTTGTTTCACGCGGAAGAGTAATTCCCCGAGAAATGAATATCCGTTCGAAATGACCGTGTTATAATCAATTTTTTCCAGCGTATCGGTCCTGAACGCCCTAAACCCTGAGGTCGTGTCATGTACGTGGCCCATCCCAAGCAATATCCGGGCGATGAAATTTGCCCCGAAGCTCATCATCTTGCGTTTCAATGGCCAGCCATTTGTACTCCCATCTTTACAGTACCTGGATCCGATCACGAGACCAGCTCCGCATTTCTTGATGCAAGTGAGAAAGTTCGGGATGTAGGTGGGACGATGGCTCAGGTCAGAGTCCATCATAAAAATAATTTCCGCCCCGATGGCAATCGCATGCTTGAATCCTATCCGGTACGCGCTTCCAAGGCCTAGCTTTTCAGGCCTTCGGATCACGACGATGTTTTTGTATTCTCGAGCAAATCGAACTGCAATATCCCCCGTGCCGTCCTTTGAGTTATCGTCGACGATCATTAAAAAACTTTCATAATCGAGAAGGGCATCGAGGATTTTCTCCAATTCAGGGATTAGCGTGATTATATTCTCCCGCTCATTATACGTCGGTAACACTATCGCAATTTTTTCCCGTTCAATATGCTGTGCAGAATTCTCAATGAATTGATGATTAATCGGGGAAAAAATCTTAATCAACCTCTTATCTTCGGGGAGAGCATAAATCGCCTTGGATATTGTAGTCATTTTTTAGAACATCCCATCGTAAGATTAGGTTAACAGATATTTTAATCAAATAACAAAGTACCGAATTATTAAGAACAACAATAACTATTATTAATCTCTTCTATATAAGCCTTGACTGCAATTTCACTTAAAGCATTCATCCTATAAACCAATTAGGAGGAGATACCAGCGCTTCGTCATCGTAGCTGAGAAAAACCTTTGGATGAAATTAGATGGCGACCATAAAGAAAAAGTCGGATATTGACGTGTCTTGTGGGATGCGTTTCGATCATTATTCACGAATAAGAAACGGTTAAATCTGTCCCATTTCCTTTACTATTTACCGAAATTACAATCCGTTCGGGATAATTATGAAGGATGCAATTATCATCGGCACCAGGCCTGAAATCATCAAATGCTCCCCATTAATCAAGCTCTATGAGCAAAAAAGGGTCGATTTCGTTCTTATCCACACGAATCAGCATTATAGTTTCAACATGGATGAGATATTTTTCGAAGAATTGCAATTGCGCAAGCCCGACTACAATCTCAACGTGGGATCGGGATCGCACGCGGAGCAGACCGGGAAAATAATGGTTGGCATCGAAAAGTTGCTGCAATCGGAAAAGATCGGGTGCATTTTGGTTCAAGGGGATACAAACACAGTCATGGGCTCGGCCCTCGCAGCAGCCAAGTTACAAGTGAAGATCGGTCATATCGAGGCAGGCTTGAGGAGTTTTGACAGGTCGATGCCCGAGGAGATTAACCGTGTCATCACGGATCACATTTCAGATTATCTATTTTGCCCGACTGAAAGGTCCCGGCAGAATGCTCTCGCGGAAGGCATCCCACACGATAAGATTTACCTTGTCGGTAACACAATCGTTGACGCGACTCTCCGGAATTATGAAATTGCCAAAGAAAAGGCAACGAGTGTATTGAAATCAATGGAGCTCCAGGACAACAAGTATAACTTGTTGACAGCCCACCGGCCCGCGAATGTGGATGATCCGGTGCGGTTAAAGCAGCTGATCGACATCATGCAAGTTATCACCACGGAAACCGGCAATCCAATCTTGTTCCCCATACATGTGCGCACGAAATCGAGGCTGGAAGCCACTGGCTTGCTGAAACAAGTGCCGGCGCAAGTGAAGCTCGTCGATCCTATCGGGTATTGGGAGTTCTTGATCCTGGAAAAGCATGCTAGCTTCATCTTCACGGATTCTGGTGGGGTGCAAGAGGAGGCGTGCATCTTGCGACGGCCTTGCATCACCCTCCGTGATAACACGGAACGACCTGAGACCGTCGATGTCGGCGCCAATGCGATCGTTGGTTATGACATCGACAAGATCAAGAAAGCGATGGTGGACCTGGCTGCGCACAAGTTTGATTACGTGATTCCTTTCGGAATAGGAGACACGAGCGAACGAATATTCGATATCCTCCACAAGGAATGAATGTGCATGGCGGAGAAAAAACGATTGCAAGTAGGAATTGCCGGTTGTGGTTGGATTGCTCGCAACTTGATGCTCATTAACATGATCGATAGAATGAGGGAAATATCGTTTGTCGCGGCAATGGACGTCAACGAGCAAGTAGCGACCCGGTTCTCGAAGCGGTTCCATATCAAGAAAGCATACATGAATTTCGAATCTATGCTGGAAGATCCGGCGGTGGATGCCGTGTACGTCGCTGTGCCTCACCACTTGCACCGATCGATGGTTACCAAGGCATTAGACGCGGGCAAGCATGTACTTTGCGAGAAACCAATCGCAATCTCGATCCCTGATGGAATCGCGATGGCCGAGCTCGCGGATAAGAAAGGTTTGAAGCTTGGCATCAATTACATGTACCGGTATGACAAGAACATGTATCGAATGGTTAACTCGGTTCGGTCCGGGAACATCGGTACCCCCTATTATGCGATCGTGCAAATACCGTGGTTTCGCAAGCCCTCATATTTTGAAAAAAGCCCGTGGCACAAGAAATGGGAAACAAGCGGTGGCGGGACTCTCATCACGCAAACCAGCCACGCGATCGATTTGATGGCTTGGGCGATGGGTAAGCCTGCGACAATCAGTGGTGAGATCGGCACGTTCCGTTTCGGCAACATCGGGCTAGAGGTCGAGGACGTGGGCATCGGTTCTGTACGGTTCGAGTCTGGCGCGCTCGGCGTGATCCTTGGATCGCAAGCAACGAAGCCACAAAAGCCTGACCAGATAGGTTTTTACGGGGAAAAAGGAAGCATAGAATGCACTTATTGGTACTCATTCATTGCACGATTGCATTGCCGGTATGTGAAACGGACAAGCTTGAAGCCTCCTACAAGGGGTTTAGCCTCCATCACTAGCTCCTTCCGTGGGTTCGCGAGATGGGTGCTCGATGGATCGCCATACTTGTGCACCGCGTGGGACGCGCTCAAGCCCCTTTACATCGTAACAGCCCTCTATGAATCTGCCAAGTCCGGCAAAAAGATCCATTGCACGAGCCTTGACTGGTGGCGTTGAATGTCCGCAGCAACTTTTCTTCCGTGACGAGCAATGGCCAACATTTTGTTAACTGGCGTGCCCGGCGTGGGAAAAACGACTGTGATAAAGCATTTCATCGAGCGCGCGAATGTCACTTTCACCGGCTTTTACACGGGTGAAGAGAGAAATGCGGGAGGCCAAAGAATTGGATTTAAAGTTACCCGTGTTGATGGTTCTAAAGAAGCCACATTCGCCAGCATCAATCTTTCGACGAAAGCCCGTATCGGTAAATATGCAGTTGATGTTGACCGCTTTGAGAGCGTGGCGCTACCCATGTTAGATCCCGGGAGGGCGGATCTCGTCGTTATTGACGAGATCGGAAAGATGGAGATGTTTTCTGCGCAGTTCAAGCAGAAGGTTCTTGCGTGCTTGGATACCGGCCGCGTATTGGCAACGATCCTCATGAAGAGTGGGGTTCCGTTCACCGATGGCATCAAGCAACGACATGATGTTACCCTTCTCGAGGTCACGCGGGAGAACCGGGAACGCCTGGTTGACCGGTTATTGTCAATGGTGCAAGGTTCCCGCTAATTCACGCTTCTTCGTCCTCGTCCACGCCGCCTCGGCCACCCATGAACTCGGGCAGGTAGAAATCGGCGATCATCTGGCCCAAAAAAATCGTGAACACATAGAGGCCTCTGGGATCCAAATCCTTGTACATTCGAGCTACGTATTCCGGCGTGACATCCGTGCCGACGACGTTTTTCCCCGCGGCCTGGATCTTCTTGAAAACAGGCATCCAGTCGTCGGTGCCCGGAACTGGCTTTCCCGCGCCAGGTACCCATTGAATGCCCGTGATTTCCGGGGCCGCGAGCAAGTCGTCAAGGTACAAGAGCTGGTTGACCCCATCGAGGTGGTAGATTGCATAGTCCATGTGGCGGGCTTGCGCCACTATATCAGGTAACACGAACCGTTTAAACCACTTTGGCGAGAGCATGTAAGCAAAATCGCATTGGATCGGGTACCATCGTTTCCGGCCCCAGACCTGGAGCCAGCCACAACAGCCATGGCATCGTGGTTCGATCCTCTTCTGCAAGTCGTCGTAGACCTGCAGCGTCTTTTCAAGCACGATTTGGCGGCATTGATCAATGATTTCCGGCTTATTTTTCATAGCATAGAAGATATCCTTCGGTTTCAAGAAAGATGCAATTATATCCATGATCCCTCCAAGATCGGTGATATCAACTTGGTATTTATCGCCCGCTCGTTCCGCGGCACGCTCAGTCACGTGCATCAATCGGGCATACCATGGATTGTTGAAATCGAGCTTCGCGCTTTCAAGGACCGAGACGACAGTGTCGAGGGTTCCGGGATAGCTGAACCAGACGGTTTCGGAATAATAATGGGCTTCAGCACCAAGGACGGAAGCTATGACACCAGGACCATACGTGGGTATGAAATTCGGGATGAGCTCTCCTCCGAACTTGATGGCAACGATCTTGTCCTCGAAATTGTTGATCGCCCCATCGAAATCATCGTTTTTCTTTGCCAGAAACCAAGGATCCCAAACGCCGCGAGTCGGGATATCTGCTCGCGGGCAATAATACGCGATGACCGGGCGATCAGTGATTTCATGATCCCACCACGCATCCATGCGTTGCTTTGCGGCTTCCATGTCTTCCTTGTATTCCTTGTAAACCATGGATATCAAATTAGCTTGAGACTTATTTATCCGCGTTTCATGTCATCTGGATGTAGATCACTTGAAAAATGATGTGGGTATCATGCCATTCAACGAAAAGAATGATGGAAAAGATCGAAAAGATAAAGAGGAACGCGAGCGAGCAGAATTCCGGAAATATAGGAACATAATGAAGCAGCAAGAAGAACCGGAAGACTCGATTAAGGACGAGGAGGCTCAAGAAACAGCATATGAGGAAGACGAGAAACATAGGCTATGCACACGAGAAAGCTCCACTGAGGATGAATCCGCAGCAATTGCACCAGATTTCAAATGCAATGTCTTGACGATCGTCATGAACAAGGAAGAGATCGGGCGACGAGCGTATAACCTGTTCCTTGCAAGGCGCTCCTACGATGAATATATCTGGTTGTGGGCTGAGGCAGAATTGCGAATCGCTGCGGCAATCATCACCAGGCTCGATGCCAATGCGACGGAAATAAAGATCGATGTCACGAAGATCTTAGATCATCCGGATGAAGCGAAGATCCGAGCGCTCGCACGAGAATATGCAGCGAAACAATTGAAAGCTCCTGAGGTACACTGGTTCATTGCGGAACGGCAGCATATCTTTGCCGCGGCAAAAGCCATTAACGACAATCAACATTCAAAGATTATTTCTGAAGGTACTTGGTCAGACGTGTTTTAAATTCACGATGCCTCTATTTATTCCACGTTTTTCTTCATTGCATGAGGCGATTTTCCCTATACCCGATTATCGGGTAACGAAAAGCCCATATACTTGCAACGTGAGAATGAGATTGGATGACATGCCGGAAGAATACGTGACGTGTAAAGGGAAGAAATATGTTATTATCAACGGCGGATTATCCCTGGAGTTCAAGGGCATCGTGAGCATAAAGGAGATTAAGGGGCTGGACCGCGTCACGTCTTTGCAAGAATTGCACCTCTGCAACAACCAGCTCATGATGATCGACGGTCTAGATCAAAGCGTGGATTTGGAGATACTCGATCTGAGTTCAAACCAAATCATGCATGTCGATGGATTGGGCCGTCTTAAAGATTTGCAAGAACTCGATTTGCATGGCAACTTCATCGAACGGATCGAGGGCATTGACTCGCTTTTTCACATGAAAAAATTGGATCTCTTCGGCAATCGCCTAGCGAGCATGCAAGGTTTGAGAAACGCGAAGCTTCAAGTCCTGGACCTTCATTCGAATCGACTCGCCCGGATCGAGGGGCTTGATGTGCTGGACTCGTTAAAACAGCTCGATCTCGGGGCGAACAAGATTTCCAAGATAGAAGGCTTGGAAAGCACGATCCAATTGAGAAAGCTTTCATTGTTTAGCAATCATATAAACCGGATCGAGAACCTGGAACGATTAGCCGAGTTACAAGAGCTGGATCTACACGACAACGAGATCACGCGCATCGAAGGGTTAAACCATCTCAAGGAACTAAAAGTGCTGGATTTATCCAGCAATCAGATAGATCGGGTAGAAGGGCTTGAAAAGCTCAACAACCTTGAAAAATTGCGCATCGGCAAGAACCTCATTCCAAAGGAAAGAGTCGAAGCCCTTGGAGGCTTAGATATCGAAGGATATGCAAAGGATCCTGCTGCCTTTATTAAATATTGTGAGAATCAAGAAAAAATCCACGAGAACGTGGCGCTGTCGCACGAGCGCGGCGCATCAACTATCACAGTTCCCTTGAATTTTGAAGAGATCCGGAAAATGGCATTCGAGATATCCGCTTCGAAGAGAACGTATGACGAGTACATCTGGCTCTGGGCAGCAGCAGATTTGCGTTTAGCTAGCGCGTACAGGTCAAAGCTAGGCGGAGGTTCACCTAGCGTCGAGATAGATGCAACGAAGGTTATCGAGCACCCCCTCGAAGAGGAAACTCGAGCTCTTGCAAAGGAATTCGCAGCCTGGCGGCCAAAGATGCAGGAAGTGCACTGGTTCATTGCCGAGCGGCAATATATCTTCGATTACATCAAGAGCCGGCAGATGCGAAGCTAGATTTTTTTAATATTCCACGTGCGATATGGATTTATGGTTACGTTATACCTAAGAATTCAAAATAGCACAGGTGCAACAAGAATGATAGGAAAGAAAAACGTCCTCGGGTCGAATCAAGTTACCCAGATCGGCATTGTCGTCAAGGATATAGAAAAAAGCTCGGCAGCATTCGCCGCTTTTTTTGGCGTTGGAAAACCCTCCGTTAGTATCACCGGTCCAGCCAGTGAAACGCATGCTGAGTTCAAGGGGAAACCCACGGAAGCTAAGGCCAAGTTGACATTTTTCCGGTTCAAGAACATTGTGATCGAGCTGATCGAACCAGTCGGGAGCCCCAGCACGTGGCAAGAATTTCTTGACAGCCATGGCGAAGGCGTGCATCATATCGCTTTTAATGTTCACGATAACAAGTCCAAAATAATAGAACTGGAAGAGAAAAGCGTGAAACTGGTCCAAAAAGGCGATTATCCCGGGGGGATGTACGCGTATCTGGACACGACCGATTCCCTCAAGGTTATTCTAGAACTGCTTGGTAGATGAGCCCGGGATTTCACCGGTTTCGCGCAGCGTCGTATTTTGAGAGGAATTGCCAGAGATTGTGCCGGTGCTGGTTCAACTCCTCCCGCGATGCCACGTTCGTCTCGATGACGCTTTGGTCATGGAAAAGCCAGAACTTATCAAAATCTTTTTCCAATATCTTCACCCCAAATTTGCGTGGATTTGCCCAGATGTCGGATCCTGGATAAGGAATGAACGTGGAAAGTGTCCATTTATCGGGCTTCGTGTCCTCGATGAACGCCTTGGTCTTGTTGATAGTTTCCCATGTTTCTCCCGGGAGGCAGACCATGAAATATGTCTTGACCCGCAATCCAGCCTCCTTTGCCATCTTTATTGCAGCTCTATGCTGCTCCACGGTCTCGTGCTTGTTCACCAATTTCAACACGGCATCGTCTGCAGTCTCGACACCAAAACTGATTTCGTCGCAACCGGCCCGTTTCATGGCTTTCAAGAGCTCCAAATCGACCACGTCGCTCCGCGTGTGGGCACGGAAGTGAATATCGAGACCCTGGAGTGCATCGAGGAGCTTCATAGATCGCGGGCGTCCCATCCCCCACTCGTCATCGACGATCCTGAATCGCTTGCACTTGTAGACCTCATCCAGGTGTTTAATCTCATCGACGACGTTCTCGACGCTCCTGAACCGCAGCTTGCGATCCCAGTTTGCACAATAGCTGCAATGGCACGGGCAACCCCGTTCCGTTATCAAGCTGGTCGCAATCTCGCCATGGCCATACCGGGCACCATAATAGAGATCGGAAGTGAACACGTGGTCATATGGCAAGATATCTCGAGCGGGGAAGGGAAATGAATCAAGATCTTCCATCAAGGGCCGTGGTGCTGTCTTGCTTATCTCTTGGCTCTTCCCTTTATTTCCCGTTTTAAAAGCGATCCCCTTGATCTTGGCGAGTTCCGCGCCGCTTGCCAGCTCGCACGTTGTCAATTCACCCTCGCCAAGGACCGCCACGTCAAATGCCGTGTCTTGCAAGGTCGACTTCCATTCAAACGTCGCGTGTGGTCCCCCGATCACGATCAAGGATTTTGGATGGTTCTTCTTGAGATGAACCGCTATTTCTTTCGCGTAGTGGTATTCTCCCGTTGTAGCGCTGACACCATACATATCCGCGTGATCAGGAAGCAATGCCATGTTTAAATCGGGTTCTGCCCTCATATCGGTGACGGTGACTGTATGTCCATCTTTCCGAAGAGCGGCAGCCAGGTACAACACGCCCAAGGGCGCCTCCATGAGTGGCGATTGGAGGATCGGATTCGGTGGCAATATCAAGTCAATTTTCATATCAATTCAGGTGAATTGTCTTTCAAGTTCTTCAGACTAAATTTCACAAAGATCACGGGGGAAATATCTGGGATCGATTGGGAAAAACATTCTCATGCTTGAATTCTATAACGTCTAGTCCACGGCACATATATTAAATGTTAAATTACAATGTCATATAAGAAACGTGCTTCGGAATCGTGAATGATAATGGTGCAGATTGAATTCAAAGGTTCGCCATTTATCGGCGAAAAAACTGCCTTGCGACCGGTTGAACTGGCTGATCTGGATGAAATTATGAAGTGGTTCAACACGTACGAAACGCGTCGATTCTTGCTGGCATTTCTTCCATATTCGCGAGCTCAAGAAGAGGAATGGATTAAGACGACAATCACCGCAGCAAATGAACGAACAGAATTCACATTTGCAATCACGAGCAAATCACGTGACGATTTCTTGGGAACATGCTCGATCAGGCAGTTTAATTGGTTTAACCGGTCCGGCGTCGTAGGCATCGCCATCCACAATCCTGCAAATCACGACAAGGGGTTCGGATCCGACGCGCTTCTTTGCTTGCTAAAATTCGGTTTCAGGATCTTGAATCTTCACCGTATCGAAATAAGCGTATTTGAATTCAACGAGCGGGCGAAGCACGTGTATGAAAAAATCGGTTTTACTGAAATCGGGCGGAAAAGAAAAGCAATATTTTTCGAGGGAACCTATTACGACGAAATCGTGCTCGATTTCTTGAGTGACGAGTTTTTTTCTCGATATCCATAAAACATTCCTTTGAATTCGAAGTATACACGATGGTGAACGCGTGATGATGGAACATCTCAAGGCTCTAGAAGATGCTGCGAAAAAGGAACCGAAGAATTGGAAAAGATGGTATGATCTAGCGGAGTTCTATTTTGTTCAAAGAGATTATTCCCTCGCAAAGGTGCACGTCGTGAAAATGCTCGAAGCCATGCAATCGCAGCAAGCTCTTGCCCCATCGAAGCATATCTTTCCTATGAACCGATACCTCCCGCTGGACTTTATCTTGGCGGTGGAACAAGAGATGGAAGAAAAGGAAGAAAAAGACCGCGCAACCTAATCACCAACCAAGAATTATTATTCTTTATTCCTTAAATATTTCTTTTTATGCTTTAGCAAGCATCACGAAGTGGCTTGGAGAGAACAGCGTTTAAGTGGGTACCAGGATGGTGAAAGTATCCATCCGCGGTCGATATTTCCCAATTTTTCCAGTCCTTCAGCGTAAGAGGCGCTCGCTGGTAATCACGATAGCGATCGATGATTTCGTCGAATTATCTTAATATAATAAAGATTTTTTAAGCATCAACGCACATTATAATTTATTCACAGTAAATTCCCACGCATCAACGGGAAGTTACGTTCCAGTCTGAACGCGATCAAATTTCAATAAAACTGAAAAGAATTAAGAAGACTTCGAAAAAAATAGATGATCACGCCATGCGAGAAGATACTGATTTCGCCGAGTGTGTTGATTCATTCAAGAACGATGCATACATTACCATCGAACCATGGCAGAGCGGAGGCTCGATTGACCACTTGCGACTCACCATCCGTGGAATGGAAGGCACGCCCTATGAAGGTGGAAAGTTCGTCTTCGAAATCAAGCTCCCGTCGAATTATCCCTTTTACCCTCCTTTCGCGTACTCACACACCATCATGTACCACCCCAACATTGATTCAAGCATCCCCCCAGGCAAGTTAAATATCTGCTTGGACTTGATCAACCCCGAACTCGTCGGCAAAGTCGACGTGTCCACCGGTGCCAGCGGTTGGACGCCTTCCAAGACGCTTACCAACGTGATCGAAGCGCTCAAGGGTATGATGCACACGGAACCGCCCTTCTTCAACCCGAATGACCCCCTCAACCACGAGGCAGGAGAAGAGGCGCTCCGAGCGTGGAAGAAGTTCGAGAAGAAGGCAAAAGAATGGACCCAGAAATACGCTCATTGAATAAGTCTCTCATTTTTTCAAATTTTCTATTTCATTTGCCTTGTCTTCGATAGCCTTTTCTTCTAAACGATCAAGATCAGCAAGCGGATGCTTGGATCCTGGTCCCTGTTTGCGTTTTTTCAGCAAGATGTACACGAGCCACGCGAGCACGATGAGCAAGTACGCATACCTGAAGAAAAACACCACGACCCATGCCAAGGCGGTGAATGTCACGATCTTCCATGAATCTTTCACGTCTTGCCCGTCAATCGCTTGATGCAGGTCGATGTCTTCCGGCTCAAAGAATATTGAAAGAAAGGGCGCGAGATAGACGAAATAATACTTAAAAACGCCGCGACTATAAAAAATATTGAGGCAAAACACGAGCACCATCGCCCAAAACATGGTTTCGGCGAATAACCTAGCTTTGGCGTGTTCCTTGCTTTCTCCTTGCAATGCGGTGACTTTTACCTTGATGGTTTTCATGTAAACGAGGACTCCGCAAGCCACGAGCGGGATGTTGTAGGCAAGGATGGTTGCCATTACATCGGTAATCGGCGCCGGCATACCTATCAGCAAGAAAAACGAGTTGAAATTCACGGGATACGAAAGCGTGTCGTGTAACGTGGCCAGCAATGGAATCGCCGATGATCCGCCCGCGTTCGAGAAAAACACCTTGTTGAGGTACGTGATGGGTTCAGTGATCAAGTATGGCTGTGAAAGTAAGCTGATAATCCCCCCACAGATTGCGAGATGCTTTATGACATCGAGCACCATTTTCCGCTTCGGCCTCGCCCCCGTGGTTTTGGCCAAGGCGATCACGAGAAATGGTACCATGATCAATGCATATTGCTTGAACATTATGGCAATGCTCAAAGCGACCATCGACCATTCGCCTTTTCCTTCCATCGCCAGATAAAACGTGAGCATCACGAAGAACACGAAGGGCGACGGCGTGAGCCACGCAAAGCTCGTGTAAACGAGCGTGAACGGGTTGAAAAAGTATAAGATCATCGAAAAATTAGCCCGTCGTTCATTGCCCGTCAATTTCAGCACGATCTTATAAACCAGAAAACCCGTGAGGATGTGAAAGGTGAATATGGGAATGGCGAGCTTCCATGCAGGCAATGGAAGCAAGTTGAACAGCCAGCACGTCTCCACGTAGAGAGGCGGGAATGGATAGGTAAATGGCATCGCGCTAGAGTAGAGCCCGATGCCCCGGGAAAACACGTCCGTCCAGATGAACGTCTGGTACTGGAAGTCCATGTAGATCTCCACGTGCATGACCGTGTAGAGCGCGGCCGGCAGCTCGATGAAGGTCTTGAGCAAGAGAGCCCGCGCCAGGAACATGGCGAGGTTGATGCCGGTTCCGATGCACAAGTATCTTTTCCAGCCCTTGAAGAAAATAACGAGCAAGCCGGCCGTCACGGCTGCTCCCCATGAAATGATTGCGAGGCCTATGTCGTAAGTGTTGGGGTAAATCGACAAGAACACGTTTCCGGTCGCTAGGTATGCATCGTCGTTCACGATGATGAGATGGAAGGATCCTTGGGCATTCCACGTGCAAGTCAGGATTGCATTAAAATAATGCTCGTCCTCATCATATTTTACCGTGAAATTCGATTCCGATACGACCGCAGCCAATAAATTGAACGGAGTTCCTGTAGTGTATCGCTGGTACTCGGTTTCGCTTACCACGGCAAAGGACATATTTTCCCGGGGATATATGAGCATCCACATGTCGATGTGGAGCGTGTATTCGATCCCTTGAAATTGATCCATTTGTAACGGCTCGTGGAACGTGTCTTCATCGGAAAAATTCACGATTCGGTTCGACATCTGCGTCGGGGCTATTGCATGAACTACGAGGCCCGCGACGACGACGGAAATGCTCGCCGCGAGAAGTAATTTCCATGTACGTTCCTTCATATGATGTATTATGATACTTTACCGTGGAGATTAATGTGCGTTTCGCGGTCGATCCGGATGCGCACAAAAGAATTAGAAGAGACCCGTGATGTTTTCCTCGTCATCTATGTCCATCGACTCGGCTGCTGGAACATCGGGAAGGCCGGGCATGAGCAAGACACCACCACAAACGGGCACGATGAATTCTGCCCCCGTGTATAGTCGCACGTCATCCACGGTCAGCGTGAATCCTTTCGGGGCACCGAGCTTCAGCGGATCATCACTCAGCGACGCCTGGGTCTTGGCCATGCAGATGGGGTAAGTGGCCGAACCTTCGCACGATTCGATTTGCTGGAGGCTCTTGAGGGCCTCCGCTGCATACACGACGTCAGCGGCACCGTAAATATTCATGGCAACCTTGGCAATTTTTTCCTTGATAGGTTCGTCGAGATCATAGGTATACGTGATGGTCGGTTCAGGCTTGCTTTCCGCCACCTCGATGATCTTCCTCGCCAATTCAATACCTCCATCCGCGCCTTTCTCGTAAACCTCGGAGATTGCAGCTGGCACACCGAGATCCTTGCAATGCTCAAGCAACCAGCGCACCTCCTCTTCGCTATCGGTGGCGAACTTGTTGATAGCGATCACGGGCTTGAGGCCGAAGTTCTTCACAACATTCACATGCGCGTCAAGGTTTACGACCCCCGCCTTGAGTGCCGCGAGATCCGGGCTCTTGCATTTCTCGAACGTTATGCCCCCGTGCTGGCGCAATGCACGGCACGACGCGACGAGAACGATAGCACGCGGAACCAGCCCGTAGCGCCGGCAGACGATGTTCACGAACTTCTCGAGGCCAAGATCAGATCCGAAGCCCGCCTCATTGATCACGTATTCGTTGGTCTTGAGGGCGATGAGAATCGAAATGATGGAGGCCGTGCCGTGAGCCACGTTGCCAAATGGGCCGCAATGGATGAATGCAGGCGCCCCGCTCAAGGTCTGCACTAGGTTCGGCTTAAGCGCTTCTCGCAATATAAGTGCCATGGCACCTGTTGCCTTGAGATCTTTCGCGAGCACGGGCCTGTCGTCGAAAGTGTATGCGACGGTCATATTGCCGAGCCGCGTTTTCAATTCAGTAATGCTTCGCGACAAGGCAAGAATCGCCATAATTTCCGACGCGGCGGTGATGATGAATCCATCCTCGCGGGTGATTCCGCCCTTGGCTCGCCCGCCAAGGCCAACGATGACTTTCCGGAGGGCGCGATCATTCATATCCATCGTCCTGGGCCAAACCACCTTCGTCGGATCGATGCGCAGCTTGTTTTCTTTTGAGAGGTGGTTGTCGATTAGCGCGGCGAGCAAGTTATGCGCGGCGGCAACTGCGTTGATGTCGCCAGTAAATTCAAGGTCGATCTTCCACATCGGATATACCTGGGAGTAGCCTCCGCCCGTCGCTCCCCCCTTTACCCCGAACACGGGTCCCATAGAAGGCTGGCGCAGCGTTGCCTGGACCCGCTTTCCAAGCTTGTCCATGGCTTGGGTCAAACCTATGGTCGTGGTGGTCTTGCCCTCGCCAGCACGAGTGGGGGTTATCGCCGTGACGATCACGAGCTTGCCACCCTTCCCGTTTGGCTGGCGCTTGCCAGTTACAAACCCATTCAACGCGGTCACGGCGATTTTCGCGACGTGGTCTCCATACGGGATGATATCGTGCTCCGAGAGCCCGAGCTTTTTGATTGCGATGTCCTTGATGGGAAGTGGCTTGTGTTCCAAGGCAATCTGGATATCTGATTTCATTTCTAACAAGATATTCAATTTTAAGTCCGAAATAAGGCTTGTTTTTGAAGGGAAGCTCGTGTGAGGTTTGTAAGATAAAAAAAGAAAAAACTTACTTTTTGAAAGTATATCGGCGAAGTTTGTCACGGCCGATACTTTTTTATGTGAATTCTGATAAAGCATTTTTACTTGCGAGAGGGGCGTGGGTGTTTAAAACATAGAGGATTCCGTCGATACATTTTTTAGGGGTGGTGTTAAAGTATAAGCGCCATGTGAATAGGTCAATGGCCAAGCCTGGTAATACCGAATGAAGGGATGAAAATTATGCCTGTAGTCCTTTTGCGATTAGTCCAGAAAATAAAATCCGACAAATGGGGAGCGTTGGACGAAATTGACAAGAAGTACGACGCTATCGAGAATAAATTGGGATATCCGCCTAAAAAGAGATATAGATCCATCGCTGGCCCCTTGAACACAGACACGATCGTCATTGAGCGCGAGTTCAAGAGCATGGCTGTCTTGGAAGAGCTCCAGATGAAATCATGGGGAAGTTCCGAAATTCAGAAACTTATGCAAGAGACGCTCAACATTATCGAGAAGCAATGGATGGAGATCTACATAGTTTGGCCGATCAAGGTCTAAACAGTTCCCTATTTTTATTATTTTTTTCACGATAGGTACGAGAAACGCACGATTGGAACCCAATACTAACCCGGGCTTTCGATAAATACCCCGAAGATCGGAATGCCTTATAATAAAGCCTATGAAAGAAAAAATAGAAAAATTAGTAGAAAAACAGGTTCAACCATCAACGGGAATCTTGGCTTTCGGTTTTTTCTTGAATCGCACGCTCAAGATGCCGCGATCAAGCTTGGCCTTGATATTTTCAGGATCGATCTCGTCTTCTAGCGGGACTTTCACTTCCACGCGAGGCCGGTTCCAGAACAGGTCTCCCGTGGAAACGAGTCGCCTCGGTTGCTTTGCGTCCGGAGTTTCTTCTTTCTTTTCCTCCTCTTTCTTGGTAGCTTCGATGAGGACGTGGTTTCCTTTCACCGAGACCTCGATGTCTTTCGCATCGTGGCCGGGCATAGCCACGGTCAAGATGTATTCATCATCGGTCTCGTCTAAATCATACGGCACGAGCGAGCAGCAGCAATCATCAAGATTTCGCATTACCTCTCGCAAAATGCCGCGACCGAGCCCTAACCCGATGTGCATGGGCGGGATACAATTCTGGGGTCCAACTGGGGCGTCACACATGGTTTTTTCATCTCGTGGGATGTGGTGGTGGCAAGATCAGCGGTCGTCAAATTTTCCTTCCTCGATGGGAATGCGTTTCCAGCTCGCCTTTTCTGCCATACATTTCTCGATTTTCTCGTCGATGGACTTGAGAATGTTATCGAGCGATGCAAGCTGCGCCTTGACGCGATCCTCGGTTTCCTTTTTGACGATAGCGAGCTTCTTCTTCATTTCTTCGAGTCGCTTGATGGAGCTTCCCTCGTTGGGAATCTCGTTCAAGTCCTCCTTGATGCTCTCGGTATCCAGCAAATCATGTTGCGGGCCACACCCAGTGCATTCTCCCATTCGCGACGCGTGCGAAAGGAAGTCCATGCGGCGGCCAAACGGCATCGCTTTCATGAGGAATTTATAGAGAACCGGCATAAACTCGAGACTTTCCGTGAGAACATCGGGAAGCTGGTTCTCGAGCTGTGCTTTCCCCTTCGGGGTGATCTTCCAGGTACCATCTGTCTCTTCGGCGAAAATACCCTTCAGCTTGTTGAGCCGCGGGTAGATCGTGCCCGCGCTCAGCTTGCGCTCCTCGCCGAATCGTTTTTCGAGCTCCTTCAAGAGCGTGTATCCCGTGATTCCATCGGGGAATTCGTTAATGATGGAGAGGATCACGAGATCCAAGGAATTTTTCGGGAACATACTTGTGCGTCTCTTGCCGTGGTGATGTGTTCGAAGTCGAAGGTTTGAATTATTCGATTCCGAACATCAAGATCACTATGCCATTCTTAATATATAAAGGTATTCGATTTCGAACAAGGGATCGATTCGCTGCGCACTTCCGCAAATCAATATATTCCGTGACGTCAAGAGAGGTGCGTGGGTGTTGCATCAAAAAAAGTCGATCCGAGCGATCACTCGCCCTTGCATGAAGGCCGGCAATTGACGGAGGATTTTTTGCTTAAAAACGGATATTCGGACACTCAAATCGGCGAGTATCACGAAGTCCTTGCCCGGTTCAGATTACGATTTCACCCGAAGGACCAGCTCGCCCCGGATCCTGTTGAACATTATATCACGGCCCGGGACGGTTCGAACATTTTCGTGCAGGAGTTCATACCAGCGCATCCCAAGGCCGTCGTCATCGGCCAGCCAGGCAACAGTTGCCAGGGAGACCTCTACTTTCCCCTCGCGGATCACCTGTATTTCAAGGACATCGGCTTGATTGCCGCCGATAATCGGGGCCACGGGCGCAGCGGCCCGGCTCGAGGAAGATTCGACCACCCGGAGCAGATGTTCTCGGTTTACGATGCCCTGGTCGATAAGTTCAAGGATATGCCCGTCCACTTGCTCGGCGAGAGCCTTGGCACGACTATGTTCGCCGCGTACCTAGCAGCGGGGTCTGAAGCATCGATGCGTGTATCGTCGGTGATCTTTCTGGTGCCCCCATACAACTTGCGGCGCCACTGGGTGCTCGGGCCAGCACGATATTTGATAAAGCTGGTTCTCGGGATCTTGCGCGTGTTCACCTGGGATCGTGCATTTCTATCGTTCAAGCCGGATTTACGCCCGACATATTTTCCCGAGTACCATGAAATTGACGTCGTGGATCCCATTCGGGCGCCGAAATCGACCGCCGTGCACCTGCTCAACTTGATACGCCAGATCGAACGCTTCCATGCTGATGCCGCGGCCATAACGATCCCATTGCTCGTGCTCGCGGGAACGGGGGACAAAGACCTGGAGCCTCCAACGGATATCGCGAAGCGATCACGCGGCACTACGGTCAAGATTTTCGAAAATGCAGACCATAGCCTTATGTTTGACAAGAATTCCCAAGGTTCGTTCGACATCATTTCAAGCTGGCTCGAAGGGGGCTGGCAAGCATAAAACACGTGAAAAAAACCAGTGACGAATGAATGGTAGAACAAACAAAATTATGGATAGAGCTCCTCGCCGAGATCGCTCGAAAGACCAAGGGAAAGGGGACGGAGTTCCCGAACGTCCCGGTCGCCCTCAACAATGCCCTCGCCCGGCCATCGATCTACGTGGTGTTTGGCATCCACGGCAATATCCTATTCCCAGACGCTGGATATTGCGAGTTCGATGACCCGGACAATGCATGGATGCACTTGCAGTACTGGGCGACCATGGCCGCCAAGTGCAAAGGAGTCAT
>JAUQYW010000044.1 GCA_030587525.1 Candidatus Sigynarchaeota archaeon | reverse complement strand
AGCAATCATCGCATCGCTGTTCATCCAGTATATCGCATTCGGGTTTGTCCCGGCGATGATGCCGTTCTACCCGTCGTGGTTAGGCATCGCGGCATGGATGGTGTTGGAAACCGCACGGTTCTTTGTGACCATAACGACGCGATCCCGGAAGAATACTCGCCACGTGTCGATAGGTATTGCTGTCGCGACCATCCCCATTTTATCTTTGCTCGGCACCATCGTCTCGTGGGAAGGCGAGGGAAGCTATGGATACTTCACGTTTTTTGCAGCGATGATCGCCGGTGCTGTTAGCTTGAACATTCTGGCGGTGGTATCATGCTTCGTGAAGGGCAAGGGAAATGTGCAACGACGCTTGAGCCGGCTATCCATAACCGCGATCGAAGTTAAGCTAGTCAGCTCCACCAAGGCAAGCAAAAGATTCTGGATTTTCGGACTCGTTGCTGGTATCTTGCTCGTTTCGATGAACGCGGGGATAACCGGCTCCACGATCGCCATCTCCCACCAGCGGCAAGTGATCTCGGAGCTTGAAGGGCGGGGCATCGTCTACCTCGTGTCGCCCAATGATCGCGTCGATCCTTCCTTCCTACCCACTATGCCGCTCGCAAACGTTTCCAATGTCGTCTCGATCGAGGCTGCAGCGAACGAGTATGAACCTGTCCAGCTTGTATTCCGGGCTACTCGATCGAGTCAATTCATCGTGTATGGCGTTGATTTTCCCGATCTGGTCGATATCTCGAATTCATCGAACAAGATCTTTGCATCAAACCAAAAAGCATTCTGGATCGATGCCATCGAGGAGCTTTCGATGAAATGGTACGATCGCATCGTGCCGTTTATGCAAAGAACGGTAACGATGAGCCGCAACGAGCCTTTATGGCTGCTCTTCCATGTCCCGGCTGGCACGCGAGCCGGGATGTATAATGGCACGGTAAATATCACGATCTCGCACGCCATTGCATCGGATGAAATACCTACGAAGGAGATCATCACCGTCGAGATCAACTTGCGAGTCTTTGGCTTTTCATTGCCAGCCAAGCCATCGCTCAGGTCATCTTACAGCTTCGGGGCGTGGACATTCGATCCAATCTTTGGATCGTGGACGATTTCTTACGCCCGGGAGCACCGGATGATGGCGGTCTATGCGGGATCGGTGTCGATCACGGCCATGAACCTCACGGCACATACGCTTACCATTGATTTTACCGAGTTCGATGCCAGGGTCTCGATGATGATGGGGAACCAGTGTTTGACCAATACCGTGGGATGGAGTGACGGATGGCTGCCAGGTGGCGAGTTCAACGTCGACGGGGTGAATTACACGATTTCCACGTTCAAGTACACGTTGCATTACAACGCCACGGTCATCGAGTATTTCCGCCAGCTCGAAGCGCATCTGAAATCGAAACCCATTGCAGGTAGCACCGAAACCTGGTTTGATCACGCGATTATTTACGAGTTCGACGAGGTGCAAGGAAGCAGGATCAACGATGCACTGAGATATTACATGCTGCTTAAAACGAACCACATCAACATCACGATCTTCCAGACATGGCACAAGGGTTCCATCGAGGAGCAAGGGGTCTTGTTCGATTACGTTGACGTGTGGTGCATCCATCTCAAGGCGGGATCCGGAGCCGGCGAGGAACCGTTCGTCACCGCGATAAGAGAACGAGGAAAACCAATCTGGATTTACACTACGACAGGACCAAGGTTCCCCGTGCCCACGCTCTCCCTCAATAACCAAGGAACGAGCAACCGCGGGTTGTTCTGGCTGTGCTGGACGACGAACTTGTCGGGATACTTGATCTGGTCAGTCGTGTTTTTTGACCACCAGAATGACGGCTTGGCATATCAAGGTTGGGGCGGTGGGATGACCATGTACCTGCGCGACGATGGAGGACTAGATGGTTCGCACCGCAACGAGATGATCCGCGAGGGTAACGAGGATTACGAGTACTTCACCAAGCTAAAATGGATCCTGGACAACAAGGTCTCGCTCGGGCTATCTAGCTCCGAAGAAGACGATGCAAATATGCTTCTTGAACGCATCCAACGACTTGTTCCATCCCACGCCGAGCTGGATTTCGACACGGCGTCGTTTTATGCATTACGCCACGAGATCGGGTCTTTCATAGAACGGGCGCTAGTATAATTTTTTTTTCTTCGCTCTAACTTATTGAAGTTTAACGCTAAGCATTCATCCACTAATTAGATTAAAAGCCATTCGTCCATTTTAATCGCGAGAAAGGTTACCGATCATGCCACGATTACTCACGACTCTCATTACAGACGATTCCGGAGACTATTTCGTGACGGTTAAGCTCTCCCCGCAAAATCCAACCATCATCGATGTCCCCCTCGTCGAATATCTTGAAGAATACGAACGTAAGCAAGTTACGCTGGTCATCGAGCCTGTGCTGCCCCTCGGTGCCAAAAAAGTGTTTGTAAAGCACGCGGGAACCATAACCTTGCGTGACGGAGCCCCGTTCATAGATGATGTGCCTATAAAAGATATCTTCAAACCGTACGAAAACAAGGAAATCCGGGTATCCATCACCGAACGCCTTCCGACTGCTCCACCTCATGACGTTAATTTCATTCCCGATATCGCAAAAAAGGCACCGGACACGACGCTCTGGTATAGCGAGCCAGCAAGCCAGTTTGTCGAGGCGCTGCCCATCGGTAACGGGCACCTCGCGGCAATGGTCTATGGCGGGATCAATAACGAACGCATTTTATTGAACGAGGACTCAATTTGGTATGGCGGGCCACGGGATCGCGTCAATCCCGATGCTTTGAAACATTTGCCTGAAGTCCGGCGTTTATTGCTGGATCAATCGAGGGAATCGATGAACAAGGCACACCAGCTCACGGAGATGGCGCTTCATGGTGTCCCCGCGTGTCAATACCCGTACCAGACGCTTGGTGAATGGGTCATCACGATGGAAAGCGGTTCCTCCAACCCCATAAACTATGCCCGCTTCTTGGATCTCGCAACGGGCACGGCACAGGTGCGATACGAGCTGGACGGGGCCGAGCACACGCGCGAGTATTTCTGTAGCTATCCCGACAACGTGATCATCGCCCGCATAGCTGCGAGCAATGGGAAGCGGATCACGTGCCATGCACGATTCGTGCGAAAGCGCCCATTCGATGGCGAAATGCGATCGAACGGGAAGGATCAAGTATCAACGTTTGGCCAAAGTGGTCCATCGGGCGTCATATACCGCGCGACGGTCAAGGCCACGTGTGAAGGTGGAACGGTCTCCACGATCGGGGAAACGATCGTTGTACAGGGGGCATCAGTCATCACGTGGCTCATCAGCGCCGAAACATCGTTCCGTAACGCGGATCTGATCGATGCTGTTGATGCCCACCTCTCCCGTGTAGTTAAAATACCATACATACAACTCAAGGCTAATCATTTGAAAGATTATCAAAGTCTCTTCAATCGGGTATCGTTAAGCATCAACCCGGCGCAAGATGGGGGAGTACCATCTCCAACCGACCAGCGCCTCGCACGGGTGAAAGCGGGGGAACGCGATGATCGTCTTGTTTGCTTGTATTTTCAATTCGGTCGATATCTCCTCATGTCGAGTAGTCGTGCCGGTTCATTGCCCGCCAATTTGCAGGGAAAGTGGAATGAATCGCTCACGCCGCCGTGGGATTCAAAATACACCATTAACATAAATACCGAGATGAACTACTGGCCTGCAGAACCTTGTAATCTTGGGGAATGCGTGCTGCCATTGGCCGATCACGTGGAACGCATGCAGAAAAACGGCGAGCGCACGGCCAAGGTTATGTACGGTGCACGAGGCTGGGTCGCCCACCACAACACGGACCTCTGGGCGGATACGGCACCTGTTGATCGCGCCGTTTGTGCCACATGGCCTCTCGGCGGGGCATGGCTCTCGTTGCATTTGTGGGAGCATTATTTGTTCTCGCAAGATCTCGATTTTCTTGCGAAGCGGGCATATCCCGTCATGAAGGGGGCCGCCGAGTTTTTCATCGATTACTTGTTCCCGGGCCCCGATGGCCATTTACTCAGCGGGCCATCCGTGAGCCCGGAAAACACCTACTTGCTGCCGGATGGCACGCCTGCCCAGCTGACCGTTGAGGCGGCGATGGACAGCGAGATCATCCGGGAACTGATCACCGCTGTGCTCTCGGCAGCGAGCGTGCTAAAGGTCGACCAGGACTTGTGTACCCAGCTGGACACGATCCGGTCGAAATTATTGCCCCTCAAGATCGGGAAACACGGGCAGCTTCAAGAATGGGGCTTGCACGACTACGACGAAGCCGAGCCTGGCCACCGGCACATGTCCCATCTATTCGCGCTCCATCCCGGAGCGCAAATATCCACGAGAACGACGCCGGATCTCGCGCAAGCCGTGTTCACGACCTTGCAACGCCGGATTGACAGCGGCGGTGGCCACACCGGCTGGAGCTGCGCGTGGATCATCAATTTCTGGGCACGGCTGCACGAGGCCGAATATACGAGAGAGTTCCTCACCATCTTGCTCGGCCGATCGACCTATCCAAACATGTTTGACGCCCACCCGCCGTTCCAGATCGATGGCAATCTCGGCGGGACTGCCGGCATCGCCGAGATGCTCCTGCAAAGCCACGAGGGGGAGATCTTGCTCTTGCCGGCCTTGCCGGATGCCTGGGAGGAGGGCGATGTCAAGGGCCTGCGAGCCCGCGGCGATTTCACGATTAACATCGCTTGGAAGAAGCACGTGCTGGAATCAGCGACCATCGCCGCGAACCGGGCGGGTCAATGCCGCGTTCGATCGCTAACCTCCGTTGATGTCGTTCTCGCGGGAAAGCCCGTCGCCGTGCAGCGGCCGGAACCAGATGTCGTCGTTTTCACGACAGCCAAGGGTAAAACTTACGAATTAAAACCCGCTTGATAGGTTTCCGGTCATCTTTCCGTTATCGCGAACCGTGACATGCAATGAGAACGAACCGTCTATCCAAGCGAATCCCTGTCGAGGTGATTCCGTACGTGCTGGTACTTTATTTCGTGACCATCGGGCTTTCGCTGTTGATCGCCAACGAACCTGAATTCGAGATCTTAAATAGCATAATCTCCGAACTCTTCCATGCAAAGGCAGATTACACGCACATGCTCTTGATCATCTTCTCGGCTATCGGGGTTTATTCCGGAATTGTAGCGATCGCCGGGGTGAAGAGACCGGCCATCTGCCACAACGCGGTCAACATCCTCATCCCTCCAGCGATCATCGTTCTCTTGTCCTTGATCCTCATCACCTTTACCTCGGTCAATTTTCGCATCCGCCTCGATTTTATCTGGTTTAGTTTTGGCGCGGGTTCCATTTTCATATATCTTTTATTCGTCGGGGGTATGATCGCTATTTTTTCTAGCTTGTTGGGAGGATTCATGCCGCTTTGGAAGGCCTCAAGGGTAGCAAACACGCATAGGTCGCAACTTTCACCACGCACAACTGCGATCTTCCTCTTAACGACCTTGATCACCAGTCTTCCCATGTTGTTGACCACGCTTTTCTATTTTCCATACGTGCAAGTTTTTTGGACGAACATGAATCTTTTATATCGTCGATATACGGAGGGTTTTCTACAATATCTTCTCATCCTGGTCATGAGCGCTTGTTCATTCATTTTTTTGGCTTGGTACACGGGAAAATATGGAAAACGGGGCAAGGGATACAAAATTACCATTTTGTTCGGGCTTAGCGTAACTAACACGATTGCCGTGATGGTTCTCCTTGCACTGGCACGTGATATCAGGACCAAGCTGCTCGGGGAATTGCCGCTGCTCGAGCTCTATGCAGTCTTGCCGCTCGCTCTCATCCTTGCGATCATAGCCGTGATCCAGCTCAAGATGACCTCTGTGCTGGAAAAACTGCGGGGTCTCGTGGAACGCAAGGTACGGAGCCGTTTCTTGATTGCAATGTCGAGGATCACGAAAAGAAGAGCCTTAGGCGCGGCCGTGGTAGTCATCGTGGCAATGAGCACGTTCTACGTGGCCCCGGTCATCATTCCACCACCGCTAGTCGACATAGTGCCGGATTTCGAGCTCCGCGAGGTGAACGGGATTACCATGCCGTTCCAAAACGGAGCCATATACCCGAATTTCGAGCACCAGCCCGAGACCACGGAAGGGGGAACCCGAACGTGCATCAACTTGACCGGCACGTGGCGGTTCATATTCACGCTAGGGCCTTCAGATCTCTCCTACCGTTCCAGGACGCAAGATCTTCTCTCGGACCTCGGAGCGGGATTTGAATCCTTGCTCTTCGATGACACATCGTGGACGGAGCTCGATGTTCCTTCCAGTTTCAACCGGCTTGATTCTCCCATGGCGGAGTATCAAGGCGCCCAAGGCGTTTGCTGGTACAGGAAATGGATCGCGTCCCCGGCGCTGGATAACCATGATAACCAGAGCATCGTGTTGAAATGCCTCGGGTCAAACTATATCACTGATGCTTGGGTCGACGGCAACTATACGGGATACCACGAAGGTGGCTTTACCTCATTTGCCTACGATATCACCAATTTGCTGCTTGACAACGCGACGCAGCACTTGCTTGCCATTCGAGTCGACACGGGCGGTTTCAAAAACGCATATTACACGAAAGAGGTCCCGGGCTTTGCGGACTGGTTCAACTACGGAGGCATCGTGCGGGATATCTACATCGACGTCATGCCGCGGGTGCACGTGATCCGTGCAGATGCCCGGGCCACGACCATCGTGCCAGACGCGGGTTCGCCACGATCGGGGCAAGCAGATATCATCCTCAACATAAGTATGGAATTGTCAAGCGCCATCCCGGAGGTCTCGATATCCCTCGGACTGCACCCCCTCAGTTTTTCCTCATCGGCGGCAATGCTCGATGAGCGCACGTGGGATTACATAAACAATTCAGCCGAGATTGCTCCTGAGATCGTGTCGGGCTCGCTTTCCAAGAACATCTCGGCAGCGGGTAGCGTGGATGGTCGTTATATTGCCGCGATCTTTACATTCCAGGCTCGAAACCTGCTGTTATGGACCAACACGCAACCGGCACTATACGCCATCGAGATCAATATCACAGCGCCAGGTATCCCAGGCATCGTCGACCACTTTTTCACGCAAACGGGATTCAGGAATTTCACGGCCGGCTCATCGGGATTCACGCTCAACGGTGCCCCGGTCTACATCACAGGCGCCTCCTTGCACGAAGAAATTGCCTCGTGCGGGCGAACCCTTTCCCGAACCCAGATAGCGACCGATCTGGCCTTGATGCAGAACTTGTCGTGCAACACGTTCCGGAGCCATTACCCGGTCCATCCCTTCTATTATCTTCTTGCCGACCGAATTGGTTTGAGCAGCTGGCAAGAATGCCCCGATTACTGGTTCAACGAGGTCAATCTCATCGAGGCTAGCGCGCGCGGGACGACCATAGCTATGTTCCTAGAAATGCTCTTCAGGGATTTCAACCGGCCATCGATCTGGTTCGCAGGCGTGACCAACGAGCCCTTGAGCGAGGGGCTGATCGTCCCGTACTTGCAAGAACGAAAGGAGCTGCTCGCAAGCATCGACCGGTCACGCGTGCTCGGGTTCGCCGCGGCATCGCCATACCTCCGAAATCCCGCACACGCCGTCACGGATGTTGTCGCTGCTAATTGCTATTGGGGCATAACGGATGGCGTTATCGGGGATCACTACAACCAGGCCATGTACGCGACGTCAGTCATCGCATCTGCTAACCCGGGAAAACCTATTTTGATCACGGAATTCGGCGCCGGTGACAACCGGTACAACGAGAGCGTGCAGACGTTCAACGAGTATTGCACTGCCTTCCAGCAACAAACCGCGATCCACGGAATTCTCTACTGGGTATTTAATGATTATATCGGCTATAGCGGGCATTGGGGAACTTGGGGCGTGTATAACCGGGATCGAACCCAGGAACGCCCTACGGGGGAGATAATGCGCATAATCTATTCTAATTTAACGCAAGGTAATCCATGAGCGGTAATTCGATAAAGAATGAAAAAAAGAAATATTATTAGTTAGCTCGCCGTTCTCGGTTGGAAAAAGTCTGATAAACGCCTGGGTGTCGTATCTATCCCCATCTTCTTCATACGGATGAACAATCTATGCGTGTTATATTGCAGATCCGATAAAATCGACGCATTGCTCGTAAACATAACCAAGAAGCCAAACAGAATTGGTGATAAGATGAGCAAAACCAAAACAATGAATATGAACATCAGTAAATTCAGGACCGGATCACTGCTCAATCCCACTAAAGAGGAGAAATCGGCACCGACAAACAAGTTATAATAGGAGATCAGGGCAGTGAAGCCGAAGATTCCCTTGAACAGGGATAACATCCAATTAGAGATTTTCGAAATGTCCCCCGGTTGCCTAAAGCTCTTCGGCTCGTCAAAATACACGACGCCGGCGTCGTCGAGAAGCCAACCTCCAGGTATAAATAAGGTCAACACCACATAGGACCCGACGAACACGATACCGGCGTAAAACGTGAAATCGGAAATCCATCGCAAGTTAATCGTGCCGGAGGGCGTTACCAAAAGCTCGTTGGAAAAATACCCGAACACAGTGATGCCAATGGTTAGGCTCACGAGAAGGGGGAAAATCGAGCGCATAAATATGGTCCACGCCGAGAATTTCTTCCCGTACTCGTTCATGTCAAGCACGATGACGTCGTATTTCTTGCCCCGCTTGAAAGCCTTGAAAACGAAGCGCTGGAACTTGATGTAAAACATACCCGAACTTGCCGAAAAGAGATTGTACAATATTGCGATGAGGGGCATCGACGCGAATTGAATGGCTATCGTGATGAATGCGTTGCGGAAAGTATAATAAACGTCGGAACGGTAAATGTTCATGCTTGTTTGGACGAAGATAAAAATGAAGAAAATCACGGCCGCAACAATGATGACCGATAGAAATATGGAACTCAGCACGTACAATCCGTGCGAGACTTTTTCTGGGCTGACGACTGCCGGCGCGGTTCTGTCGCTTTCAGCCATCTGTTCCGCGTGCCGGGCAAGAGCCTTCTTTACCGGGCGCCTTGCACGCATCAACACGAGACCGGAAACGATCATGGCCCCCACGCTCACGAAGAACGCTATTTCGTTGACAGAACTCATCGTCCACATTGGTTTTGACGGCATGGAGCTTAGCAATAGATAAGTGTAGTAAATGTCCGCAATAGCGATTTCTGGTCCATCGAATGGCGCGAGCTCGTCGACCAAGAAATCGCCGAAATAGAACTCTTGACGTGTAGCGACGCGAGATGCGCTCTCGACGTCGATTATCACGAGATCATAATCACCGTCTCGGGGTATTATCAGCGAATAATATGCCCTTCCAGTATCGTTGATGAAAGACCAGGAAGGCATTAGAACGAACCCGTCAGTTTCTTCTGCAAGCGACACGTTTCCATAATTTATTATGCCACTTGCCGAATGTCTATAAATTTTCAATACTTTCGTCGTCTTGTTGAGCCCGAAAATGTAACTTTCAGCATTACCGAATCTCTGCACAGATCTCGCGTGGACGATAGCATCGTTGCTGCTTCGAATCTGTGCCGGGCTTGATAGTTTCGTGCCATTGCACCCATCAAGATACATGAAATACGACGCGGGATCACCACCAATACTCGCTTCGACGAGGATATCTGGCACGCTATCGCTATTCTTGTCAAATGCGAGCTCGAAGATCGATCTCACTTGTATGCTTGCCAAGCTCGATTTCCACGCCTGGCTACCATTCTTGATATAGCCCATGACGAGGCTTGCCCCGACGTTCATAGCAAAATGGGTCTTGTTATGGAGCATGCCTAACTCCAGCCCGTGATAAATCGGCGCCTCGAACTGCCACCCGTATTCAAAAGGTGCCGTTGATTGTGGCGCGATTGCTGAGGTTGGGGTGGTGTTATTAACGACCCAAGCCCTCGTCCCATTTGCATAAAACGCGAGCAATTCATAGTGATGCACAAAAGAATTTGGAACATTATCACGCGTTATATTGGTAGACAAAACGAGAAAGTCCGGGGTATTGTCTGCCGGATCATAAATGAGCGGGATCATGCTGAGAATCCTTCCAGAAACCGCCGCCGTGATGTTGACCGGTTGGCCGCCCGCTGGATAGAGGAGATATGTCTCGTAAATGCCCGTTTCATTCTTGACGATGATATAAGCAGTACCAACAGAATTATTTACTATGGTCTCTTCTTCCGATACTTGGGCGTATTGGACAAGAACCACTGGTGCCATACCACTGCTAATGTTTCCCTCGTTTGCTAAATTGATGAATCCTATCACGTGGCGTGGTTTTTGGAGCGTGAAATTGTACTTCAAATCAAACGTCACGGGATCAATCACCACGATCCTGTTGCGGTCGTTCGATCCATACGTGACATTGTTCCCGCCGGATATTTTCATGTCTTCCCGGCGGCTGGAAAATAGCAAGATCTCGTGCGTTTGGTTGTTCATATCAACATCGATCAACCGTGGAAATACGGTAAGGTTATCGAGGCCTACATCCGAGACTATGCCTTGATCAACTTTAAGAAAGCCCAGGAAGATAAACGCGAACGTGCTGGCTATCAATATTGCCGAGAAGATCCCCATCATGAATTTTAACCGCTGGATCCGCTTGAATGATGCTATCCGAGATTCGTCCATCATCTTTCACCGATATATCCTCACATGTTGTGCTTTTATCTCATTGAAGTAATAAATAAACCTTATCGCAACAAGGGCAGGCTTGACGTTGGCGCTCCTTTGCACCAAAGAATAGAAAGAATCAAGTGAATTCGTGAATGAAATAAAATGGAAAAAAGTAATGGCGTGCCAGGCTCTCAGCAAGGAGTTCATTGTTTTTTCTTCCCTTGTATGAAAGATTGTCTTGCTACCCGCGTTTTATCGTGATTTCACTTCATTAACGTTGGAATAATTGCAACGAGACCCGAAACAACGGTTATCACGGTTCCTGCGTGTTCCCTCATCTTTCGTTTCAACGTTTTTTGCTCGAATTGGAATTTAATGCCTGTTTTGCCGGAGCCGGCTTCTTCATTGGTGCAAAACAAGTCCCGCATCACGCCAAAGAACCATTTCTTGGCTTCGGTCAAGTTGTAAATTCGCGTTGCCTCGTTTTGACTCTCGTCGTACGACCCGTGAATCAGCTTTATCTTGGTAAAACTTTCCTTGGTCATCAAGTTTGCCATCGTTTTCATGGTCTTGTCGTCAAATGAGACCAATCGCTCGATGAAATTGATTGCGAGGGCAGGCTTGTTCATAATGATGATACGCTCCTCGTCGAAGTAGTCCTCGAATGAATCGAGCAAGATTTTGACGCACAGGCCGACCTTGCGTTCCATACCCGAGTGGCGGAGAAATGTAAAGCAATGAAAAATGCGGGCAACATCGCTTACCTTCTTCTCTCCCAGTCTTGTGAAGCACAGGACAATTCCCGCAGAACATGCTGCATCTATCTGGAGCAAGATAGAGGGGGTATTTTGGATTATCCAGGATAGATTCGCTTCGATAAAAAGTAAAATGGTGATAAGAAAAACAGCCTTGTCCATGATGCTAATATCGAGCTCTGAACCCATCAAGAACTTGATTTTCTCACCAATTTCTTTACCCGTATGGTCACGAGCCGTTTCATCTTCGCTGTTGGATTTCGATGACCAACCAAAAATCACGCAAAACATGCTGCTCAAACCAAAAAAAAGGAGCAAATTCCTGAGATGGCCAACCAAAAACTCGTCCGCGGATTGCGGATTTTCGGTTATGACCAAATAAACATATGGATAATACCAGAAAATGATCCCTACACTCAAAAACAAGGCAAGACTTGCAATTATCAATATGAATAGCAATATTTTTTTCATTGTCCAGCTGGACTTGAAAATATCATGATATTTACTCGAATAGAGCTTCAAACTGTAAAAATTACCATTTAGCAACTCCTCAAAGTCAGCGTAATCGCTGTCAATCTCGGCTTGGAATGACCCTTTCTCGACAATTTTTTCTCCTTTTCCAGACATAATTCATATCACGTGGCATTTTTTTATGATATCAAGAATTAGCCATTATATTAGTAAAAAGGAAATCATCAAGGGAATTTTCTCCTTGATTTTTATCCTCGAAAAGCAAGGATATTTTCCACGTTATAATATTTAAGAATAGTATTCGATTGCATTCCGGCATTTAGCCGGGCGTCTATCACCTAATTCTATACATTATTCGTATCATAATTGGATTAGAACCAAATCAACAACCAGCGGGTTAGAATAATACTTTAAAACACCATGCTTCGTTGCAAGGTTTTGCCCGAGTGATATGATCACTTATTTTAACCGTCAACAGGCCATTGTCCCACGCCCAATCGAGGTCATGATGCCATGCGAGGTCATGATGTCAATCATATGTCGGGATGAATGCAAAGCACTCGTCAACGAGCGTAGATGCGGACGCGAATTGACTCGTTTCGATGGTCTTCGTGACGAATTGCTGGTATTTCGCGAAAAATTTCTCGGCAAACGCGTGGAGCGCGAGCCGCAGCGTGCGCGAGTACCGCGTCGTAACCAGCACGCACGCGATCGAATGCGTCTTGCATTTTTTGATGAGTAGCACAGCGCGGGAAGTCTTGATCTCCTCGAGGTCACCAGCATTGATCATCTCGTCGAGCACGAGCCCGATGCCCTGCAGCATACCAGAAAACAAGCTATCGTCAATAAATTCCCCGGTCTTTTTCCACGTGTGCGAAAAAACGGGAATACCGCCCGTCGTTTCGAAAACGGTCAAGCTGATCACGCGGAATGGCAAAATATAGGCAAGCCTCGGTTCCCGGACGAAAGAAATCGCGTATATGAAGTATCCGATGGCGCTTGAAAGGCTGGTGGCGCCGGGAAAAATATATTCGAGTTTCGAATATGCGATTACCATGTTTCCAAAGCCGAATATAACGCAGCCAACAAGCGCGAGCCGGGCCTGACGCTTCAACGACGCAGGTGCGTTCCAATAGATGATGAGGATGTAATACGTTGCTATGGATATCAAGAACATGACCAGCAATCCGATGAAAAGCGATTGCTGGTTCGTGACATAGAGCACGGATAGCACCGACGCGATGATGATCTTCACGGGTTCGACGGATTCGCGGGAAATGGAATCGATGAGAAGGAGCATGAAGAAGGTGATCGGTATGTACAATACGAATGTTACCTTCGTTACATAAGTCAATGTTTTTTCGATCACGCGGAACACGTTCGATATGATCAAGAGAAGCCACGCGAACATCATGTAGAGCGCGTGGCGATACTTCCATTTCGTGTATTGCCGGGTCGTTAGAAACAACGTGAATCCAAGGGGCACAAACACCACGTAATCCATAATTACGTTGATTAGCCAGAGCTCTGGCGGTAGAACCGAGTGTGGATCGGTACCACCACCTTGCGTCATGATGTAAAAAAGTAAAAATATCAAAGCATCCGGCAATAAGATGAGCAACAATGCATTCCTAAGATTCGATGCCTTCTTGGCAAGAACGGGGTTGGTTCCAACAGTTTCAGTCATTTTTCCCACGGGCTCGTAGTTTCCTTTTATCACGATATTATTTCCCAATATTATGGTTATCATGTGAAGCGGGGAAAAAAAGATCCCTAATTTAGTTACTATCGAGATTAATAAAAACCCGGTGCTTTGGATTACAGAACCATCGCGTAATCGTGAATCTCTATGGAGAACAACGTGAAAGATTCGCAGCCTTCCAAGATAGAAGGACCGGTTCCGCTTAGCGAACTTTGGGACCAGATCGGCTTCCATAAACCAATGGCCGGGTTTTGGACAAATCTCGTTTTCACGCTTATCGGTATTGTATTAAGCGCAGTTTTAATGGGCGCGCTCATCAGTTACTTCTATCCATTTCCTGAAAGCCTTGGTATGAAAGATATCGCATTCGGGTACTTTAGCTTGTTCTTTGGTTTGATGGATATCGGAACCGGCGCTGTCATGGGTCGCTTCATTCCTGAAGTAAACATCAAGAACCCCGAGAAGATGTTGCATCTGATTCAATATTTTATTCATTATCAAATGATTACGGGCTTGATACAGACCACACTCGTTTCGATCTACGCGCTTTTCATTGCGCCATCCACGTCGATGGGATACACGGTCTGGATCATGCTGGTCGCGAGCACAATCCAATATCCCGGTATGCTAGGGGCATTCCGTGGTGTCCTAGGCTCGCTGCAGCAGTTCAACAAGACCGTCGTGCTGGATTTCATCATGGGCACGATCTTCCAGAACACGACGAATTTCTTGTTTGTCTATCTAGGCCGGGTCATCGGCGAGCAAGTGCCCACCTACGGCCCCGTGCTAGGCATCGCGATAGGAGCTGCCATCGGCTCGTACATCGACGATTTCTTCGCCATGTGGCTCTCGGCGTGGTACTTCAAGAAAGCTTTGAAACCATACGGCATCACGCCATTGAGTTGTTTCAAACGGGAGTTCACGTGGGATGAAATAAAGCCCGTTGTATGGTATTCGCTCAAAACCGGGCTCCCCGGATTCATCACGGGGCCTCTCAATTACATGTCATTTCTCATTACAATCACCTATATCCCGCATTACACGACACTCACGTTCCTCGCCATCGTCGGCGGTTCCATCGGCGACGTTTTCACGTGGTTCGGCCGTCCTGACATCTCGCCACTGATATCCGAATCGTATATGAACAACAAGCCACGGCTCACGCAATATTATATCGGCCAAGATACGAGGTTCAACGCGATCATCCTGGGATTCTTCTTCCCGCTTATCTTGCTCCTCGACCGGGTCATGCCCGACGCGTGGGTCGCGCTTGGGATGGCACAGTACGTGTATGCGGGGGTGTACATCGTCCCGAGGCTCATCCGCGCCTCGATCGAGCGATTTTTCGGTCTCCCTGGCTCGATCATGTACGGCGCGAATCGCCCGAATTTCAGCATCATCCTCGGTATCGTGCACACGATCCTTGACTTGATCGTGAAGTGGATCCTTTACGTCGTTCTCGCGATACCCGGCCAGCTCGAGCTGGTCCAGCTGATCTATTTCCTGGAATGGGCGCACCTCCCGTTGGCCTTGATCATGAACGCGATAGCATATATATATGTCGACAAAAAAATCGTGAAGATCAAGATCCCGTGGGCGCAGATCTTGCTCGGATTCGCGCTGCCAGCAGCAATCGTGTATTGCGTGCTTATAGGTATCAAATTTTTCATCTACGACCCGATCTACGCCCAGGCCGGGTTCTTCGCTGCAGCGCTCCCCGGCATCGCGTGCATTGCCTTGACCTTGCTCTTGCTCTATTTCCCGCTGAGCGCGGCTCTCGGCGGTTGGGATGACACGAACCTGGATGAATTCCGCAAGGCGGCACGCATGAGCGGCGCGAGCCGGTTGCTGGTCTGGCCCATGTATCTCGTGTTAGCCCGGGTTTGTAAAGTAAGCAAGCTCCATGGCCGTTTCGGAATGCCCATTAAAGAAGTCATCCAGGATGCCCAGGACCTGCTGGTCATCAAGCGAGCCAACCGGGAAAGATTGCGTGAGAAGCTCGCCAAAGCATAACCCGATTTTCTTCACACTGGGAATGGGAATCAGGAGGAAAAATACATAACCATGACTCTCGTGGATTCTTCCACGTTATAGAAATCATTCACATTGTTCACTTTCATGAAAAGTGAAGGAATCGATTATTTAAAACTGAACTTGAGAGAAGAGACTGAAATAGACGACGCGATGGCGAACTCCGTGATACAATTCATAGAGGCGCATGTGAGCAAGCGAAGAAATACCTTGGTTCATTGCCAAGCGGGCATGCAGCGGTCACCAGCTATCATCGCGGTGTACCTGCTCTCGTGTGGGTGCCAGCTGTTCGATGCCTTAAACATCATCAAGAAAAAAACAGGAATCCCGATCGCCACGGAACCAATGTTGAGATCCGTCGCGAAATTGAAGATATACCACGAAAGCATTGACCAGGCAGCATTACATCAATTTCTGGCGCAAGAAGAAAAGGAGTACGCACTAATCGACATAAAATCATTGATGGATTGAGGGATGTACGGCCATGCCCTCGAACTGTTGCAATATTATCGAACGCAATTCATTGCGCGCCAAGGCGAGGTCGATGTCAAGGACATCGATCGCTTGATCGCGGAATGTAAATCAAAAATCCTAGAAAAGGGGATGGAATATGTCGCGTGTAATCTTAAGCCCTTGACGTCCTTGTTCATACTGTGAAAAAACATTACCAGTGAAGGTATCGACCCATGAACACCCCGACCCTGGCAGACGCCCAAGCGGCCGTCGATGCAGCAAGCAAGACGGCCAAGCAAGACCCGAACCGTCCCATCTACCACGCCATATGCCCAGCGAACTGGATGAACGACCCGAATGGACCGATCGCGATCAACGGCGAGATTCACGTATTCTACCAGCACAATCCGTTCAAGGCAGACTGGGGGCCGATGTATTGGGGGCACATGAAAAGCAAGGACATGGTCTATTGGACACATTTACCGATCGCGTTTGGCCCGTCATGGGACAGCGAGAATGGTTGCTGGTCGGGGTGTTGCGTCCAGGGCGCGGATGACTTGCCCCGTGCGCTATACACGAGCGTCGGCCCTGACCGCCCTGCCTTAACCGATTCCGAGCAATGGCTTGCCATTGGCAGCCAGGACATGGCAAAATGGAAAAAATTCAAAGGGAATCCGGTCATGACCCATAAGTTGCATAGCGGGTTGCGGATCGAGGATTGGCGTGACCCCTGTGCCTGGCGCGAGGGAGGATCCTATTACTGCGCGGTTGGCGGTCATCTCGTCCAGGACGACACGCCGAAAAATAACCCGTCCGTGTTCTTGTACAAATCGCCCGACCTCGTTCGGTGGCAATTCGTCGGCGTTCTCTATACCCGGTTCCATGACAAGATCGACGCGGACGCGGACGAGAACGTGAAACTCGGCACGAACTGGGAATGTCCCTTGTTTTTCCCGCTCGGGGACAAGCACGTGCTGGAGGTTTCGGTGAACGGGACCGCATACAGCATCGGTGAATTCAAGAACAACAGGTTCACGGCCGGAAGGTGGCACGCACTGGACAACAGCGCGACCTTCTATGCCCCGAACACGTTTGCTGACTTCCAAGGGCGCCGCATCATCATCGGCTGGGTGTTAGCCCGGGGAAATGGCACGTGGAATGGCTGCTTCAGCTTGCCACGCGTCGTCGCTGCGCGGCCTAACGGCACTCTCTCGATCGAGCCGATTCCAGAACTTGCCAAGCTGCGTGACAAGCATTTGCACCGCGATGCGCTGTCGATCCCGCCCAACACGTCAATACCTATGTTTGACGAGAAGTCCTTCTCGAGTTTCACGAAAACTAGGGCTTTGGAATGCGCATTTCAAGTCGATATGACCCAAAAGGTCGGTGAAAAACCGGTTCCGCCCGCATTCGACGTGCAGGTATATGCTTTTAAAAAGGTGACGAGCGTCATGGGCTGCGTCGGTTACGAGCCGGAGGATTCACTGCTTTTTCTAGGTAACAAGAGCGGCCCGTTCACGATCGAAACCGGTGAGGAGTCTTTGAACGCTCGCCTGTTCATCGATCGCCAGGTCGTCGAGATCTATGTTAACAACCGTTGGGCACTCACACATGTGATCGAAATAACCCCGGATCAAGCGATCAAGCTCGTAGTTTCGAGCCAGGAAGCGCCGGTCGAGCTGCGGAACATGGATTGCTGGAATCTAAAATCTATCAATATGTGACTCGATTTAATCAAAATCATCTTCTTGTTCCGCACCGCTTGCATCTCGACCCGTTCCCTTTGCCCCGGCTTCGTGCAGATGGTTGGCAAATTGCGCGGATAATCCTGTATCGAGCTTATGCAAGAGATCTTGCGCGATCTCCGGGCGATCGGGCGTCACATCACGCATTTCCCATGGATCATGTGCCAGGTCGAACACTTGCACCTTGTCCATAACTTGAACCAGCTTGAAGATTCCATCGGACACGGTCACGAACGAACGATATGCTTTCCGGTCGAATAAGCTCGCGCACTGCACCTTCCGATGGCTCGGCTCCTTGCCCCTCGCTTCCAAAAGGGGCCGCAACGAAACGGAATCCTTCGCGCCTGGCATCGAGAGCCCGGCAATATCGATGATGGTCGATGCAATGTCCTGGAGTTCCACGAGCGCGCTGCTGGTCTTGCCATGCTGGATGCCAGAGCCAGCAAGCACGAGCGGCACCGATACGGAGCCGCGCCATGGCAAGCTCTTTCCCCACTCGCCGCGGTCGCCGAGCATCTCGCCGTGATCGCTGCTGTAGATGACAATAGTATTGTCCATCTCGCCTCGTTTCTCGACCTCGGAGAGTATCAAGCCCGCGTTCCGATCGATGTTCTCGATCGATGCCGCGTAATTCCGCCGCACGTCGACCAATTCGTCGACCATATCCGCATCGCTTCCAATTGGCGGCGGGAAATCGCGATCTTCGACGGTGGCCCGCATTTTCGTTGTCACGTCCCATGGCGGATGAGGACCCACCCAATTTACTTGTAGGAACCAAGGCTTGTCCCGCGGAAACTTCTTGATCATATCGATGGCATTTTGGCCGACCCAATTATCGCAATAAGCATCATCGGGCAATGGCGTGGTTTGCGTGATGAGATGGCCAAATAATCCACCCCGATTCGAGAAATCCTGGAGATGAACTCCCATCAAGCCCCTGCTTTCTAGGAATTTCATGTAGGGTTCTGCTGGACGTGCATCTTTGGGATCCTTGATACGCACCCGCTTTCCGTCCACGAGCTTACTCAAGGCAGCGGAATGGGCTGCGGATTTTCCGCCATTATCGATCGAGAAAGCCCGGGAAAAACCGTACGCGTCGAGCTTTGGGTGCCAGCCATCGATGCCCCACTCGTGATCGCCCTTGTGGAGATCGAACTTGCCCACGCCCCCGACAGCATACCCGGCATCGCGAAGCACGTGGTAAAACGTGGTCTTACTAATGGGCGTGTTCTCACTGTTGTCCCGGCACTCGCATCGTGCATAATTCAAGCCGGTTGCCAGGCACGCGCGTGCGGGCGCACACACCGGGGCGGGGCTGATGCACCGGTAAAATGTAACGCCGCGAACCATCAATTGCGCGATGTTCGGCACACGAATGTCGAGCTTTTTTTTCATTCCTAACGTTTCTAGAACACTGCCGGAATATGGGAGGAAATCTCCTCTGTGCTGGTCTGGGATCAAAAAGAGGAAGTTTGGTTTTCTTGCCATAGTATGATCATCCTATATGATAATGGAGGTTAAAACCGCTTCAATGGTATGTGATGCTACATTCAAAGAGATGCTTGATAGTTCCTTTGCATCTAAACACATAGATTCAAGAAGTAAAAAAAATCAAATCGGAATGCGATTCACGTTGGAATAATCATTTTCAACGCCCATCTGGTCAAGAAGGGTCGATATCACGCCTCGATGGTGCGTTTCATGGTTGAAGATGTGCAGCAAAACGTACCATGTCATCTTGGTGTGTATTTCGCCACGATAGTTCTTGAACGTGATTTCATGGCAGAATTTATCGGCGGGTATGCGTTCGATCATGTCCACGATGACCCCGTCGACGGTCCCGCGCACGTTTTTGAACTCGGCTAGCGTGCCCCATTGCAACCCTTCGCTTGGCTTGCGGCCATATGAAATCTTCGGAAGGGCACCGGCAAGATCTGCAAGATCTGGAATGCCCTCGATGACGCGCCCCAACCACCCGATATCAGCTCCCATCAAATGATTCAACGTGCCAAGGATGGACTTGTAAAATGCGCCCGTGTCCTTCACGAGATCCTTGGACGGCACCTTTTCGAGAATTTGAACCATCGCTTGATTTGTCAACTTGTTGTATTTGGCTAAGAATTGGAAGATGTCTTTCATGACAATGCGCCTTGTGGCGAGGATATCAACCCGCGCCACCACGTGCCTTGTTCATACATAAGTACTTGTCGAAAGTGCGTGATAACATACCATGAAATAATCAACATCGACGGGTCCATGGAAAAAAGGCATCAAAGGAAGGTGTGATGGAGAAAAATCGAGGTTGACATCAATGTCTATTTTGTCTTGGATCATCCTTCGCGAAGATCAAGGCGGCAAGAGTCTTTGCCGCTCCGCGGGGCGAATCGCGTTCAAACCATTCTGGAAGATCAACCCGAAACCCATCGGGAGCAAAGACTTGTCCAGGTGCGATTGCAATTCTGCATTCGTGGTATATCCCCCAATCTCGCGCCCCTGGTTTTTTTTGGTCTGGTTGACCACGGTTTTCATAAGCCGGGTATACTCGCCCAATCCATCGGTTCCTTTTTTATCGGCATGCACGATCGCCTTGGCCGCAAGCCGGCCGGACAGCGCCGCTGCATCCATACCGACACCGCGTACCATATCGATGAGGCCGGCCGCGTCCCCCGCCATCAACACACGTCCTTGGCCAAGCCACACCCGATCCTTGGAGAGCATATTGATCGTGATGGTATAGCCTTCCTTTTCCTTGATGGTGCCGTTCAAGGCGAAATTTTCCTTGATGTACATATAGAATTTCTCCTGGCGCTCCTTCAAGTCACTCCCGTTGCATCCCGTGCCGACGACCCAGTAGTCTTTCCCATCGTCCAACGTCTTCGTGTATGCCCAGGCGAACATCGCGTTGTTGAAATCGATGTTCCAAAACTGGTACAGCGTCCGGGGACTCATGTTCGATGTGCCATCGATGTAATAATTGACCGCGCCGCCCGTGTATTTCGAGGAAAAATCATTTGGACGCAACCGTTTCCGGATGGCCGGCATCAAGCCGGTTGCATCCACGAGGTAACGCACCTTGATCGTCTCGGTGGTGCTCGGTTCACTCGTGTTTTTCACCGACACGACGACGTGATCCCCCCTGTCTTCGTGCCCCACGTACTCGCACTCGTCCCGGAACTCGGCACCATTTTCCTTTGCCACTTGATTCAACCAATCATCGAACGGCTTCCGCATGAAATTGAGCATCTTGAAGGGTGCCGTTATGCTTTTCCCGTTCGGCATAAAGATCTTGATGCGATTAAGCTGGTTATTGCACAATCTCGACCGAGGAACTTTTTCACCGATGATCTTCTCCAAGTACATAAATTGAATGCCAGAACATGCCTTGTGGCGAGGCGTCTTCTTTTTCTCGATGAAAACGGTGCGCAAGCCGCTTTTCGCGGCGAATTTCGCTGCAACGGAGCCCGCGACGCCACCACCGACGATCAGCACATCGACGTCCTTCATCTTAATCGCACGTATTAGAGCACGCAGAAGAAAATAAGGATCGAAGTGACCGAAAATGAATAAGCGCGATCGCGTCTTGACAGCCCTGGAAGACCGGGAGCATCAAGGTTAAATGCCATAATGAAATGATGACTCAACAAAAACGACATCTATGTAAGAATCCCTTATATCATAGTGTCCATACTGTTTCAAATTGCGATTTAGATTTTCCTATTTTATTTTCACGCAGACAATTGCCACAAGAACATTTTTGGGAGGGTAAAACAGATTGACTCAATCCGTTCCGAGATGTTAGTGTGGTAGATATCCCTTCCAACTTTCTGCCGCTGGTCATTTTTATCTTCGTGGTTGTGCTGATCCTCTTGAGTTTTAAAGGGATTCCACGACTGAAATACATCGCTAATTTCGCAATAGCGCCTTTGATAGGTGTTGTTTTACTCGCTGTGACATTTTCCGCAACTCCGGAAGTATTTCTTTCAGGCATCGTGGGATTTGCAGGAGTCAAACCATATAATATAATTCTCTTGTTCATGAATCTGGCCTATATCTGCATCTCTCTTGACCGGACGGGATTTTTCGAGTACCTTTCCCTCATGGTGACCCGAAAAGCGGGAACGTCCGGCATAAAATTATTCCTTTACCTTTTCTTATTGGCAGGTCTTGTCACCATCTTCACCTCTAATGACATCGTCATCCTGACCTTCACCCCCATCATAATCTATATGGCAAAATACGCTAAAATAAACCCTGTTCCCTTCCTCTTTGCGAATTTTTTCGCGGCAAATATTCTGAGCACGTTCCTTTACATTGAGAACCCAACGAACATTATCATCGCCCAAGCATTCCAAATTACCTTTGTCGCCTTCTTTCTCTGGATGTTTCTTCCGACCGTTGCGGGCGGTCTCTCGGCGTTCCTCATATTGTGGCTCTATTTCCGGAAGCAAATCCCCCCCAAAATCACTCCAAGTGAAATCGATCCTCGACTAGCTCTTCAGGATGTCAGTGGGGCGATTTATAATACGATAGTGCTGGGGATATGTCTTACCTTGCTCAGTATCTTCGTAGACTTAGGTTGGCTTGTTACTTTCTTCTGCGCTATGGCATGTTTGGCACGTGATTTCGGCCATGATCTTTACATGTGCCACAAGGGGTTGACTGAAGCGCCCATAAGTCCGCTCCTCGCAAAATTGAACACTGAAGTGGGGATAGCTACCGAAAAACCCGATGAGAAAAAGCATTTATTACCCCGGGTTTATAGCGTTGGGAGCCGCATGCCCTGGAAAATCATCCCGTTCGTTGTCGGAATGTTTATTCTTGTGGAAGCAATGCGAAATGCGGGGTGGATTGACTTATTCGCGGCTGGCATTTCTACTATATTACTCAATCCATACACTTCTATCCTCGAAATGACCACGATCTCCGCACTGGCTGCTAATTTCATGAATAACCAGCCAATGACGATCTTTTTTGGGGAAATCCTGTTAAATCCGAACTTGGCAGTTTCGCACCAGGTAGCATTCGGATCCGTATTTGCCCTAATAATGGGCAGCAATTACGGCGCTTGCTTTACAATGCTGGGGGCCCTTGCAGGCATCATGTGGTGTGACATCGCAAACGACCAAAAAATCAAAATTGGCCCTAAGCAATTCGCAAAACTGGGATTTTCAGTGGTACCTATTGTGATACTTGCTGCATCAAGTATGCTAACCTTGGAGATATTACTGTTTCCAGGATTAATCCCCTAATGATGGTTAATAAATCCCACCGCCGACGATCAGCACATCAACGTTGTAATCGCACGTATTAGAGCACGCAGAAGAAAATAAGGATC
>JAUQYW010000039.1 GCA_030587525.1 Candidatus Sigynarchaeota archaeon | reverse complement strand
GCGTGCACCTGCGGCCGCGATCGGAGCGCGCGAACGAGATTGCTTACCTCGGCACGCCGGGTGGCAACGGCGAGAAACGCGAGGCCCTGGACGATCCGAGCATAGCAGGTCGCGCAGCAATTCACGATGTTATCGTGGAACAAGTCATCCTCGGCTGAGCAATGCGCAAAATTTTCCGAGATGCCGGCAAAACACGGCGAGTGCTCGATCAAGTCATCGACGAGCAGCAATTCATTCAGGCTTACCTTTTCCGTGCATTGGTAGCACGCGTGTTGTCGCGTGCCGCTTAATTCGATGATATCACTCCTGATCATGTGCGCTTTCACCTCATTTAGATTTGAAAAAAGCATTTAAACTTCGAGGAACTCGGGACGTGCTTGCTATCCTTGCTTAAAAAGAAAAAGAACGTGATTAATACAGCGTTCAAGGTGTGATTCACGCCCGGAGATATCCGTTTATATTATTCCACGTGGTGGTTGCACGCGTGAATTGTTCCCTGGTGAAAAAATCCCATGTCAAGTGATGGCAAAGCCCGCGGCGACGCCGCGGGGAGAATTCATTATTACAAGACGTATGCCATGGCAATGTTGATCGGGTCGCTTGGATTAGCGAGCATCATCGCTTACGTCACGATAGACAATTTCTCGCGCCCTCTCGTGTCGACGTGCCATTACCATTTCAATGTCCAGTACCGCGCGGGAAACGAGCAAGCCATGTTCGAGGTGGTCAATAACTCGCTGTACCCGCTGCTCCAGATGTACTCTCGACATCCAACGTGGAAAGCGAACATCGAATTTCAAGGGTTGCTACTCGAAGTCATGAACGCGACCCTTCCAGCTTGCATGACGATGTTGAGGCTGTTGGTGAGGCGGGACCAGATCCAGCTCATCGTGGTGCAATACAGCGACGCGCTGGCAATCGCGTACCCGTACATCGATTTCTACAAGTCCATCCTGTATGCTCGGCAGCTGTTGCAAGATCTCGACCTCGTGAATGCGACGGACACGGACGGGGTATCCCGCGCCGTGCTCTTGCAAGAGGGGCAGTTCATGCTCGGCACGTCTAGGCTCGTGCACGATTTTCGCTATTCTGGCAGCGGATCGCCGGTCTACGACACGTTCCTCACGACGCGGGAAAGCCTGTCGTATTTCGGCGTGCGCTCCAATGCCCCGATCTACACGTATTCCATAGGTGGCGAGCAGATGTACGTGCTCCCGTACTGGATCCCGTCGGTCGAGGCGGGTGTCATGCACCACGTGCTCTGGTTCCAGGACGGCGAGAACTTGAACTCCGGCGAGGGTCAAACGTGGGAAGCGGGCGGCTTGGAAAATCTCACGGGGCAATACTTCCCGTTCAACCCGCAGCGCCAGGCAAACCACGAGGAACAGCTCATGGATCTCGAGCGCCAGGGCAACCGTTTTATGACGCTCGACGAGTGGGTCGCATTCTTGCTGGAGAGGAGCGAGGCATTTCCCCTCGGCAGGTACGTTCCCGAAACGCATTGGGCCGTGTTCCGTTACCGGTCCTCATTCATCTGGATGGGCGAGACCGCGGGTGGCTCTTATTATGACGATAGCGAGATCAACGCGAACAATTACAAGACCCATCAGATCTTGCTGGCGACCGAGGCCTTGCTCGATTACGGGCGTGCCGTGAATCCAGCTAACATAACGGGGCCATTCCTTGTAAACTTGCGAAGCATCTTGGACCGGGCGTGGTTGGACCTGGCCGAAGCAGAGGTGACGGATTCGACCGGCCTCCAGCCCCGGGAATTCGAGGGCCAGCAAGCCATCAACCATACAAGATTCGCCGTGGCAAACGCGACTTGGGTGCAAGCATCAATCATCAACGCGACGACCGCGTTGCAAAACATCGTGTTCGTTTCCGGCAATCCCATCCAAATCGGAGCCCTTGCAAACGGGACGGTAATGTATATGGCATTGTCCACGGCCGGCTTTACCAACTTCACGGCGATAGGTGCTGCGACCTATGCTGACCTTGCGCCCGTCACGATCGACACGCGCAATAACGGGTCGATCCAGCTCACCCGCGGCAAGGTCGAGTCCTCTAATTATTCTGCATTGAATGGCCAAGAATATATTTCCATCAAGGTGCCATTCCCGAGGACCAATGGGACCAGCTTATCCGAGAAATGGTCCTACATCGCGTTCAACGGTGATTTCTCTTCGATCCAGTATTCTCCGTCCCTGTGGGAAAACCTCACGGTCACGCTGAACCGGACCGATTACAATCCCGACAACATCGATGAATTCGGGGACTGGGATTCACGGATGGATATCGATAACTTCCAGATTTACTTGCCCTTGGCGAACGGGCTGCTGTATTCTGCCAACGGTGGATACGCGATCGTGAAGAACTGCTCGTCGTCGCACGTCACCATGCGGTGGAAAGCCGACAAGGTTCGGTTCTTGCAGACTGAAACCCGTTCCGCGCTGAACCCGGCTGGTGAGACGTGGGAATATTTCTTGCTCAAGAACGTGACCGTGGCCACGGCACTGGGATTCGCGAACCTCGTCAACACGAATGTGCCCTACACGATCAAGGAGGCGGATTTACCATGACGAGTCTTGCCACGAACATGGAGGACTCGAGACTAGAAGCCCTGGAAACCCGCAAGTCCTTGTGGACGGGAACGGTCGCGACAGCAATCCTTTACGTGGCCATGGGATTCTTCGCGATTGTCGCCAGCAAGCTCATTCCCTTGCTGCCTCTCAACACGCCGGGTATTTACGATGTCGTTGGCCGCATGCAGCACGTGTACGGCCTCCGCTATGGCACGAGCGCGGCATTCTTCGGCCTCGGTACAGCAACGCTCGTGATCGGGTATTTTTACAAAAAACAACAAGAAGACCTCAGGATCAAGACCGCTGCCCGCATCATGGCGATCGTCCAGCAGTCGTGGCTTCCCTTGGCGATCCTCGTCATCGCGGCGATCTGGCTCCTCCAGGGGCTTGACCCATCGGGGGATGTTGCCCAGGTATTCGCGCCACTTTATGGTATCGACGTGACCACGCAAATCGGTCGTTTGCATTATCTCTACATCATCGGCGGGATGCCCACGCTCGAATTCCTTTTCTTCGCGATCGGGTGTTTCGCGATCCAGCCCTTTACCTTTTACACGAGCGCGGTCGTGTTGCACGACACCGGGTTATCGATGCCCGGGAAATCCATGAATTACGAGCAAAGAACCCGCATGTATGCGTGCAAGGGCACTTTTCAAGCGGGCATATTGTACGTCGTCATGGGCGTCGTCGTGTTCGCCATCGGTTTCGTTCTCGGTATCGGTATCGATATAACGTGGCCATTGTTCAAGCAATCGCATTATGCGCTGTTTATGAACGTGTACTTGTGGTTCCCGATTGGCTTCGGCGTGGCTTGCATTGTGACGAGTGCCTTGTATTATGCAAA
>JAUQYW010000037.1 GCA_030587525.1 Candidatus Sigynarchaeota archaeon | reverse complement strand
ACTTCAGTGACCTGGGCTATCTTCGCGATGTCGCGCTGCGTGCGTCGTTCCTTCTCCAGCACGCTTGCCAGGTAGAGCGCCGCCGCTGCCACGCCTGTCGGCCCGCGGCCGGACGTGAGCCCCTTCTTCGATGCCACCTGTAAGATGTGGCGCGCGGTCGACTGGCACTTGCCCGACAGCTTCAAGCCGCTGGCAAACCGCGAGATGTACTCCACAGGCGACGTGGGCCCGGCGTTCAAGGCGAGCTTGTGCGAGATGAAGCGGTAGCACCTGCCGATTTCCTTCTTGTCCACGCGCGCGACCTCGGCGATTTCCTGGAGCGTGCGCGGGATCTTGCAGAGACGACACGATGCATAGATGCTGGCAGCAGCAACCCCCTCGATGCTGCGGCCACGGATGAGGTGATTCTTGACTGCATTCCGGTAAATCTTGGACGCGGTTTCTCGAAGGTTCTTCGGCAAGGACAATGCGGATGCCATTCGGTCGAGCTCGCTCAAGGCAAACGTGAGGTTCCGCTCCATGGCATCGGACACCCTGATGCGCCGCTGCCACTTCCGCAGGCGGTAGACTTGCGCCTTGATGCGCGGCGAGATCTTCCTGCCGAACACGTCGCGGTCCCTGAAGTCGATGATCGTGCTCAAGCCCTTGTCATGAATCGTGTAGGTGAGCGGCGCCCCGACTCTCGTGCGCTTCTTCTTCTGGTCCGCATCGAATGCTCTCCACTCTGGACCAGGATCAATGATCTTGCTTTTCAACACCAGTCCGCATATGGAACAGATTTTTTCCCCCCGAAACTCGTCCAGCACAAATACATCATTCTTGCAAGCCTTGCATTTTTCCAGTTCCCCTTCGACGTCCTTTTCGATGTTGATTTCTCGTTGATTCACGACCATTCTTTTAACCCCGCTTGGTGAATTTCTTTGGAAGAAATTTCTTCGTCCCCGGGCGTTTCTGCTCGAGGATAGCGAAATAATTCGTAGAAAAATAGTCTGAATTGTCTGTATTTCCCGATTGCTGCAGTTTTACCGAAAGAAAAGGATTCTCGACTGGTCCGAACAGGTCATAAACGGTTCCTATCGTGGCTGTCATCGATGCATCTACGACGCGGGCGCCCATTATCTTGGAACTGATGTCGCCTACCCGGAACAGTAGATGGTTCGATGCCGTCTTGGTGATTGGCTTGCCGATTTTAATCGGCTTACCGATTTGAGGAATGGAGCTCGATAGAAACACCTATTCAGTGTATTTATTAAACAGTGCAATCCGTCTTAAAAAATGATAACTGAAACAAGGATGAGCTCCCTTATAAGGATTTTTTCAAACGATCGCTTAACTAATCCTCTTTAAATAGCTATTAATAGAACAATAACCTCGACGCGCCCAAAAATCGTTTGTATTTTTGCTCGAACGGAATTTGTCGTGCATTTTTTTCCCGTCGTGGAGAAAGCGCATAGATTTCGTGCGGAAGCATTAATTATAATAGTACGTTCGCTCTAACCCGATCGTCTGGATATGGCCCATTTGTTTGGGATGCACCGCGGTTGTTTCGTTCCTAGCAAATCATTCCACTGGTTTGATATTGCATATCTCGCAATTTCATGATGGGATTGAAAGATAAGGGATGAAATAACCTTTAAAGGGGAAATGCGCTAGAGCAGTCACGAAATACCTTAATCGAGCACTTCTTCTATCGAAGAGAGCCGGACTGTCAAGGCCTGGTAGAAGTCGCGGGTTGGTATGGTGACGTGATCGCGAAGCACCTTGAAGATCTCCTTTTGCTTTTGGCTCAGGCCCGGGATTATGGACTCGTCAAGGTGGTGGTCGCCAATGAATCTCGCCAGTTCGACGAGCTCGAGCGCAAATTCTCCCTTTACCTTCTCGACAGCACGCTCGAATTTTTTCGCTTCCTCGTCGAGCGTCCTGCTCACAGGCGGGGGAGGCGATTTCTGCTTGATCTTCCCCGAGAGCCAATCGACAAGATGGGCCGTGGCGGGAGCGTCGGTCAAGCCGATTTTCTGAACCATGCCGCTGAAGAGCGTGATCAATTTTTTCGTCTTGGGAAATTTGTCATAAATGCCGGTTAAATCCTTCGAGCATATGAACAGTACGCCGTCGATGAAGGTATCGTCAAAATCGGTCGCGTTCAGCATACGAAATAGCCGGAGCACGACGTCTTTCTTGCTTTCAAGGTTATCCTTGCCGTGCACGAGTTTGTAAAGTGCAGCAATCAAGCCAACGCCGGACGACAAGCGTATTTCATTCGCTGTTGCCACGGCTATCGGATCTAAGGTGCTCATGTGACATCTCCTATGAAATCGTGAACATCTTTACCTTCGCAAGTGGTTCATAAAAAGGTTTTTTCAAGGTGGAAGCAAGCATTTTCCACCGCATTTCCACTGGAGGAAAGGTCTTGTTAGCCCCCATACAAGAGCTGCCGCAACCGGTGGAGCTCGGCGAGCATCTCGTTCCGCAAGTTACAGAACGCGTTCGGTCCGACCGGTAAGCCCTCCTTCTCGCGCTGCCGCAGCCGTGCCTCGTAGATCTCGGGATAGCGTTCCTGGAACTCTTTCTGGAAGACGTCGATGGGATCGAAGCTGAAGATGTTCTTGCCGTGCTCCGCGCCCCGCGTGGCGACGAACCTGTCGACCTGCGCGGCGAGAAATGGTGGAAGCAAGCCATGCTCGATCGCGATGATCTTGCTCAACAATAGTAAATCCCGCGCGTTGAACCCCGTGGCGCCACCCACGTCCTTCCCCCGCGTGTCCGCCACGAGGCAGACGCGGCAGCAAACTTCGGGATCATCCCGCATGAATAAGTAGACTTGTGTGTCCTCTGTGTTCACGCGGAAGTAATGGTCGGTCTTGGCGATCCAGGCGAACCCGTAGGCGTCGACGAGGACGCCGAGGGCATTGAGAAACGGCATGACTATCTCTTTCTGGACCGCCAGCATCGCGATTTCGTTGTTGATGTCGTCCCGTTCCCCAGCGTGCTCGTTTTCGTGGCGCTGGTCCAGGACCTGCTGGACTTGCACGATGATGGAGCGCTGCTGGTCCGTGGCCGTTGCCAGCAACTCGGGGAGCGTCCGGTGCTCCCTAGCGTCGTGGATGCGCAGCATCATCTCGGCACGGTCGGCCAACAATTGCCGCAGCTGCTCGACTTGCACGGTCGATATTTGCTTCGCCCACGCGGGATGCTCCTCGCTCCACGGAATGAACCGGCAGCGATTTCTCAACGTCTCGTCGACCTGCTGGAAATCCTTGAGACAAGGCGGGTACGAGAACTTGCCGATTCTTTGGTCGCTACTCACGCGCTACTTGACCGGGATACGTCTTTTAACTCTGACTCGAACGATATGAGGAACACGGCATGCTCATTTTCTTCCCATGGCAACGAGCTTTTTGCGCAGCAGTATGGCCCGGCGGTAGATCCTCTCGACCTGGTCGAGGACCTTCTCGATATCGTGCTCTTGCACGTTGTCGAGGGCATTGTTAGTGAGCTTTTCCCGCAAGGCCTTGTCATCGACGAGCCGATTCAGCGACATCTTGAAGCCTGCGGTCGTTTTTTCCTTGATGCAGTGCACCCCGTTCTCGATCCAGTCATACGTGGGCAAATCGCGGCATAAAATGGGCAGCTTGCAAGCTGCGGCCTCCAGAAGAGGGATACCCTGGTTCTCGGCCCTCGACGGGAAGAAGAAAACGTCGGAACCGCAATACGCCCCCACGATGTCGTCAACGTAACCTGTGAAGGTGAGGTTCGGTAGATCGTTGTACTGGTCGACGAGTTTCTTGGCCGTGATGTAGTTGCCGACCCAGATGAAATGATACTGCGGGAACGACCTCGCCACCTCGTGATACACGTCGAGGCCCTTGCGCGCCCAGATCACGCCGACGCACAAGATGATGGGCTTTGCAGGGTCGATGCCGTGCTTATCGTGCAAGTATGCCCGGAAGGCGGTTCGCTTGTCCATGCTGAACTGGAACTTGGTCAGGTTCACGCCGTTGGAGACGGGCACGATCGGCGGCTTCGTGGGTATCTTGAGTTTCACGAGCGCTGCCTTGGAAAAGTTCGACGGCGTGATGAGCACCTCGGAGAACTTGTACAAGTTCCGGAGGTAGATGTTGATGTAGGGGACGAGCGGGTCGGGTAAAAACCCGCCTTTCATATCATCGGGCGTCGTGTGCGCGTGCTGCACGCATGCACAGTTGTACTTCTTTTTCTGGAGCCAGATGTTGAGCAACGCGTTCGGGCCATAGGTGGGGCAGATGATGATGTCCGGCCTCCTGTTGCCCGGGAACGGCCGGTTTTCAACGATGAAATGGCCGCGTGCCTTCAATCCCTTCATCAAGCTCTTGTGGTTGACCTCGATGCCCCCGAGGGTGCCCGATGGCACACGCTTCTTGAACTGGTCGATCTCGCTCAAGCTCAAGATCTTCAACCGGCGGGATAATTTCTCGTCCATCGGGTGCTACCTTCTTGCATGCGGTGATGATTCTAAAACGGCGCCGGGAGTTAAAAGGGCATCTTGCATCCAGTGATGATCGCCTCGATACCAAGGGCGCGAGAAACGTACGATTGACACCTTCGAAAATCTTTTATGCGCCAAAGCTGAAGTAACGAGGGGGATCTTCTGTACCATTGAACACCTAGCAAATCTGGGCTTAGAGGTATTTCGAATCCAATCAATAAACAGCAAGAAAAAAAATGGAAAATAAACAGCGAGATGGTGAAACGAAATGTCCGAAGAAATATTGAAGTTTACCAAGTTGACGTTTTTGATCCACTTTATTTTTGGGATTTTCTACACAATCTTGTTCTGGATGCCAGAGCAGGCATCAATCCTTTTTGGCTTGTCGTCGACATATACCCCCATGGTAGGGGCTTATGCTAATTTCTTGGCTTCGGCTTTGGTGGGTTTTACGGTGAGCTCCTTGTTCGGGTACAAGGCGAAGGAATGGAAGGCAGTGAAGATCGTCGTCATCAGCGAGGTGGTGTTCCTCGGGTTTCTCATTGCCGCGGAAATAATCAATGCAGTCCTCATCGGGCCTGTCGTGGTATTTTTCCTCATTATCGACCCTGCGCTCCTTGTCCTGTTCCTCGTGTCGTTCTTGAAACAAGAGGGCAAAATTAAGTAAGGTTAAGCACGATTACCTGAACTATCACTTCCTGGGTAATTCTCATCCTTTTTTTTACAATGAACCGCAACCGTCTAAAAATGCATCTCGTCAAGCCACTCCAGGTGACAAGCGCATGCCGCGCCGCCCGCGACGGGGCGCGGGTCAAGGCCACCGACGGTTGCTTGCTGCTCGATGGCATCCTTGATGATGGCCAATGCTCGCTGGTTGCAAGCCATGTCGCGGCAATTATGGGCTCCTCTTGGCTTCCCGCCCGCGACTGGGTCGCACAGCACGAGCGTGTTCATATCCCGGGCTGGAAGAGTAAATGCCTCGTGGAGCAGCAGCATGGCTGTCCAGAGCCATGGCGGCCGGTACTTGCCGCGCTCCCAGAACCGTTCCATGACCGTGTTGGCATGGATGGCGGCCGGGTTGATCGATATCGTCGACACGCCTAGCGATAGCAAGTGCTTCATGGATTCCCGGGCGTCGATGAGCGCCGCGAGCTCGTCGAGGAAGAGCGGCTTCAGCAGCAAGTAGACCTTGGTGCCGACGTTATGTTCCTTGAGGATTTCGTGGACGTGCATAAACTGGTCGCGGGTGAAGCCCTTGTTGATAAAGTCGAGGCGAATCTCGTCGTTCCACGTTTCCAATCCGATGCCGACCTCGCCGAGCTGGTCCTCCCTGAGCTTTGCCTTGAACCGGCATAAAGACTCTTGCGAGATGAATTCGGGCCGGGATTCCACCGCGACTTCTTGTACCGTCGGAAGGCTTGCCAGCGATGCCAACACTTGCTCCTGTACCCCGGCGGGTATCTCTTTCTCGTCGAAAAAGCTGCCCGAGTTGAAGACCTTCGCGACCACGTTCCCGGCGCCCGCGATCTCTTTCTCGTGCTTGGCCAGCGCGGCCGAAAATTGGCCGGCAATGATGTCACCCGGCACCGTCTCCCCGGCGCTATCGTTGTTGTACCCGCACATGGTGCAGCCAAGGTCGTCGGAGTAATAATGCTGGCACCCTCTCGTCGTCAAGATCACGACGAATTCGTGCCCGCGCTTGCCGTGCAGCATAGCCGGCCCGAACCATGAATGGACCAGGCTCCCTGGATCCGCGCCTTGCCGTTTTATGCGGTCACGGGCGCCGTCGCGCCGGCAATCCACCGAGATCCGTTTCAAGCTTTCTGGAAGCATGCTACCATTCACCTGCACTTATCAGAGTTTCTTGACGATCGACACGACCGGCCCGCCTTTCAACTCCCGCATCCGGTTCCCCGGGACGATGGCGATACCGTAGCCCAACAATTTACCGGCGCGGTCTTGGATGAACACGTCATCGCCCACCGCTATCCGGTCATCCACTGCATCGACGCCGCCGGGAAACACGTTGCTGCCCGCGATCGTGGTATCGCTAAACGTGATTTTTTTCAACTTGAGAGATGGCTCGGCCGCATCTGCTTTCCAGAGGGCATCGAGAGCGTTCTTGTCGAACGTGATATGGCCAGAAAAGCCATCGATGACGAACATGGCTTGCCCGTTCTCTTTATTGATGACCTGCACGGCATCGCCCTGCAACGGCCGCGGCTTCGCGTCCCCGGGCAGCAATATGCGGCCAGCGCCGGTTTCCAGCTGAAAATCGACGAGCACGCGCAGATCCTCGGTTTGCGGCGAGATCCCGCGGCCATCATCCGCCGTGTCGGTTGCTTTTGGCGAAACCGCTGCTATGGCCTGTTCCAGGGCCGCGATGGCGTCCTTGCTCGCCGCGCTTTCGAAGGATCCCGTGTAGGTGATCGGGAGTATAAGCCTTGGACCGGCGAGCTCGCACGCCTTTCGATAGCCACCATCCACGTGGGCGATGATGCCCGCGATCCGCCGCCCCGCTCGCGCCTGGCCATTGATGAGGGCTTCGAGAATGTCGGCCGAGAAGCCCAGCTCTTGCTCATCCCAGTACCCAGTAACGGGCACGTCGTAATGCGCCGCGGGAAAGCATCGCTCGAGCTGGCGGGGGATGGCCCCGATAGGCGAGGTGATGATGATCTCCGTGCAATGCTGCTTCCAGTCCTTCCAGCCCCGGGTCATGGCCGCGAGAAACTTGGCGTGCGACGGCGAGTCGCTGTAGGGCTTGTGAGCGCTGCACGGGAGTAAAATGATCCACGATGTTCTCGGCGGGAAATGGTAAAACTGCTTGATCTTGTGCCGGAACTTCACGATCTCGGGCCGCCGGTACGAGTCCTGGCCGATGAAGTTGATCGATGCCCGCGAGGCGAGGTCAACCGTCGTGATGGCGATGCCCGCGGCCGCCGCGTCGGTCTTTTTCTGGAACACGGCGAGGCTCGCGCCGCCGTGGTTCCGCGTTTCGAGGTAATCCCTGAACGTGCGAAGTCGCAGCAGCTGCCGGATGCGCGACATCTCGTCAATGGCCACGCCGATGTTGTGGAGGTACAAGGCGACTTGCTTGTCGACCGTGTCGAGTTTCGTATAGTCGTTGGCGGCGAGAAACGCGCAATGCGGGCAATGGCACGGCATCTCGGTGACGTCGCGGAGTTGCAGGACTTGATCGTTAGTGTAATAGGATCCCTTGCTCGCATCTGCCAGGAATCGTGTCTCGAGGATCCCGTCGAATCCGGCCTGCACGGCATGGGCAAACTGGTGGGGGAGGATGCGGTCACCCGCGAGCCGGAAGATGTCCAGCCGGAACTCGCGGTGCATGGCCATCGATTTCTGGACGAGGGCATCGGTGCCTCGGCCAGACAAGTCAAAATCATCGAGGCGGATCGCCCACACCTTGTCGTTGATAAATTTCGCGTCGATCTGCTCGATGACCTCGGGGAAGCCGTGGTCGTTGATGGCGATGCCAACCAGGAAATCGGAACCCGGGATTCCCTCGTCGAGATGCTGCAAGAACTTTGCCACGTGAGCCTTGGAGAACTCCGCATCGACCGCTTCGCTCGGGTACAAGGCCCGGTAAAAAATTAGCGGCGTGATACATTGCGCCGGATCATTCCCGGACGTGCCGAGCATCGTTTTTTCGGCGAAGAAGACCACGTCGTCGAGGAACGTGCGTGCCTTGATCTGTGCATCGGCATCGGCGAGGTCATCAAGTCCCGGCAAGAATGCGAACTTGATCTTTCCTTGCTTGACCATCTCTGCGAAAAAAGCCTCGTACATGGCGTTATTCAAGAGCGAAACGTGCAAGCGGGGGATGAAGACCGGCGTTTTTTCCCGAATATCATTGATCCCGCGTGCCCGCAAGACCCCGCTCCTTGATCCGAGGCCTTGAACGCGCTCCAGGTTATAGGTCACGTTCGCTGCCTGTCACCTTGCATCACGTTACTGGCTTGGCCGGGTGGATGATCGAGTTAAAATCATCATCTTTATAAACTCTTTCCCCGAATTGTTGCAATTGTTGGAGGCCGATGACCTCCTCGTCCATCCTGTATGATTTCCAGATCTTCTGTCCCTTGAAATAGTCCTCGATGAGGGCGATGTATTTTTTCTGGTACACGGATTCTTTCTCGCAGAACTGGCAATCGAGGCCCTCTGGATTGATCTTGTTGATCACGATGCCATCGAGCCGCACGTATTTTTTGGTCATGTCGTTCGCCCTGCGAATTTCCTCGTAGCTGGGGCGCTCGGCGATCGTCACGAAACGCAGCGACGAGTTATTTTTCAGCAGTTTCATGATGCGGTCATTGCGGCGATCGAGTTCCTTCAGCATGCCAAGTAGCTCAGCAGCCATGTTCTTGCGTTTTTCGGAAGTACCTGGGCGGAACCAGTTCAACGGGTTCATCTTGCGCATCGTGCTCACGAATTCCAAGACATTGTCCATGGTTTCGAGCGTGGTCTTGAGAAATACTTGCATAGTCGTTTTCGGGACTTCGAAGATCGAGATCATGTTGCCGGTCGGTGGCATGTCGATGACGATCACGTCAAACTCATTCTCCTTCTCCAGGACCTCGTCGAAGAAGATCGAGTTCTTTACAGCGAGAGGAATTGATGCTGCAGAAAAAGACTCTTCGATATACGCATCAAGATTCGTCAATCTCTTCACGAGGGGCATATCGAGGGCTAACTTCTTCGCTTTCACGACGAAATCATGGACGAATTCCTCCGTGTATCGCTCCGCATCAGGCTCCATTGCCCACAGATTTGGGAGAACCTGGACAATTTTATCACCGATATCCACAGAAAAAATGTCACTGAGGTTGTGCGCGATGTCGAAACTGATGATAAATATCTTCTTGCTTGGGTCAAGGCGGGCGAGGTGCACAGCGGTGGCGGTAGACGTCGTCGACTTTCCAACGCCGCCTTTACCGCCGAAGATGAGGATATCGGGAGCCATGATCGCACTTCAAAACGTTCATTCGTATTATTTGCGTTGGAGAGTCCTCGCCCATCAAAAAACTTAGCATGGATTGAATTACCAACCCATGGATTGAATTACCATCTTCTTTATATAACAAAGTAATCCATTAATTCTATTTCGCGACAACTAATAATAGAAAAAAAACTAGAGCGGTGCAAGCGTGAGAATCTTCTTCACTGCCATCGGGTGTTGCGCGATAAAAATCAATTCCTCCTTCACCAGCGGTTTCTGCTTGAGCACATTTGCATAACGGGACAGTTTCAACGCGTACTTTGCTTCTGCGTCGTCCTTGAACTTCACGCCCAGGCTTTCCATCACATGTTTAAATCCAGCGATGCCGGAATACTCCCCCACGATGATGTTCCTGCCGGTTTCGACGAACTCCATTTCACCCCGCCCAAGCTCCGTGAAATCGTACAGCTCGTAGTTCTTGTTATCTTTAAGGATGCCGTCAGCGTGGATTCCAGAAGCATGGGAGAACGCGTTTGCCCCGACACCTGGCTGGTTAATGGGAATCGGGACCTTGAACGCGTAACTTGCATAGTTTGCGAGTTTCCACGCTATGGACAAATTGATGCGGGGATCCAGGTATTCACCAAGGTTCTCGGCCGAATACTTGAGGGCGAGGACCACGGAAATCAAGTCCGCGTTCCCAGCACGCTCCCCGATTCCGTTTACCGTCGTGTCGATGAATGCATCCAATCCTGCATCGATATTTGCCCTGGCGCCTTCTAACGAGCAAGCCACGGCCATGCCAATGTCGTTGTGGCAGTGCATTTCGACTGGTATCCCGACCTCCGTCGCTATCTTGTAGGTGCGTGCATAGATCGACTTGGGACTATCATACCCTAGGGTATCACAGTACCTGAACCGTTCGGCACCATGCTCTTTCGCGGCAAGCGCATACTTAATCAGGAAATCTATGCCCGTTCGCGATGCATCTTCGGCGTTCACGCCAATCCGCGTGAACCCCAGTTCCACTGCCCTGTCAAGAGCGATGATCATCTCGTTTAAGACATCATCCTGCGTTTTTTTCCCGCCATATTTTCCGGCGATCATCTGGTCTGACGTGGACGCGGAAAGATTCAAGTGACTTATTTGGGTATTTGCTTTCGCTTCGTTCACGTCATCCTTGATGGCCCTGATCCAGCCCATCAAATGCATCGGGGCAAATTCTCCGTGCGTGACCAGGTCCACGTTGCCGTTGATGTAATTCCACTCGTGCTCGGTAACTGGAAATCCACACTCGCTGGCGTAGGCCCCAAAATCCACCAAAAACTTGTTGATCATGGTCTTTTCTAGTTTCGCGAGGCCAAGCCGGGCAGTTTGGACACCGTCGCGGTTGGTCACGTCTATGATGCGCACCGTAGGCATATTTCATTCAAATCCTTTTTGCGACTATCATTCTATGTTCGGTATCAATCGCGATTTAAAACACTTGGTTCTTTGGAAGTGACTTGGCAGATCTCAATAACCATCGCGAAATGCAAAGAAAGTACCAATACCTAGAAAAACATTTAATTAAAGTTTCTTTTATAACCCTTAATGGGAATTGTGCTGGTTCATTACAATTCCTTCAAACCATTACAATCATCGCAAACACTTGTAATTTCAATATCATTCGTGAAGCCAAGAAATTGGTTCGATTACACGATAAATAACGAAAAATATTTACAAGATGGATTGCTAATCCAAAAAAAAATCAAGAATTCCAATCATCGTTTGAAGACGATAAAAACCATCACGTTTACTTGATTCACATCAGATCATCACGAAATGAGCTTGAATCACGGCAAACGCAGAAATGCATGGTTCTCGCGTGCGTTGAAATGCCAGATGAACAACATAGAAAGCAATTTATTCTGCGATTAAGGCACCGTAGGCGCAAGGGCGCAAGGGCGGGCTAGTTCATCGACGGGACAGCGATGCACGGCGAGATCGGAATTTTTGGACTTTTTTCGGGTTGCAAGACCATCTTGTACCAGAACGGTGGAAATATAAGATGGCAAACAAGGATTTTCAAGAGTTTAGCACGGTCAAGTACGAGATCTCCGCGTCGTTCGAGATCCAAGGCGTTGTCGAGAAATCCGATGTCGTAGGCGCGATTTTCGGCCAGACTGAGGGGCTTCTCGGCGAGGAGCTTGATATCAGGGAGCTCCAGAAGAGCGGCCGCATCGGCCGCATCAACGTCGAGATGGAGAGCAAAGACGGCGTGACCAAGGGAAAAATCACGATCCCGAGCTCGCTTGACAGGGTGGAAACCGCGATCCTCGCGGCGACCATCGAAACAGTCGATCGAGTTGGACCGTGCATGGCTGCATTCAAGCTGGAGAGCCTGGAAGACGTGCGCAAGACAAAACGCGACAAGATCATTGACCGGGCAACTCAGTTGCTTCAGAAATGGGATTTGGAAGTGTCACCGGAGACCCAGGAGATCACTGACAAGGTGAGCTTGGCGCGGTTGACCGAAGACATCGTTGCCTACGGCGAGGAAAAACTTCCCGCGGGCCCCGAGATAGACACGAGCGACACGATCATCATCACGGAAGGACGTGCAGATATACTTAACCTTCTAAGCATTGGCGTCAAGAACGCGATCGCCACGAACGGCACCAGCGTTCCAAAATCCATCGCCGAATTGTCCAAGAAGAAGACCACCATCGCGCTGCTGGATGGTGACCGCGGCGGTGATATGATCCTGAACGAGCTGCTGCAAGTCGGCAAGATCGATTTCGTGGCGCGTGCACCGGACGGCAAGGAAGTGGAAGAGCTGACGAAAAAGGACTTGCTCAAGGCATTGCAAGGCAAGGTACCGTACATCAACAACAAGCCTGCGACCGCGGCAAGTTTCAACGGGTTCGCCAAGAAACCACAAGCCGACCGCCCGGAACGGTCGGATCGCGGCGATTATGCCGAGCGCCAGCCCCCGAAGGAGACGCGTGGCTCGAAGGGCAAGGGACCGAGCAAGATCAAGCAATTGAAGCCGAGGAAGAAATTCGAGCGGCCGAAGCGCGGCGACAATCGCAACGATCGGAACGATCGCGGCGAGCGCCCCTCTCGCTACCAGCCCCGGGCCCCAGGCACCCCGACGCCTATGACAATCGACGCTCCAGGTGATGTTCCCGAGGTGATCAAGGCCACGAGCAAGAACGTGCTCGGCACGACCAAGGCGATCTTCTACGACGAGGGTATGAACGCGGTCAAGGAGGTTCCCACGTCGCTCATCGTTGACGAGTTGCAAAAGGAAGGCGGCAAAATCCGCCACATCCTGTTCGACGGCATCATCTCGCAGCGTCTTCTCGACATTTCGGCGCAAGAGGGCGTGAAGATCATCGTCGGCACCCGCGTCGGCAATGTTAGCAAGCCTAGCGGGTTAAAAATTTATTGTATCGATCAATTGTAATTTCATTTTTTCCATTTTTTCCGAAGATGTTCCCATGGCACGCGACGCGATTTCCCCGCCGGATAGCATCATGGCACGGATCAAGGCATGGGACATTAAAACCTTCTATCGCATCAATCGCTGGGACGGGAAGGTCGCGCGATTCTTGAAATACTACACGCACATCGCATCCAGCCCGTTCTGGACGGTGCTCATGTCGACGCTATTCCTATTCTCGTGGCTCGCTAGGAACCCGGTCGGCTGGGCATTCGTGAAGTATGCCGCGGCGAACGTGTCGAGCATCCTCATCATCCTCGCCATCAAGATAAAGATCAACAGAAAGCGGCCGTGTTTTGCCTTGCAAGACGTCGTGGTGCGGACGGGGCCGAGGCATTTCAAGGGCCCATCATTTCCATCCGGCCACGTCCAATTTTTCTTGTCGAACATGCTCATCATCACGACCATCGTCTCGTGGTACGAGCCAACCACATGGTCGTGGATGCTGCCCGTGATCCTCGTGATGACGGTGCTGATCGCCGCTTCGCGCGTCTACGTGGGCGTGCACTACCCGACCGATGTGATAGCCGCGTTCGTGTCGGGAACGATCGTTTACTTCCTCACGATTTACTTGACGTACCCGCTCTGGAATTTTTTCTTCACGTGGATCAATGCCTTGGTTCATTAATGATTAACATCAAGGTTTAACGAATTGCCACGTTTGCGACGCGCTGCTTCCTGGACCTTGCATCGTTACACCGTTCGGATACATCGCGGTGATGTTGCACGTGTTTTCGGCGATGGTTATCTCGATGAAATGGTAAGCTTGCTCGCCATATTCGTAGCCGAGCTGGAACACCTCGTCGTGGTAGGCCTGGTATGGCGGGTAGTGGTAGTAATACTTGCCATCGTGGATGCCCGATGGATCGCGCTGCGTGTAGTTTACCGGAAACCCGTGCGTGACATACCGGGAAGCGTTCCACGGCCTTCTCGTGTATGATTGCTCTTGATATGCACCCGCGGAGACGTTCCACCACGTGACCATGTCCGTCTCGATGGACTGGCCGAGCACGCCGTACCCGACTTCGAGGTCCGCACCGCCCGTGCCCGAGCAGAAATATTGCACAGGATGGTGCTCCCAGTCGTGTTCCGGCTCGTATACCAGGCCATCATGGCCGTATGTGTAATTATAATGTTCGTAGTCGTGATCATGAGCGTAAAACACCGCGTCAACGGCGAGCTTGTCAAACACAGGGACGAGCTGCCGCTGCAACTCCTGGTTCATGCCATTGGTCGCCGTCGACATCATGCTCAAGTGGAAGGTGCAAAAAATCCATTTTTGGCCGCGAGTTCGAGCAGTTTCGATGTCGTCTTCGATCCACCGTACCTGGGCATCTGTCATGTGGTATGCTTGCTCGAAATTATCGATCACCACGAAATGGCTGTTAAGATAATCGAAGGAATAATATTTCGCAGCTCCTGTACCTGCATACGGATAGGAAAACAACTTGCCCCAATTCGCGCTGCCGGAGATGCCCGACCAATCATGATTTCCAATAGCGGCCATGATCGGCGTGTTCGCCCCGAGCCGTGCAAGGCTCGAAAAAGCGAGGTGCCAATCAGCAACATCGGTGCCGCTGTTGGCGATGTCGCCAAGTTGCAACACGAAATCAAGATCCCTCGAGATCAGCCCGTCGATGACCATGGCATTCGTCTGGAGTATCTCCGATGTCTCGCTCGGGGGTTGCATATCCCCGAACACCCCAAACTTGTAAGCTCTCGATGTTGTTGGCGCTGTCATGAAATGAAACAAGGTCGAGGCATGGTTCGTTTCAAAAGCCTCGGGGATGCGATAGTAATAGGTGGTCGCAGGGTCCAGGTCCGCGAGGTGAATCGCGTGGATATGCACCAATCGCGGGTCGAACGCGGTAAGATTCAGGTTCGCGGGATTGGTTCCGTAGTGCACGGTCGAGCTGTTTTCCCGGCTCGTGAGCCACGCGATGCAGATCGAGTTCGTCGGGTCGGCACTCCACGTGAGCCACGGGCCATCATCGTGGCCCGTGCCATTCGTGATGCTCCCTTCGATATATGTGTCGCGGACAAAGCCCAAACCAAAGGAAAGCAGCACGAGTACCGCGGTGCTGATGGCTGCGAAGGCCGTGAGCTTGGGCAGCTGAATCCGCTCCGCCCGCTTTGCATTCTTGATGCTAAAATAGAGCAATACGAGAGGCAATGCACTGATCAAGCCCCCGGCCAAGAAAAACACGAGATCTCTTTGCAAGAGATCTTCCATGTCAAAGGTGATGTCAAAAGCTACCAACGCCGCGAACACGAGCAATCCGGCAAGGAACACCGCTACAACCAGTGGGGAGATGATGCACCACTTGAAATTCACACGTTTCGCCTGGAATCTCTTCTGCACCGCCGCGCTGGCATCGAGACGATACCCAATAATGAGGCCGACGATGGACGACCCTATGCCCAATAAAAACGCGATCTCCGAGCTTGCTATGTCCGTGGAGAAAAACCATATCAACACCGCGACTACAATGCATGAAATTCCCGTCGCTGAAAAACCAACGAGCGAGACGGCAATTTGTAGAATTCTTTTCTTGGAAGTAGCTTGCTTCATCTTTTATTTTTAACACCAAGGTCTAAAAAAGGTTGATCCGGATCTTGATTCGGGCTACGAAAGGTTTATTTCTTCTTCGCAAGATACGGTTCTTATGCACGCAATAATCTTTTACTATACCTTGTCTGGAACCACGAAAATGGTTGCTGAAGCCATCGTGAAGGAATTAAATTGCGAGATCGAGGCCATCGTGGATACTCAAAAGCGGACTGGCGCGATCGGCTTTATCCGGTCGGGCTACCAAGCATTGAAAGAACGAATAACAACGCTGGAACCACTCAAGAGCGATCCAGCCACCTTTGAACTGGTCTTGATTGGGACGCCAGTCTGGGCCGGGCGAATATCGGTTCCCGCACGCACGTTCATCGTGCAAAACAAGGAAAAGCTGAAGGAGGTCGCCTTTTTCTTCACCTCCGGTGGAAAGGGGAACGAGCAGAAGATCTTTCCAGCCATGGAACAGCTTTGCGGGAAAAAACCAAGGGCAACCCTGGGCGTGACAAGTGCGGAATGCAAGAAAGAGTTGTATCTGGAAAAGGTCAAGGACCTCACGAAAGCGATCAAATCCTAAATGTCGTAAACAGTTTCACCATGGGAATAATGGCATTACGTGTTAGGAAAAAAAGGAAGGATTGCTAGGAATCACCGCCGCGAGCGGCGCCTCCCAGCAAGAAGGGCGGTTGGGATTAAAATAGCGACCACGATCGCCGCATCGCTGAACCCGGCGATGCCGCCGCCGGGGATGATCCACTTGATCAAGGCGATGGCGTACGTGCCGTTCGTCGCGGCGAAGTCACAACATATGAAGATGCTTGACCCGCTGCCGGTGATAGCGTTCCCTTCACCAGTTGTTGGGAAAGTTGCGGTCCCGTTCCACGTGGCCGTGCCATTCAAGCTCCACGCGACAACGAATGCTGCGTAATCCGCGGCAGGATTGATTTGCGTGGACCCGCAAGTGTAGATCGAATCGCCATCATACCACATGCTCCTGAACACTGTGGACACGCCGGTATCGAATGTTTTATTCCATAACTGATTTCCATTGTCAGCGTTCCACTTGACCAGCAAGCCAAGAGTCGTGTTAATCGTGGTTTGCCAGCCGCACGTGTACACGGCGTTGCCGATGACCTGGACATTATTTGCGCCGTCGCCGTATACCCCGCCGTAGGTACAATTCCATAGCTGAGATCCAGACAAGCTCCACTTGATTAACACGTGATCGATGTTCCCCGCTCCAAAACTATCCGTAATACCACATGTATAAATGGCGTTTCCATCGCTCGTGATATGGTTGCCCTGGTCATTTTGGCTGCCACCCCAGGTCCAAGTGTTCATGACTTCATGGTTCGTGGCATTCCACTTGATGAGGGCGATGTCATTAGCGACACCCCCGACCTCTATATAGCCCACCACGTACACAACGCTTGCATTGCCCCATATTGCCTTACCCGCGTCGCTGTATGCTCCTCCGGTCGTTACGTTCCATACCTGGTCGCCATCCTTCGTCCACTTGACGAGCAACACGTCCATGTCCATCCCGTTGTAGGCCGTTCCGGTCGTGTAGATGTACGTACCATCCCCCCATATGCCCCAGCCTTCCTCGCTTTCCGCGGTGCCGAAAGTCCTATTCCAGACGAAATCTCCATTCATATCCCACTTGATGAGCACCAAATCATTCGATCCGGAAGCGTCCGAGGTCGCAACTGTATAAACGTTAATCCCGTCCGTCCAGGCGCTGTATCCGCCGTAATCGCCTCCCGGAGAGTCCCATGTATCATTACGCTCGTATGTCAGGGCGGCGGAGGGTACGCACGCACCACTGCCGTCGAACGTGCCTTGGCTTGAGCATCGTGCATTGCACAATACCAGCCGGGAGGCCGCGACGGCCAAGCAAGTAATGGCGAGCATGGCCACGAAGCCCCGGCGAAAGTCCTTTCCATTCGCATGTTTCACTGTATGTTCATCCCTTCAATTGTCGAACAAAATGCGAATACAAAATTGGTTACTTCGTTTAAATACATTCCGGCGCGGTCACCGCGGTCAATCTGGCCTCTATTCGGTCGCGGCGCACAAAAAATAAAGAGCAAAAGGAAAGATAGGTATAGTGTTTAATCGTCCTGTTCCATGCAGAGAACCTTCATGCCTTCGGACCGAGTCGCCTTCGGACCGAGTGCCATGAACAGGCCTTTCCAGACCAGGACCGTGGCAATCAAGGGAACCAAGGTGTACACGATGAATTTTGCGTCGAGGTGGAATATGAATATCATGGAAATGAGCAAGAACAACCCGAGGCATGTGGAGATGCTGACCACGCTATCAATTCGTTTCATCATCGCAGGGCTCATGATCATCACGCTTTTTTCACTTTTTATCTTATTTTCATTGTGAGAGCCCGTGTTATCTGTGGGATATCGCATTATTTATTCTATCCATCATTGTAAACCCATGGTCATCACTGAACCGCCCAAGTCATTTTCTCTTTGCGGTACACCATTTATGGCGATACCTTTGAAAAAAATTGGCAGGGCTGCGATCGAGGTGGAACCCTTCCCATCTCTGAACGATTAGGCACGTGCTCCGGCACGATCCTCTAGATAAAAACTGGGTATAACCCGAAGGA
>JAUQYW010000031.1 GCA_030587525.1 Candidatus Sigynarchaeota archaeon | reverse complement strand
ACGTGCACGTCGGATTTCAAGTCCGTGTCGAACGACAAACCTTGGCGGCACGCTAGCAAGGCGGTGCCATGGTCGCCGAGCGTACCCGTCACCACGATATCATCGCCCGGCTTGACCCCCGCATCGAGCACGATCTCCGATTTACGAGCAAGACCGATGCCCGTCGTGGCACTGATCACGCCCTTCAACGTGCCCTTCGGCATGACCTTCGTGTCACCGCCGATGATGGCGATGCCCCACTCGTTCGCCGTTGCCACGAGAGAATCATTGATCCTTTTCAGGTCCTTGATGGGGAAACCTTCCTCGATGATTAGCACGTGCGTGAGGGCGACAGGGTCCGCGTTCATCATGAGCACGTCGTTGATCGTCCCGCACACGGCAAGCATGCCGATATCACCGCCTGGAAAGAAGATGGGATCCACCGTGTGGCCGTCGGATGTCACGACAATGACCCAGTCGGAACCCGGAATGGGAATCGTCGCGCCGTCATCCATCTCGACGAGCCCGACGCCATCGGGGACATTCTTTTTCTCCACGTTCTTGATCAAGTACTCGATGAGTGCCTGGGTCATGAGTCCCCCGGCTCCATGGGATAGCGTGATGGTTCCGCTTTCATCGAGTAATTTTTCGACCTTGGCTTGTTTGCGCGACATTCTATGCACCCCGAAACGCGACCAACCGAACTGTTCCCGTGAATTCATGGTGCGTTGCATATCATATTTAATGGCCTTTTTACCGGCATTAATAGACTTGGGCGGAGACATTTTTGGCTAAACGTTGCTTTTTATGGCATAGATCACGGAAATACATATCCGCTGCTTTTCGTTCGGTTTCGACAACCCGAACTAAACGCCAAAACGAGTTTGAAGCTAATGTCGAAAACCAAGAATTCCGCAACACGCATGAACATCGTATCTTATATAACGACACTGGCAGGAGTCGCGGCTGTCCTAGTCATGATCCATTGGATCCTTGTTGATTGGTGGTATGGCTTTTTCTTGATCCATCCAACTCTCACGATCGGCATCTGGGTATTTTACGGCATTTTGTGGGCCTATTCCGCATACTTGGCCATCCGGACCGTGCTTGCCATTCGAAAAAAGCCATTAGGGAGTGCAGCCTTGAAAAAAACCCAGCGAGTACCGGGGCTTCTCATGTTAGTCGGTGTGATTGCCACCATCGGCGTGCTTTACGGGCCAACGATGGGCGAAATAAACACAACACCTCACCTTTCATTTACCGGCGATCCAGCGACTTCAATCACCGTAACCTGGTACAGCACGACGCCGTACACGGGTCAAGTGTTGTACGGCACAAATCCTTCATCCTTAATCTCGTCCGCTAATGAGACGACCACGACCAAGGAACATGTCATCACGCTTGCTGACTTGATTCCTGGAACACGATACTACTACCAGGTAGGGCAATTTGGCAGCACGTGGTCTTTCAAGACTGCATCGAATCAAACAAACAACGTCACGTTTGCTACATTTGCCGACGTGCACAGCATCTTCTACGAGCCAATGATCCCCGGCATTACTGTCGTGAATCCAGATTTCATCATTGCAGCGGGAGATCTCGCCGATTTTGGTGGATGGCAATCTGATTGGCAAAGATTCTTCCAGCAAATGAGCCCGTTTGCAACGAACTTTTCACTCATGACGGCGGTCGGTAACCATGATTCTATGACCCCTGCCGGCGGTCCCAACTACGACCGATATCTATCTATGCCAACAAGTTCATCGGGCACCGAACGGTATTATTATTTCACCTATAACGGCGTGCATTTCATCTGCCTTGACTTGGAATGGGGCATCGAAACCTACTCGGCTGCACAGCGTTCGTGGCTTGAGGGACTGCTCGATACCATTCCAACGACCGATTGGCTCGTGGTCTATGATCATTGCATGTTTTATTCGTCGGGCAGCTTTGGCAACGCGACTGGTGATCTTAGTAAGCTTTACAACACGGCAGGCGACGCGATAGGAACGTTTCATGACCTATTCGTGTCGCACGACGTTGATCTCGTTATCTCCGGGCACGATCATCACTTCGAGATCACGAACGCGGACAACGTCGTCTACGCGATCGTTGGCACTGCGAGTCTACGGCTCGATAGCCGGTCGCCCGCCAATAACACGCAGTCGATCTACTACGAAACGGAGCTCCCCGGCTTCACCGAGATAGAGATCCTCGGTTCGACTTGCACGATCTCCGGCCGCTTATACCAGAACGATGTACCCATGGCCCCTTTCGTCTATAGCTTCGCGCAATGATGAAAAGTCTGGACATTCTGATTTGTATTCTATCTGTCTCCTTTTTTTTTATTTTATCCAAAAAAATAAGAAAATATCTATGCTATAATTGAAAAAAGGTTTAATACGAGAATTTCAAGAAGATCAGGACGCCAACAATCATGATCATCGGGGCAATGGAGTAAAACATATCGAGCTGAATAATGGAGCTGAACCAACCAACGGCATTGATCACGATTTTTTCTCCATCGATGATGGCACCGATGCCAATCAATGCTATTCCAAAAAGGATCAAGAGCGCTTTTTTCCTGAGATCCGCGGTTCCTTTGACAGCAAGATAGATGTACATTATCACGATGACTGCCGTGAGCACGGGGGAAGACACGTAGGAAAGCGTGAGCGCAAGGTCCTGGCTGTCGATGCCGAAGATGCCGAGGAGGCAAAGGCTGTAGAGTACGACCATGGCGCATGCCAAGATCGAGAACAAGTGGTGGGTCTTCGTGATCAAGTATTTTTCTATGACGATGATGATGCACATGAAGGCCAGCGATGAGAAGAAATATCCGCAAACCACGAAGAAATCATAGCTGTTGGCGTTCCACGCTTCATCCGGATATTTTACAGCCACGATGAAGAAAATCCTGCAAAAGCTATAAAAAAACATGAAGAATGCATAGCCCATCTTGATTTTTCTCGCTGTCTCCAATTCTTCTTCCTTTTTCTTGAGCAATATGATCATTGAGAAGAAGAAAAAGACGATCGAGGCGATCTCCCAAAATAGGTTGATTCCGTTATAATATATTGGCGGGGTACCAAGAGGAAGTTCTAGCAGCATGCTGTTCACGTCGAAAAACGAGTTTATTAGACTATTACTATCTCCTTCCGTTGGTCTGAACCTATTAATACATTCTCCATTAAATTCGCGGAAGGAAGTGTGCCTCCTTCCAATTTATGCAGCTAAAAAAAGGGCTCAATCACTTGATGTTTTGAGCATTCGGGGGATTCTGAGAATCGACTTATAGGTTGAACGATAATCATAACGAATTTTATAAAAAAATAAAACAGAGATAGCGTTTAATTCTTCTTTTCGTCGCCGGCAGCGATTGCGGCGTGAGCCGATGCAACCCGTGCAACGATCACGCGGAAGGGGGAGCATGACACGTAATCGAGGCCGCATTTTTGGAGAAACATGATGCTTTGAGGATCGCCACCTGCCTCGCCACAAATGCCAATCTTGAGCCTTGCGCCATTATATTTCTCGGCGCGTGCTTTCCTGCCTTCTTCGATCGATATCTTGATCAGGCGGCCAACGCCTTCTTCATCAAGATGCTCGAACGGGTTGTCCTCCATGATCGGTGGCTTGAATTCATCGAGATATTTCAGTAAAAACTTTGCTTCAACGTCATCCCGGCTAAATGCAAATGTGGCTTGCGTGAGGTCGTTTGTGCCGAAAGAGAAGAATTCGGCTTGCTCACCAATCTTACCAGACGTGAGACACGCCCGTGGCACCTCGATCATGGTACCCCAGAGGATCGGGTTCTTGGGCTTATATCCAGCGAGCGCCTTCTCTGCTTCTGGCTTTAACAAGCCAACGAGGCGCGAGAACTCGTTCACGTGCGCAACCAGCGGAAGCATGATCTCTAACTTTACTTCGATGCTTTGTTTCTCGCATTCCATCAATGCTTCCATAAGCGCCACGACTTGCATCTTATAAATTTCTGGATCCGTATTTCCAAGACGCACGCCACGGTGTCCAAGCATCGAATTCTCTTCCCGGAGCTCCTCGTATTTCTTGATCCACATTTCAAGTTCCTTGAATCGCTTACTGTCTTTATCGCCCTTCACGCGAAGTTCCGTGAATTCAACGAGCATGTCTCTGTAATTGGGTAAAAACTCGTGCAATGGTGGATCCAGGAGCCGTACCGTGACGGGCTTGCCGTTCATGACCTTGAAGATGTCGATGAAATCGCCCTTCTGCAACGGCTTCAACGCGTTCAAGGCTTTTTCCCGATCTTCAAGATTGCTCGCCTTGATCATGTCGAGAACCTTAGGTAAGCGATCCGCTGCGTTGAACATGCGTTCCGTGCGGCACAAGCCGATGCCTTCCGCGCCGTTCTTGATAGCGTCACCAGCCATCTTGGGAGTGTCAGCGTTGGCCCGCACACCCATGGTGCGATATTTATCGCAAAGCTTGAGGTATTCGGTAAAATCACCTGAAATTTCCGGGTCGATGACTTCGATGGTGCCAACATACATGTTTCCGTTATTACCATCGATCGAGATGATTTCGCCGGCCTTGAACACGACCTTCCCTTCGAGTTTGCAAATGCCAGCTTCCTCGTCAACCTCGAGCTCACCAGCACCGACAATCGCCGGTAAACCGATGCCACGCGCCACCACGGCTGCATGGCATGTTTTTCCACCACGTGACGTGAGAACCCCTATTGATGCGACCATGCCGGGATAATCATCTGGTTTCGTTTCCTTACGGACAAGGATGACCTTTTTCCCCGATTTCTTCGCTTCGATGGCTTTTTCCTTGCTGAACACCGCTTCGCCAGAAACCGCACCCGGAGATGCATTGTAACCTTTCGCGGTAGGCTTTTTCTTTTCCTTCGGACTAATGCGCTTGTGCAAAAGCTCGTCTATTTTCGAGGGTTCAACGCGAGTAACCGCTGTTTTTTCATCGATCATGCCCTCGTGAAGCATGTCCAAGGCGATCTTGATGGCCGAGGTCGCGGTCCGTTTTCCGCTGCGAGTCTGCAAGAAGTAAAGCTTGCCATCCTCGACCGTTAACTCGCAATCTTGCATGTCCTTGAAGCTGTTTTCGAGTTTCATTGCCAAGTCGAAGATCTGCTTGTACAAATCTGGTTTGATCTTCTTTAGATCCTCGATGGTCGTGGGCGTCCGAACCCCGGCAACGACATCTTCACCCTGGGCATTTTCGAGGAATTCTCCCATGAGTTTTTTCTCGCCATCGCTCGGGGACCGCGTGAACAGCACGCCCGTGCCTGATTTATCGTTCATATTCCCGAAAACCATCTGTTGCACGTTCACGGCGGTACCATAATTAGGTATCTTGTTCACCTTGCGATAGGCTGTAGCACGCTCGCTATCCCACGATTTGAAAACTGCATTGATCGATGCATACAATTGATCGAAGGGATCTTGCGGAAATTCTTTTTTCAAGATTTCCTTGTATTTATTCAAGAACTCTTGCGAAATTGCCTTGAGATCGTCAGCAGAGAGTTCAATATCTTTCTTGACGCCTTTTTTTGCCTTAGCAGCATCAAGAATGTTATCGAATGGCTCTCTACCTGTAGCCATTACGATATCGGCATACGACATGATAAACCGGCGCCAAGAATCCCACGCGAACCGAGCATTCTTCTTGGAAAGCTCCTCTACAATTTTCATATTCATACCAAGGTTGAGCACGGTGTCCATCATGCCCGGCATAGAATCTGGTGCACCCGATCGGACAGAAACAAGCAAGGGATTTTTCGTGTCACCGAATTTCTTGCCGCTTGCTTTCTCCATCTTTGCGATGCCTTCATTAACTTGTTCTTTAAGTCCAGCAGGCCAGCCGGTCTGTGCTGACGTGCTGAGCTTGCACGGGATCGTGAAGCCTACGGGAACAGGTAAACCCATAGATGTCATCTGGGCTAAACCTGCGCCTTTTCCACCATATTTCAATTTCCATTCTTTAAATGACTTCTCTTCCCGTGGATCAGAAAACATATAAACCATTTTTTCTACCATGTTGATCCATCTGACACGTGTTCGTTTTTATCGAATGATGTAGTCTAGATCCTTCCATGCACAAAATATCACGTGCTAAGGACTGGATTTAAAATATCGTATAGAGAAAAAATCCATGTTGATTGAGCTGTGCAAAGTTGATAACGATTTTAAATTTCTAGGTGTTTTTTCGTCTTTTCATGATAACTTTATATGTGATGAACCTCATACAAGGTCATGTAAAGTATACTTTACATACCACGTAGAAGGGCAATATGCTTCTTATCGTGGCAATAAACACCATTGTAAAGCGTTCTTTACAAACCCGATAAAGACAAGACTTGTATTTACAAAAAAAAGGTAACGAAATCAAAACATACAAGCCAATATATCAATCGTACAAGAATCCCATACAAGAAAAGGTGAAACTGAATCTATGAACATGGAATCGGAAGGATCAGAAGCGATAAAGGAATCCGGGAAAGCAGATCCCGTTTTAATACCGAAAACCATTTTAACGACGTTCCTTCTTAGCAGTTTGATATCCGTGGCCTCATATCTCTGGATGTTTTTCATTCCCGACCAATGGATACTATGGGCATTATGGGGTCTTCTCTTGACCGTGATGACGATAGTTATTCCGATACTTTTCATTGCAGCATATATGCCGGCCTTCGTGCGCACGTTCTCATATGACTTGACAGAGAAATTCATCGTGATCAAGAGAGGTGTCATCACGAAAGAGAAAACGACGATCCCGTTCAGCCGCGTGCAGAACGTCTCGGTGATCCAAGGACCATTCGATCGCCGGTTCCGCATCTACACGGTCAAGATCGAGACGGCGGGGTTTAGTGCATCGAGTGGAGGCCAGGGAGGTCCACGACCCGAAGGCTTGCTCGTAGGCATCAAGGATCCGGCAAAGCTCGAGAGCATCATCGACGAGCTCGTGCATCAATACACGCAAAAACCAAAAGTGCCCGAAAGTTTGAAAGGAAAGGTCTTCGAGGAAACAGATCTGGCATTTGACCAGTTCATCGCCACGATCATGAGCAAAATGCAAGAGGGTGATCAAGTGAAAAACAAGATCAAGGAGCTGCGAACCAAACACGATATGACCCAAGAGCAACTCGCCGAGAAGTTAAGTGTCACGAGGCAGACAATCTTTTACTTGGAAAGCGGAAAATACAATCCGTCCCTCAAACTCGCGATGAAAATTGCTCAAGTGTTCGACGTGAAGGTCGAAGAATTGTTTGAGCTCGATGAACATGACGAATAATGCAGAGGGAAAAAACTTGGAAAAAAAGGAAAGCGGCGACCTCATCGTCGTTGATAGATTGAAGAAATATTTTGGTGAGAAAAAGGCTGTCGATGGAATAACATTCAGAGTACATTCAGGAGAAGTGTTTGGCCTTCTAGGGCCGAACGGTGCAGGGAAAACGACCACCATCAAGGTGCTCCTTGGCTTGCTGGAACCAACGGAAGGCACTGCACGCGTTCTGGGATTCGATCCACTCAAGGATGACGTCGTGATGAAACAGCGGCTAGGATACATTGCAGAGGAGCCGTTGATTTACAAGTCTCTCACGCCCTTCGAGGTGTTCGAGTTCATTGCCTCGGTCAGAGGGCTGGATGGGGATAAAGTGACTGCCCTTGCAAAGGAATACATGGAAAGCCTGGGGGCGCTGGAATACATGAACCAGAACATTGCAACGCTCTCTCGCGGGAACAAGCAAAAGGTGCAGATAGTTTCCGCGCTCTTGCATGACCCGACCTTGCTAATTATGGACGACCCGTTGCTCGGACTCGATGCAAAAACGGTGAAAGTGGTCAAGGAAATCATCGAATTGCACGTTAAACGCGGCGGTTCGGTCATTTTTTCCACGCACATCATGGAAATTGCCCAAGAGATCTGCGACAGGATTGCTATCATCAACAAAGGAATCATCGTTGGGATCGGTACCTTTGAAGAGCTCCGCAAGCAAGCTGATAAAGCCGGCGCAAGCCTCGAGGACGTCTTCTTGCGCCTCACGGAGCAGGATGCATCGGTCACTTCCATCATCGCCAAGTTGCGGGAATCATTTTTAGGGAAAAATGGCAACGTATGAGAAAGGTAAACGAACGTGTTGAAAATGGCGCAAAAAAAAATCGGTCTCTATGGCATGGCGAGCGTGGTACGGGACGAGGCTTTCCTGGACGGCCAGCTCCAGATCGCAGGGAGCAGCCAGTCAAGGATCCTCGAACGCCTTGAAAAAAGCAAGAACGATATGAAGAGACAGTCGAACGCTCAAAAAATCGTATATTCGTTTTTGCTCGGCATTCTCCCGATTATGCCTGCTATGACATACGTGCAGATGACGGGTTTGCTGCTAGGAAGCTCCGTGCAGTTAAACACTGTTATTTTCATCTCCGTCTTGATTTTATCGATCTATTTTGGTATGGTGTTTATGTACATACTGGTCTTGGGTGTCATGGCCGTGAGTGGTTTTATGTCTGGCGACGTGTTTCAATGGTTAGAGGTTTTGCCAATCCCTCGGAAGGACATCCAGAAGGTTGGTTTCATCGTGCTGTGGCGGTTCTTTGACATTCCCATGATCGTGGTCATCGGCACCTTTCCCACCATTATGGCGCTGGTGACAGGGAGCGTACTCGTGTTCTTCACGTGTTTGGGTGCGACCCTCTTGAACTCGTTCTTTTTGTTCTGCATCTTGATTCTCATAACAGAAAAGTTCAGCCGCATGCTTAAGGGAAGCACGACAAACTCGCGAAAGGCAACCCTTCTCCGCACCTTGGCAATGCTCGGATATGTCATCGCAATGATGTCGATCGGGCTGGTGTTTAACCTGGCAATGCAATCCATTGGTTTAATAATCACGGGCTTGACAAGCTTGGAGAATATGGAACTGGCAAATATTCTCTTTAGCCTTCTACCCTTTCCGTTCGCCCCAAGTTTCTTGGTGACGTTAACCCTTCTCCCTCCTGGCATAGTTCCAGCACCATTGCTCGCTTCGACCGTGGGGGGCGTTTGCATTCTAGCGATCGTGACTTGGCGATTGTATCTTCGTGTACTATCCAAGCTACGGAACATCACGTCTCACCAGGCACGAATGGAACTCTTTGCCGTTCAAAAGCCGGTTGGATCGGTGCAACAAATGGATAAGATCACGCCAGTTTCACCGGTCAAAGCTTTTTCTCGCAAGGATATTGCGTCGCTCACGAGGGACTTCCGCGGGGCGATGTATTTGTTCATGCCTCTGATCTACCCGTTCCTCTTTATCCTCCCGTCAATATATCCCCTAAGCGCGGGGCTAATAACGGGGGTGCAAATCTACATCTACTTGCTGATATTCATGACAATGCTTACGCTGCTGAGCGCATGCATGCTCGTTTCAGGGTTGTTGAGCATGGAAGATTCAGGTACGTCCATAATGGCGTCACTGCCCGTGATACCCCGGGACCAAGCAAAAGCGAAATTGAAACTAATCTGTGTGATACAGTTCATTTCCTCCATGATCCCACTCGCCATCTCAGCAGGCCTTCCAGACATTGCATCGGTCGCTTTATTCTACTTTAGCTATTGCATCGTAAGCATCGATATCGTGCTGCTAACGTTTGTCACCAAGGTGGGGCTGTTCGGCAAGTTGAGATATAAATATGTGCTTGAGGAAGCGAACGTGAACCGGAAAGTCCAGAAATGGCTGGCAATCGTCTGCTTTGATGGCGCGGTCTTGGTGGGGCTAATAATCGTTACAATAAATGTCGGATTTATGGTTTCGGTCGGGGGAATGTTGCTGGTATTATCGTGTTTTGGCAGCGCTCTTCTCGTGTTGCTTCTACTGGTGTTCAACAAGATGTTTCCCCGGATAGATCTCAAGAAGAAATCGGAAACTCCCTTATCGTGACCAATCGCTTCCAATATCTTTTTACACTTTTTCTTGCACTTTCTCTCTTTCCTTTTTTTCAAGCAATGATTGGCCTTCTTCGCTGATTAAGCAATCTCGTAATATATAAAAACAAGATATTTTAAAGAGAAAAAAGTTGTAATGAATTACTCGAGTATCTTCAGCGACACATTACCTTGAAGTCCTTGTGGCTTGATGTTGGTCTGTAGCATGTTCTGGGCGATGCCGTAGTAGATGAGCTCGACCTTGTTTTTTTTCCCGGGCTGGATCGCCGCGGTCACGTCGGTTTCCCAGTTCCACCAGAGCACGTCCACGAGCTTGTCATTCACCCGAACTTCCACGCAATCCGTCGTGTTTTCGATGGCCAACATCACCTTCTTTCCCTTAACACTGTCGACCACGGCCGTCTCTGCAATGTAAGACAACCCGCCGTGGTAGCGGGGGAAACCCTGGGTCGTGATGTCGCCGGTCTTGATCGTCCCGCGAGGCTTCGCTAGGGTCGGGACGGGTGCGTCATCCGCCTCGAAATTACCGATCAGACGCCACGGGTCCGTCACGACGTGGAACGTGCCATGGCCGTGCGTATTGCACGTCATCTTCACCACGTTCTTCCCTTCAACTATCTGGTTGGAGATGTCAGCGACGATCCAGTATGCATCGAGGTATACTGGCTCGAAATTGAAGGCAAGCGGCACAATTTTGTCATTCACGAAGAGGGACAAGGTTCCTGGGAGCTTGTAATGAGCCTGGTCA
>JAUQYW010000785.1 GCA_030587525.1 Candidatus Sigynarchaeota archaeon | reverse complement strand
TCGCCATTTCATCACTCACGAGGTTACCCAGATTGTGTTTGCCTCAGGTTGTTCTATCGAGATCCATGACGAAGCGGTGACCCCACTGATCAAGGCCGGGTTAAATGCCAAGCGAAAAATCTACAAGGATGATAAGTGGAGCGAGCCGGAAAGCGCCGCGGGAAATCCGATCATCGTGGTGAAAAAGCATGGCCAAGGGAAGGTGGTCGCGTGCGGCAATTTTTCCATCATCACGTCGCTTTCGAAAACATATGGCTTATTCGCCGCCAACAACTTCACGCTCATTGGAAATATATTTGCGTGGTTATCAAACAAAAAAGCCGGGGATGAGGCCGGCGGTTCGGATCTCATTCATATGAATGTCGCCATCGACCCGGATATATATTACTGGATCGAAGGGGAGATCAAAGACAAGCAACGATTCGAGAACGTGAACGAGCTCATCAATTTTGCCTTAAACGCCGTGAAACAAAGCCTTGACACGCTAGAAGTTGGATCACCCGGCGCCGAGGAAGAGGAAACGGAGCCCGAGGAAATCTCGGCACCGGTTGAGACTGTGGGAACCGATCCATCCAGCGTCGCGGAAGGGGCTAAAACGCAGGAACAACCCAAAATCGTCGAAAAAACGGCGCCCTCCCCCGCGCCGGTGAAGCCGGCCACGACCGAAGCTCCAGCAGCATCTATAAAACCCGAAACACCGAAGCCCGGGCAGGGTCCGCAACAACCCGGCGAGCAGAAGCCCGCCGGACAAAAGCCCGGGCAACAGAAACCGCTCTCGAAAAAACCGCTCGAAAAAGGGCAAAAACTCCAGCAGGGCAAGAAATACGGCAGCAAGGGATACAGGCCGCCTGATCGAAACCTCGTTTTCAAGGCGAAACCGGAAGCATTGAAAACGATCAAGAAACAAAAGCCCGCCGAGGAAAAACCGGCAGAAAAGAAAGATTAGCAAATGGGTCATCTCGCTGCGCCCTGAAGGCAAATTTGGCCCATTCCTTCGCGATAATGAGGCGCGGTTATAGTATTCGTGCACAGCGCTCATATATGTATGTACAATCTTCAAATATGCGTTATGCGCCAATAAAAACGAAAAGAGGCGAAAATCCATTCGCACAGACTTTCTCATCGTTGGTTCCGGGCTTTCTGGGCTTTTTCTTGCATCTAAACTGTCCGGAGCCGGTTCCATTCTCGTGATCACGAAAAAACGCAAGACGGATTCGAATTCAGCCAACGCCCAAGGCGGGATTGCCGTGGTGATTTCCCCGGAGGATTCCATCGAAAAGCACATCCAAGACACGCTCGTGGCAGGTGATGGACTTTGCAACGAAGCAGTGGTGCGGAAGGTCGTGGAAAATGCGCCGCGGCTTGTCCATGAATTGATCGATATGGGCGTTCCCTTCACGAAAAATGAGAAAGGCGACTACGATCTCGGCAAGGAAGGTGGCCATTCGCAGCGACGCGTGATTCATGCAGGCGATGTCACGGGAAATCTGGTTCAAGAAACATTGCTAAATCACGTTGAAAAAGAGTGTCCCGATGTTGAAATCCGCGAGAACACGATCGCGGTGAATCTCGTGATCTCGGATGGAAGATGCATTGGCGTGCATGCTCTGGACACGCAATCAGGCCAAGTTCTTTCCATCGAAGCACGATACACGATCATAGCATCGGGTGGCGCGGGCAAGGTCTATCTCTACACGAGCAACCCGGACATTGCCACGGGTGATGGCATTGCTATGGCCTATCGAGCAGGCGCCGTCGTCGCTAACATGGAATTTTTCCAGTTCCATCCAACATGCTTGTACCATCCTTATGCGAAGTCATTTCTCATTTCTGAAGCGCTGCGGGGCGAGGGGGCAGTCCTACTGAACCATCTTGGCGAGCGCTTCATGCAAAAATATGATAAGAGAGGCGAGCTTGCGCCCCGTGATATCGTGTCGCGGGCCGTCGACCAGGAAATGAAGCAGTATGGTATCGACAACGTCTTCCTCGACTTATCCTTCAAGCCCGCCCCTTTCATCATCGACCGATTCCCGAACATCTACCACACGTGCTTATCGTTCGGCATCGACATCACCAAGCAACCGATTCCCGTGGTTCCCGCTGCCCATTTCACGTGCGGTGGCATCCTCGCGGGTCTTGATGGCATAACGAACATCGAGGGACTATATGCCATCGGGGAGGCCTCTTGCTCGGGATTGCATGGCGCGAACCGCCTCGCGAGCAATTCATTGCTCGAATGCCTTGTCATGGCCGATTATACGTCCAAGAACCTAAGATCTACGATGCAAGAAGCTCCCTTAACGCTTCAACATGTCCGGGAGTGGGAAATCGGGAAAGCTAAGGAGAGTCACGAGGCCGTGGTCGTGAAAAACGACTGGGACGAGGTGCGAACCACGATGTGGAACTACGTTGGCATCGTGCGAAGCATGAGAAGCCTCTCCCGGGCGAAGTCCCGCATCGACCTCTTGCAAGAAGAGATCAAGGATTACTATTGGGAATACTGGCTAACCTCCGACCTGATTGAATTGCGACATCTCGTTCAAGTCGCCGATCTCATCATCCGGTCGGCTATGTCCCGCCATGAATCCCGAGGAACCCATTATATACTCGATTTTCCGAACAAGATCCAGGGACCATCGAAGGATACGATACTCCGGCGCTTTCCGGAATAAAAGCCATAAACAAAAAGAAATAATTGATAAAATTTACTTTTTTTTCTTGCCTTCTGAGGGTTTCTTGCCTTCTTTCTTGCCTTCAGGGGGCAACAATACTGTGCTCTGATCGATCACGTCCAGGAATTTTTTCGCATCCTCTTGGGGCATTTCGACGAAGTAAAAGTCCTCGTTTGGCTCTTCAACCCGCAAGCCTTCTTTCACGACCGATACCTTGATATCCTCGTCGAGGTGATAATCCCTGGGAACGTATTTCAAAGCCCACTTGAGGGCACCCTTCATTGCCGAGTCCTCGACCATGTCCTCCAATTTTGACTTGATGCCTCCAGCAAAATCCACTTCAAGATACCGTTTTCCTTTCTCGTCTTTCGTTACCTTGATGATCTTGCCAGATTCTTTGTCGCTGTACTCTATGAGTATCTGCTTCTTTTTTGCCATGACTTGCTCACCTTCTTTCGTGCAAGCTAGATGAAATATTCCAAGGTGCATTTTTAAACGTTCATCCAGCCACATGAAAAGCTAGAATGTAATTTGTCGATAATGTCCCCCAGACGAGGTTTTGACTCGTGAAATAGAAGGATCGAGATGCAGCGGGAACGTGGTGAGAGAAAAGAGAACAGAAATTGCATATTCAAATCAACGGTTCAAGATTGATCTCCAAGAAAGCCACCGGGAATTCGAGGTCGAAATTCACGAGTATCTCCGGGTGGATCTCGCCCAACGTACCGATGCGCTTCTTGTCAATCAAGACATCGGCGGTGCGGCCGTCCATGCCAAAGGGATTTGCCGCGGGAACCACCTCGTACTTGTCGATCCCGTGCATCTCAAGAAACGCATCCAGTACTGACCTGGCGTTCGTATACTCTGCGTCCCTGTCGTACATGACGCAAGCCACGTGTATATCCCGCCTTGCACCGGTTTCCTCGTTCTTATCGAGGATGATCACGTCACCGACCTCGAAGATGTTGATCGGGATGCTCTCGTGCTTGTTATCTTGCAAGTTCTGGAGCAGACCCGAAAGCAAATCTTGCCGCGTGGTATCGTATTCCTTGCTCACGGGGTTCTTGAGCACGACGCCGTCCTTCCACTTGCGTCGGGTGGCCGTGAAGCTCTTCTCCTTGTTGGTCAACACGAAGTTTAAAACCTCCTGGAACCCGAGGCCTGTCAAGATCTTTCTAACCAGGGCTTGCGCTTGCAACTTTGGATGGTATTTCCCGGTACCTCCTTGCGGCAGCGTCGTGGGCAAGTTGAAATAGCCATATCCGATGGCGACTTCCTCCGTCATGTCTACCGGGTGCATCAAGTCGCCACGGTAGCACGGCACGAGCACGTCAAGTGTGCCCTTCCGCTTCCCGGGCTTCGCGTCGAACCGCACCTTCCTGAATGCCTTGATGATATCTGCTTCGGGGAGCTTGAGCCCCAGATAGCTGTTGATGTACTCCTCGTCAACGCTCCACTCGGCCGGTGCAAAGTTGGGCGTGATTCTCGGGCCGTCAGGGTAGAGGTTGGACACCTTCTCGATCTTGCAGCCCATGTCCGCGAGCATGGTGCACAGCACGTTGAGGGCGAAATTCACCGCTTTCATGTCGGTTCCCGTCATGTCGATGAACAAGTTCTTCGTGTCATCCGTGACCATGGTGAGCGTGCCGTTGATAACCGGCGGGAAGGATATCACGTTTTTGTTCTTGTCAAAAATGATAGGATAGACCGCGGCATCCTTCAAGATGTGCGCATATGCCACGCCCTTCGGGTGCTGCTTGAGGATCTCGGCCAGCGTGAGCTGGTACCCTGGCATCTGCAGCGGCTCGAACTTGATCGCGTCGGGCTTCACTGCCGTGTAAGTGAATGGAGGGACAATCTTGTCCAGGTCGTGCACGCCGATGGCAACTTTCTTGCGATCCCTCCCGATGGCCCAGTGGAGGTCTTCCTGGACGTTCATGAGCGTCGCGACTTGATCCACGTCGAGATTGATGCCACGTACGATGGCAGTTGCAATGAATGGCCGCACCATGTTGACGGCAGGATCGACGTTGATCTTGTAGTCGCCGCCCTTCAATTGGAACGTGGGAAGCCCCGTTTCTATGTCGTAATATCCTTTTAACGAACGTGCAATTCCCTCTGGCGAAGAGAAATCCGGGCGATTCGGGTTGTATTCAACCTTGATAGAATCCTCGTGCACCTCGTCGACATCGAGGCTGATCCACTGGAGATCCATTTCGAGTTCCTTGATCGTGACCGGTTTTCCCAGGAGCTTTTGCATGCGTTGCAGCGTGATTTCGATGGTTGGCATTGGCATTTCCTCCTATAATCGTGGATATGGCGCTTTGCGAAGCCACGAGAGCGGATTTCGGTATAAATCTCTTATGTCGTTCCGCTTCAGGCGCAGCATAGCGATGCGCTCCAATCCTTGTCCCCAGGCCAGCACGCGCACAGGTTCCTTAATGCCCCACGGGGTGCATACCTCGGGACGAAATATGCCGGAGCCGCCGATCTCCATCCATTTGCCCAACTCCTTGGAAAAAACGGAGATCTCCAGGCTCGGTTCCGTGTAGGGGAAGAATCCCGGCCGCGTGATGATCTTTTCGAAGCCCATCTTGTTGTAGAACTCCACGAGCGTGCCGCGCAAGTCGGCTAGCGATAAACGCTCGCCGATGACGATGCCTTCGACTTGCATAAACTCGGCGAGGTGCTTGAAATCGACCTTCTCGTTGCGGTACACGCGGTCGATGGAGAACACTTTCAGCGGGAGTTTAACTCCCTCCTCGATAGCTTTACCGAGCTGGCGTACCGTGGTTGCGGTCGTGTGCGTGCGCAGCACGGTTTGCATGGCGATTTCCTTGTTCCACTTGTATCCCCAGCCCGTGGATCCCGTGTTGCCACCATTCTCGTGAACTTCGGCCACGGCCTTCACGAACTTGTCGGGTGGCAAATTGGCTTTCGCGGGGTTTGACAAGTAAAAGGTGTCGTGCATTTCCCGGGCGGGATGATCCTGCGGCTGGAAGAGCGCATCGAAGTTGAAGAACGCGCTTTCCACGATCGGGCCCCGTATCTCGATGAAACCCATGGAAAAGAATATTTCACGGACCTTGTTGATGATCTCCACGACGGGATGGATCTTTCCGGCATTGAGATGAGCGCCTGGTTTCGTGACATCATATGCCTTGAGCGTTGCGTCTTTCCACGACCCTGACTTGATCATCTCCGTGCTCAAGCGCGTGACTTCCTGTAACGTGCCGATCTTCGATGAATCGAGATTCTTTCCTATTTCCGTGAGATGCAAGGTACGCTTGGTGTATTTCTTTTCGGTGATGAGCTTGCGTTTCTTGAACTGTTCCACGTATTCCTTGAATTCCGCGGGAATCTCGCGCACGTCCAACGGGTCCTCGACGTTCAAGAGTTTCAATAGCTGCTCCTCTTGTTTTTCCTCGTATTCTTGTTTTAGCACGAGGACCTTGACGCTGTCGCCGACCTTCGCCTGGCTCGTCCATCTGGCTTGCTTCAGGTTGCCGAGCGCGAGGAAGAATATTTTCTCGTCGATGCCAAGTTGCTTGGTTGCTTTCGCCTTGAGCTCGTTCAGCTCGATTTCCTTGACTTTCAGGTCGAAGAGTAACTTGAACAGCCGTGATTCGGGAAGGCCTTTCGTGGCATAGTCATTGCCTTCATCCGTCAAGACAAGCTCGGTGGCTTCCTCCTCCTTGAAATAGCCGAGGTCATGCTCGGCAAGTTCATTGATGGCCCCCATGACGACGACGTAATCCAGCCTCATCTGGCTTGCCAGGTTATTAGCATCGATACCACTGGCGTCCTTGAGCGCTTTCAAGACCTGGATGGAAACGGGTTTTAAAGATAAAATCATTTTCATCAGCGACGCATGTCCTTGTCTTCGTGTCATCCAAAGCGTTTTCTGTTTTTAAAGATTACGAATACAGCGCCCATTTTTCACGCCTGACGCCATCTATTCGAAGGTTTTTCATAATGGCCAAAAAGGATTTCTGGATCTCCTCGAAACAGCTCGAAAAAGCACCAATGCCAAGAATGATCTAGTGCTAAAAACCCCGGGCTCTTTACAAGACGGGCTCAGAACCCGGGGCCATTGAACAAGAATAGTCTAATGCGCAAGCAAGAAAAAACGCGGTACCGAATCATCATCACTATCGAACATCTTGATTGATACGCAATAGATAAAATTTCTAGGGAGAGTTAAAGCGAACGTCGCGGTGCAATACGCCAAAAATATTGCTCATTCGGCCAATCGCGCAATAGAAAGCATCTGGAGCGCGAGTCTCAAGGTCATTTATTTAGAAACTTTGTCAAACGGGAAGATTCATAGCACTTCTCTAGAATTTCATGCACTTCGAGAGCGATTTCAAGGCCTGGATACGTTGGCTTGTTTTCGATGATCGATCGCATGAACCCCACGTTCTCGTAGAAGTAGGACAAGCCAGGTGGAACTTTCAGGCCTGGAAACACTTCTTTCAAGAAGGCAGCCGTCATTTCGCTCGTGCTGACCTTGGTCGTCGGCTGATTGAGAATCTTGTACTGCAACGATCCAGTCCCGATCATGCTCGCATCGAATTCCATCACAGCGTTCTTGAAGTAGAATTCCCCGCGCCGTGAATCCCGGTTCACCGCATACCAGATCGAGTTGAGGCTCGCCGTGGTCCCGTTCTTGAAATTGAGCAGAACGGACGCGGAATCCTCGATCTCCTCCTTTTTGTTGAAGAACTTGATACTCGCGGCCAGCGAGTCGACCTTCCCGCAATAATAAATCAACTCATCGAGATCGTGGATGCTGTGCTCGAACAACGTTCCATGATATGCCACGGCCTTGTCTGCGCGCCATGTCGACGGGTGGTTCCCGCTTCCCGTGTAAGGATATTCCTGATCGTCACGGAAGATGATGTTTTGCAGCGGGCCGAAGTCCTTCTTGTGCTCGTCCATCCCCTTCTTGATGTACCAGAACAACGGCTCGTATCGCAAGACGAGACCGACCTGCACGGTCGCTTTATGCTCGTCCCGCGCCTGTATCATTTCCTTGACCTGCGTGCTCGTGCCCACCGGTTTTTCCACGAACACGTTCTTCCCATTTTTCACGGCGGACATGAAAAACTCGTGGTGGAACCTCGTCGGCGTGCAGATGTAGATGGTATCGATGTCCTTGCTCTCGCACAACTCGTGCCCGTTCTTTGTCAAGAAGTCGACATCGTACAAGCCCCCGCGCTGCTTCAACACGTTTTCGTCGACATCGGCGAAGCCCTTGAGCTTGATCTCCGCCTTTCCCTTGAAAACTTCTTCCTCGATGCAAGTCATCAGCGTCATAGCGTGAGTGTTGCCGATGAGACCCACGCCGATGATTCCTATGTTAATTTGTTTCATAGTCCTCCAAGATAACTATGGCGCCGGGCTTAATCAGATTGCACTTCTGTGTAATGATCGCAACGTTTTTTGGACCAGGCACCTTGGATTTCCTTGCATTCTGGTGGATCGGACATGGAAGGCGAAAAAAGCACCAAGAAAGGGCTCAAGATCGGCATCGCGGGCAAAGGTGGCGTCGGGAAAACGCTCGTCGCTTCAACGCTAGCGCGGCTCGCCGGCCGGTCAGGCAAATTCAAGCGGGTGCTGGCCATCGACAACGACCCGTCGCTGAATCTTGGGATGGCATTGGGCATCCCCTTGAACAAGATAGGTGCCCCGATCGCCGAGATGAAAGATTTAATCAAGGAGCGCACGGGGAGAGCCCCCGGCGAGGGCGGTGCATTCAAGTTAAATCCCCTCGTGAGCGACATTCCCGACAAGTTTGCTGTCCCAGGACCTGATAACGTGCGGCTGCTCGTGCTCGGCACGATCAAGGATCCCGGCAGCGGTTGCCTGTGCTCGAGCAACGCGCTCGTCCGGGAACTGCTCTACCACCTGGTCGTGCAGCGGGACGAGCTCGTCATCCTCGATTTCGAGGCAGGCATCGAGTCGTCCATGGGTCGGGCGACCTCGAAGGGGCTGGACTTGCTCTTCGTGGTCGTCGAGCCCGGGCAAAAAGCTATTCAAGTCGGCGAGAAAATCACGGCCATGGCCAAGCAGCTGAACATCAAGCATGTGCTCGCGATCATCAACAAGGTCGAAAATGAAGAAGAGGAAAAAAACATCGTGCAAGATCTCAAAGAACGCGGTATGGACGTGTTCGCCAGCATACCCCGGTCGAATGCCGTTATCGAGGCCGATCTAAAGGGCATTCCCTTGATAGATTTTCGGGAAAACGACGTGGCCGTGGGCGCGATGAAAGGTATCCTGGATAACGTCGTAAAAAAATATTACAATTAAGAAACAAGAAAAATTAGGTCAGGAAGAAGGGATTAATCACACCACGTTGACGACGCTCTTGATCTTGTCCTCGCCAAGCATTTCCTTCAAGCTTTGTTCCACGAGATTCTTGAGCGTGGCTTGTGCGTGCATGCATCCTGCGCAATGACCGCGCAGCCGGACCGACACTTCACCCTTGCTTGCATCGTACCCGACGAATTGTATGTCTCCACCATCGACTTGAAGATATTGGCTCACTTGTTCCAGTCCCGCCTTGATTTTTTGGATGATGGGGTCTTCGCTTTCTTTTTTCACGGGGGATTTCGCCCCGGTCTTTGTTGTTTTTGATTGTGCCATTGAAGATTACTTCGCAAACTTGTTTTTTTATTCTTTAAGTCATACAACTTTTCTCTAATTTTGAAGGTTTAGCAATCAAAAAAGTGGCGCTGTGACCGCTTCGATTATAAAGTATAATTGGAAAGAACACGATTAACTTCATAACCATGAGTCTTGTCGTGTTCGATGGGATCGATGGGTCCGGGAAATCGACCCAGGTCAAGCTGCTCGAGAAGCGATTGCTCGAAGCGAAGCTCGGCCCGGCGAAACGGGGCGTGGTTACGATCGCCGAACCCACCAAGTCGAAATATGGTATGAAAATCCGGGAAGCCATGATGAACGCCAAGGATCGCCTTTCGTTCGAGGAAGAATTGGATTTATTCACACAAGATCGCAAGGACAACGTCGAGACCAACATCCTCCCTGCGTTGAAGGAGGGCAAGGTCGTCATCCTCGACCGGTATTATTTTTCGACGGCCGCGTACCAAGGATCGCGAGGCAAGATGACATGGCAAGACATCATTGCATTGAACGAGAAATTCGCGCCGAGGCCTTCCCTCGTGTTTTTTTTCTTCATGCCCGTGGATGCGGCCTTGAACCGCATCGATGCTGACGCCCAGAATGCGAAGCGCGAATCCCGGTCCTACATGGAGAGAAAGGAAAACTTAGAGAAGGTGCAGGCAATCTTCAAGGCGATCCACGATTCCCACGTCTATACCTCCCACGCAATCGATGCAACACTATCCATCGAGCAAATGCACGAGCGCATCTGGGTGATTTGCGAGAATCAAATATCCGGGCATCGCTTGCCCCCATTAAAGAAAAGGTTGTGAGCTATCATGTCAACAGAAGATGAAGAGAAGAAAATGAAGAGCGAGATCATCTCGATCTCGCTAAGCAAGGCATTGCTTGACAAGGTCGATGCCATCCAGCAAGACCGCAATTTTGCATCACGGTCGGAAGTCATCCGGCACTGCCTCCAGACATATTCCAAGGACCTCGAACAAAGCGCCCATGCCGACGATGCCGTGGGGGTCTACATCGTCGGGATCTCGTATTATTCAGCGAAGACGAAGCCCACCGACATCCAGGACATCATCAAGGATTTCTCCGGAGAAGTCATCTCGCAGAACCGATTCAAGATCTCGCAATCCGTGAGCATGTTGGTCTACATCATGAAAACGAGCATCAATCTTGCGAGCATCTTTTTTGAGAAACTCTCCGCGGTCAAAGGCCTCATCGACAAGAAGTTGTTTTCCTTGAAAGCGACCATTTGACCCCGTTGTTTGTCCGAAAAAAGCAACCTATTTTAACTCGGATGCTGGTTAATGGTTGATACAAGGATTTTTCCAGTATCTCCGAATTTTCATCCATGTACAACTCCCATGCAAGATTGGTGTTCGCATTGAAATTCCTCATGAAATGCACGAATCCGAAATGCAAAGCCGTGTTCACTGACGAGGAAAAGACTCCTTTCACGTGTCCAAACTGCGATAGTCCCCTCAATATCAACATCATCCATGACAAGGTGGGCAAAATCGGCTTGGATTTTTTCAGGGAACGCACGTCGAGTATGTGGAAGTTCCTCCCGTTCCTCCCGCTTCGGAATGCGGCGAACATCGTCACGCTGGGTGAAGGCTCGACGCCGTTGCTGCCCGCGAGCAATCTCGGAAAGGATCTGAAGTTAAAAAATTTATTGATGAAGAACGAGACGATCAACCCGACAGGCTCCTACATTGACCGGCAAATCTCGCTTGGCATCTCGGTCGCAAAGGAGCTTGGCTTCCAGAAAGCCATTTCACTCTCGACTGGGAATGTGGGCGCCTCCGTGGCGGCGTATTCCGCGCGCGCGGGATTCAAGAGCTTGTGCGTCGTGCCGAGCAATTACAAGGCCGGCAAGATCCAGCAGATCAAGCTTTACGGCGGCAACGTGATCCAGATCAAGAGCAATTCGGAAAAATCGTTGATGGACCTGGTGATCAAGGGATCGAAGGCCTTCAACGCCGTGAACCTCGCGACCACGTCGTTGTACAATGCATTCACGAACCACGGGGCAAAAACCATCCTTTATGAAATTTTCGAGCAGCTGGAAACGGAGTTGCCCGACCTCATCGTTGTTCCTGTTGGAGGCGGCGCTCTCATCTCGGCGATCATGCAGGCTTGCCTGGAATTGAAGGAACTCAACTTCATCAGCGAGGTTCCCGACTTCATCGCAGTCCAGCCCGAAGGCTGTCACCCGTTCATCGATGCGATCACCATGAACCTCACTCCCGAGGAAGTTTACGCGAATGCTTGGAAAAACGTCAAGACCGAAATATCCGCACTGGCTTACGACATCCCGTTCGATTATAGCTGGTTCTACATGCTGAAAAAGCAAGTCAAGGGTAGCAAGATTTCCGGCATCGTGGTTTCCGATGCCGAGACCCGGGCGGCCCAAAAACTGTTGTCAAAGCGGGAAGGCTTGTTCGTGGAAATGGCCAGCGCCACGGTCATCGCGGCGCTGAAAAAGATCGGGGCCAACTCCAACGAGCTTTCCCAGTTCAATAAAGTTTGCGTGATCTTGACCGGCACGGGCATCCTTGACGTGGATCAAGAAACGAAAGATATTTCAATCCCTCCCGCGTATCCTGACAATTTGGATTGGGAAAAGGTCATGAAACCCTATTTTTCTTGAAGAAATACAAGGTTCAAGTTTTAATGTATTTTATCTTCCGGCCCGCTTTTATTGCCCGCAGCCGCCCATTCTCCACGAGATAATCCGCCACGAGATTTACCAGGCCCCGGGAGATCATATAAATTCCGAGACCGCGTTCCCGGTAGGTTCTCCAAGCTATGTCGCCGATCGATTGCGATTTTTCTGCGCAAGTCTTCACGATCTGCTCCTCGCGGAGCTGCCGGAACTTGATCAGCTGCATCGTCCGTTCCCGGGGATGCATGATCATTTTCCCGTGCGCGGGGAGCATGATCGACAAGTCCAGCGCCGCGAGGCGTTCCATCGCTTCCATGTACCCGCGATAGCTGGAATGTGGCGGGCCGAGCCAGGTCGATATGTCTTGGAGGATCAGGTCGCTCGTGAAGAGCATGCGATGCTGTTCATCGTGCAAGAGCGCCTGAGATGGCGAATGCCCCGTCACGAGCAGCACGCGAAAATTGTATTCTCCTCCAGCGACCTCCTCGCCATCTTTTAAAACATGATCGATTTTTATTGAGGGCTGGACGCGAATCAACCGTAGGAAGAAATTCATCAACATATCCTTGATCATTTCCTTGAGCATAGGAAATCCCCGCTGCTGCATGAGAACAAAATCTGACTGGTGTTTCAACAACGCTGCTGTAGCAGCGGAGGCGCATACGATGGCACGGGGGAAATAACGACGCAAAAGAGGCACACCCGAAGAATGGTCGTGGTGCTCGTGAGACACGATGATGCGATCGACAATATCGTGGAACGCGACCTCTTTCCTTAAACGACCCTCCAGTTTCAATTGCTGGACTAATCTTGTGAAGTTCGTCAAGAAATCGTTGAATGATAGCTTCATGGCATACCCGGCATCGTATAATATTCCATGGCCGTTATCGCACAACACGAAATACACGTTTACACTCGGTTGTGAAAATCGATAACTTTTTTCCCGGATGGAAAAAATATTAGGCGCGACTTCAAGCCATGTCATCGTTATCACTCCCTTAGCAACTCAAGTTACAATAATACCCCTTTAGAGTTAAACAACTAGTTTTATCTTGAGTGCCGGTTATCAAGTCTATAAGTGTAATGGATAAAAACTGGCTGGAAGCAATGCGGGCTCTTATCTTGTCGTATTTCGATCCGATCTTTGGTCCGAGAATCATATTGATGGCCCCTACGGATTTGAACAAAGATGATTTCAACCAGATCGCGCAATTAATGGACTTGTACAAGGAAGGTTTTTTTTATCACGAGTTTAGCAGCACGAAAACTGCCAATCTCTCCTTTCAGGTGCCATCTGATTATGCCCGGGGGAATTACGAGCTGCTCATGATCACCCTTCTCACGCGGGACGGTGAATTGAATCCTATCACGGCCAAGGAGTACTTGTCCAAGTTCGTGGAACAACTATTGCAGATCAAGAACGCGTACAAGGCTTTTTACGTGGATTCGAGCAAGCACCCCGGTGATCCGAAAAAGTTCGAGGAAATCAAGGAGCTCTTCTTTGCTATGTTCCAATCCATTCCTGCCGAGATACACATGTTCAAGACACGGCAAGCAAAGATATTCGTGTTCGGCATCACGAAGGCTGGAAAGACCACGGTTCTCGATGCTTTGCAAAAAAGAGCGTTCAAGGACAACAAGCCAAATGCCTTCGTCGATGTCTTTCGAATTTTAATCCCGAATACAAATGTTTCCGTGATGGTCTATGATGCGCCGGGACAAATCAAGTTCCGGCAGATGTGGGCACCTCTCCTCACCGGTCAAAATGGTCTCGTCTTCGTCGTCGACGTGGCGGACCAGGATCATTTCGCGGAAGCAAAAATCGTGCTGCACGAGATCGCGACGAAGCCGGAAACTCGGAAGCTTCCCGTCCTCATACTTTTTAACAAGAAGGACTTGAAAAAGCCGAAAGTGGCTGCGCTCGTGAAGGAACTCCGCATCGACGAGCTCGGGGACCGTCCCAAGAAATATTTTGAAACGAGCGCCATCACGGGCGAGGGAATTTTTGAAGCGTTCAGCTGGTTCGCGAAAGAACTGGCGTCGTAGAAAAAAAAGGGATCAAGTAAATTCATCGAAAAAAAAAAGGAAATTGTTAGAAATCCCACAGCGGATTCGACAAGTATCGCTCGCCCGTGTCGCACAAGATCGTCACGATATTGGCTGGCTTGTTCATTTCCTTAGCGACTTGCAGCGCGACGAACACGTTCGCCCCTGCTGAAATGCCAACGAAAATGCCTTCCTGGCTTGCAAGCTTACGGGACGTGGCAACTGCGTCTTCGAAGGTCACTTGGCGGACTTCACTGTAGATCTTAGTATCCAAGACGTCCGGAACGAATCCCGTGCCGATACCCTGGATTTTGTGGGGCCCGGGCTGCCCGCCGGACAACACGGGTGAATCCTTAGGCTCGACGGCGATGATCTTGACCTTGTCCCCGAGCTTTTCCTTGAGGAACTTTCCAACGCCAGTAATTGTACCGCCCGTGCCAACAGCTGCCACGAACACGTCGAGCTTGCCCTTCAAAGCATCGTAGATTTCAGGTCCTGTCGTTCGATAATGCACCTCCGGATTCGCCTGGTTCTTGAACTGCTGCGGGATGAATTTTCCCTTGCCATTAGCCAGCAATTCCTCTGCTTTTTTGATGGAACCTTTTATGCCCTCTGCAGCAGGAGTGAGCACCAGCTCCGCGCCAAAAGCCTTCAAGATCTTGCGGCGTTCCATGGTCATAGACTCAGGCATGGTGAGCAAAAGCTTGTATCCCTTCACGGCAGAGACAAGTGCTAAGCCAATGCCTGTGTTGCCTGATGTTGGTTCGATGATCGTATCACCTGGTTTGATTACTCCTGCTTTCTCGGCCACTTCAATCATAGCGAGGCCAATGCGGTCCTTCACGCTGTGAGCGGGATTGAAATATTCCGCTTTCCCAAAGACTGACGCCTTTAACCCCGCCGTAAGCTTGTTGAGTTTCACGAGCGGTGTGTTTCCGATGGTTTCTAAAATATTCTGATACAATTTTGCCACATTCATCACTCATTTTTTTGTCTTTTTCAAGGTAGCCTCGAGCGAAGCGATACGCTCCTCGAGCCGCGAGATGACGTTCTGCACGGGGTCGGGCAGCATGCCGTGCTGGAGATCGACCTCGGGCCCCTTTTCTTCACGGGACGTCACCTTTCCGGGGATGCCGACGACGACCGAATTGTCAGGAACATCGTGTATGACCACGGAGTTGGCACCGATTTTCACGTTATTTCCAATGACGATGGGGCCAAGAACCTTTGCCCCAGCGCCGACGACAACGTTATCTTTCAATGTTGGGTGGCGTTTTTCCCGCTTATCGCTTGTTCCACCTAGCGTAACACCTTGATACAGCAAGCAATTATCGCCGATTTCTGATGTCTCGCCGATGACGACCCCACCACCATGATCGATGAAAAAATCCCTGCCGATCTTCGCACCAGGATGGATTTCGATGCCGGTTATCTGGCGAGCGATGTTCGACAAGTACCGCGGGACGAAAGGCATGCCGATGATCCAGAAGAAATGCGCCACGCGATGCAACAGAATCGCCTGCGTGCCAGGGTAAGCGGTGAGCACTTCGATGATCGACAATGCCGCGGGATCTTTCGTGAAAGCTGCGGTCACGTCGGATGCGAACGAATCCAGGATGAATTGAAGTTCTTTCTTCACCATGTTAACATCGAGATCGTCGAGATTCACGTCGAACTTGAGAAAACAATTTGGGCACGTTTCTGTACCATTAGAAAGTATTTTCCCGCAATCCTTGCACTTGTCCATGAAGCGGATAGGGGCGTCCGGGCTCATTTTCTGGTGTTTTTCACTCATTGTCAGGATCCTCTTGGGTTTCGCATTTTTCTGCATCATCCCCTTCCGGTCCAAGGGGCGGTCTATTCTTCTTTTTTAAAAAATCGTTAATAGCCACTTTCAAGCCGTCGCTGGCGAGGTTCGAGCAATGCATCTTTGCCGCTGGCAACCCCCCGAGCTCATCGGCGACGTTCTGGCGGGTGATTTTAAAAGCATCAACAATGTTTTTTCCCATGGCCATATCGGTCATGATGCTCGAAGTGGCAATCGCAGCAGCGCAGCCAAAGGTCTGAAACTTGATGTCCTTGAGCCTATCGTTTTCAACCTTGATGAAAATGCGCATCATGTCGCCGCACGTCGGGTTTCCAACTTCCCCGATGCCGTCCGGGTCTTGCATCTCCCCGGCATTGTGCGGGTTTGTGAAATGTGCTATAACCTTTTTGGAGTACATGTTCGATACGCCATCACGTTGCTTGCATCAACCTAGTAAACACCGATGAGATATACATACCCCACCCAATTCTCGCATAAGAGGATGTTTTATCAATGCAAGCGATGCTGGTTCCTATGCATTTGATGAAAAGCAACCTATTGCGGGGACAACTTGCATGAAACAACCGGCGAAGGATGACATCTCGATCGTGCTCGCGGGCCAAGCGGGACAAGGCATCGAGACCATCGAGTCCGTGCTCGTCCGCATCTTGAAACACGCGTGTTACAACGTGTTCGCGACGAAGGAATACATGTCACGCGTGCGGCTCGGCGCGAATTCCACCGAGATCCGGATGTCTTCCAAGAATAAAGTGAACTGTTACATCGACAGAATCGATTTGCTAGTGCCGTTAGAGAAGCAATCAATTGCCAGGCTCAAATCTCGCATCACCGCTTCCACCATCGTGCTATGCGACGCAGAGGTATTCACCGGGTTCGGCCATCATATCGATTTCCAGTTCACGGCAATGGCTGAAGACGTAGGTGGCAAGATCTTCACGAGCACCATTGCAATCGGTGCTGTCTGCGGTATCTTGGGCATAAGTATAGACCTTGTAGCTTCGAAAGTCAAGAAAGAATTTTCAGACAAGAAGGAAGAGATCGTCCAAAAAAACATGGTGGCGCTGCAAAAGGGATATGATGCTGGCGCGGAACTTGCGACGGCAGGAACCGTGAAGTTCGACGTCGTCACGAACGCGTGCGTGGCGGAAGATATCCTCATCAACGGCGCGGAAGCGATTGCCCTAGGTGCCATCGCAGGCGGCTGCAATTTCATCTCGTCCTACCCGATGTCGCCATCAACCGCGGTGCTCTCGTCCCTCGCCGAAAAATCCAAGATCTTCGACATCATCGCCGAGCAAGCAGAGGACGAGATCGCGGCGATCAATATGGCGCTGGGCGCGTGGTATGCAGGGGCTCGAGGCATGGTCACGACATCTGGTGGTGGTTTTGCTCTCATGTGCGAGGGAGTTAGTCTCGCGGGTATGATCGAGAGCCCCATCGTCATCCACATCGGCCAGCGCCCCGGGCCTGCCACGGGATTGCCTACGCGGACCGAGCAAGGTGACCTGAACCTTGCCTTGTATGCCGGGCACGGCGTGTTCCCTCGCATCATCCTCGCGCCCGGCACGATCGAGGATGGGTTTTACCTTGCTCAAAAAGCGTTTAACCTTGCGGCCAAATACCAGGTTCCCGTCTTCATCTTGTCGGATCAATATTACATCGATTCCTACTACAATGTGCTCCCGTTCAACTTGGACGGGATCACAATCGAGAGCGGGGTCGTGAAAACGGCGAAAGGCTACAAGCGATATGCGCTCACGAGCAGCGGTATTTCACCTAGAGGCATTCCCAAGAATGGCGATGGCTTGGTCTTGATCGATAGTGACGAGCATGACGAGGAGGGGCATATCACGGAAGACTTTTCTGTCCGAACCGCGATGGTCGACAAGCGACTGCGCAAGCTCGCCAATTTTAAGGATGATATGGTTCAACCGAGATTTTCCGGTAATACCAATTACAAGTTCCTCGTCGTGAGCTGGGGATCCACGTGCAACGCTATCGAGGAGGCGCTGGCCATCATCGGTGATCCCGCGATCGCTCACTTACATTTCTTGCAAGTCTACCCGATACCCCCGGTAACGAAACGGTATCTCGACAAGGCGAAAAAAACCATCCTGGTCGAGGGGAACGCGACGGGGCAATTCGGCCAGCTCATCAAGCAAGAACTCTGCGTGGACATCGATCGAAAGGTCTTGAAATACAGCGGCGAGCCTTTTCACGTGGAGGAGCTCGTCGCGAAGATCAAGAAGGAGGCGTCCTAAGATGGATCCCCGCGAATTCGATGTCGATGGTGTTGACAACCAGTGGTGCCCCGGGTGCGGCAATTTTAGCATCCTCCGGATTATGAAGCAAGCACTCGCGGAACTGGGTATATCCCCCGAACGGCTTGTTTTCGTTTCAGGCATCGGTCAAGCTGCCAAGTTCCCACATTACCTCAAGTGCAATTACTTCAACGGGCTTCACGGTCGTTCCGTTCCCGTGGCCGCGGCGATCTCGGCGGTAAATCCCGAGCTCACCGTGGTTTGCGAGAGCGGGGAAGGCTGCAATTACGGCGAGGGCGGCAATCACTTCATCCATAACATCCGGCGAAACCCGAAGTTCACGCACATCGTCCACGACAACATGGTCTATGGTCTCACGAAAGGGCAGGCTTCTCCCACTTCCTTGAAAGGCATGGTCACGCCGGTGCAAGTCGATGGCGTCATCCTCGAACCATTCAACCCGCTCACGGTGGCCATCGCGCTCGACGCATCGTTCGTGGCACGAGCATACGCGGGCGACCAGCAGCAGTCTGTCGAGATAGTGAAGAAAGCCCTGCAGCACACGGGATACGCGCTTGTCGACATCCTCCAGCCGTGCCCGTCATTCAACAAGCTCAACACGTTCCAGTGGTTCAAGGAACACGTGTATTACCTGGAAGCTAGCCATGATCCTCATGATCGGCAGCAAGGGTTTAAGCGGGCGTGCGAAACGGAAAAATTGCCACTTGGCATATTTTACGTGAACCAGAAGCCCGCGTTCCACGAAAACTTGCGAATTTACAAGGGCAATAAGGTTTCGCTTAGCGATCGACCCTTCCATGACTTAAACAAGTTAGTAAAATTGATCGAATCCCGCGAGTAGACATATTCCTCCCCGTTTTTTTATCGAATATCCTGATTTTCCCGTGCTTAAGGCATCCACCTCAACACTTTTCTTATTCAATGCGGCCGCTTCACACTTTTTGGATGAAATCCATATATTAGTCTTTCTGCAGTTGTGGATCTCATCCAATATCATAAGGGGTTCTTTTTTAGCCTATTATCTTCTCATTTACCTTATCTAACCTTCTAAAAGGCGAGATGTAAAATAACTTACCTTGACGTGATTGGACTTTAATCTCGAGGCTTTTTTTTCCCTATTGCTCAGCAGGCTATCCTTCATAAGTAAACAAGAGATAGTCGTTTTTTCAAGAAAGCAATAGACACAAATAACTTGTTGTGGATAGTGATGCATCGTCAAATTGAGGCGAAAAAACATGCCAGTACCAGCAGTTGGATCTGCAGCACCCGATTTCAAGCTGCAAGACCAGGATGGAAAAGAGCGATCGTTGAAAGATTTCAAGGGCAAATGGCTCGTGTTGTATTTCTACCCGAAGGATGACACGCCAGGTTGCTGCGCGGAAGCTATAGGTTTCACGAGCATCTTCGAGGAATTGCAAAAATTGGATGCGAACATCGTCGGCGTGTCTGCGGATACCGTGGCGAGCCACAAAAAATTCGTGGATAAATACAAGTTGAAGGTCACGCTGTTGAGCGACAAGCCGTTCGATGTCATCAAGGCCTATGGAGCATACAAGGCCGACGGTGGCCACATCAGCAGGGATACGATCCTCGTCGATCCAAAGGGAAAAGTGGCGTTCACCTGGAAAGCTGTGAAGCCAAAGGAGCATCCTGCCGAAGTGCAAGCAAAGATTGCCCAATTGAAAAAATAAATTCTATGTTTTTCATTCATTTTGTCACGCGGATTAGATTCACGCATGATATTTCAGGAAACTCGTGAGCATTTCAAGGAACGCGCCATCGTGGATGATCCAGATCTCGTTGGAATGCGCACTTACACCGTCTCTGAACAAGCCTGACGCAGGCCAGTTATCGACCCACGCGTTCTCGGGAAGGAGAGCAGCGGCAGCCGTCTGATCGACACCGTTGAGTTCGGCCCATTGTATCGAGGGGAGATAACTGCGGATGCCATTGATGATACCACCCGGCACGCGGCCTGACGGATTCCGAGCATAACTGTACCTGTGGTGGATCTGGGGCACGAACCGGCCGCCGATCCCATCCATCTGGCAAAGTCCGAGGGGATTCACGCCGAACAAGTAGTCCAGGACATTTTGCACCAGGTCGAGCCGCACTCCGGGCGCGATATGACCCGCCAATGCTTGGAACCACGCGAACCAGCAATGATCGGCATTGATGAGACCCCCGCCTGCGCGACTGTCCCTGCTAAACAGAACGGGATTTCCCTCGCCATCGAACACGTTGAACACGCCAAACGGGCCGACGAAATGCAAGGGAAAGAACGTAGTCTGCCAAGCCGAAATCTTGGAAAATGCTTCCGCCGGTATGGTGCGATTGCAATCGATGTAATATTTCAGCACGTCGCTGAAGAAATGGACATCATTGGAACTGTCGAAAGTATCGCCAACATGGCCAAGAATCATGTAAGCCCAGTCATCGGCAACGCTCCAATTCCCGGTAATCCTGGCCGTCTCTTGCTCGTACAAGAGGCGTGCCATGGCAGTCCACATGTGAGGCCAGATCGTACCGTTGAGCTTCGTTCCCTCGTGAGACTCAGCGATCGGGAAATACGTTTCGTTCAGCAGTGCCGCGGCATCCCGCAATTCCTGGACCGATACAGCCCACGATGGAAGGGTAATATTCATCGCTTCGACGACACGAGCTACCCGAAGCATTGCCCCGGCAAATCCAAACCCTTCTTCGGCACCTGCCCAGCCCCACGGCACGAGCAACGCGTTCCCGCTTGTATAAACGATCCGCTCGTCGCCGGTGTTCGGAATGTTGTCGGTATTTCTGTCAGGCGGCCCCCAATACGACGCGCCAGCGCTACGATTGCTCGCATAGTTCCAGTCGTGGATGTTATGGATGATAAGGCCTCGCGTCGTGGGCTTGATACCCACAGTATCGATGCATTTCAACAGGTAAGTGGCACCCCAGAGCATCTCGTCGATGATATCTGGTGCATTGCTATCATACCGATCTTGAAACGCTGAATATGTGGTCTTATAATCCAGCCACGCGTCAGCGAGTGCCCTCGTGACACGCCATTGCGTGTAATACCATGAATTGTACTTGTTATAATCCCCGGCATCGTGCCATCCGCCGGTGAGATTCTTGTAGACGAGGCTTGATCCATTAAAGATCATCGCGTCGTCAAGGTGGCAAGCATGGTGGCCAGAGAAGCCTGCCACGACATCCTCTACCTCGTACCCGCAGCGCTGGTAATAGAAGAAATCCACCGCCCGTTCGAGTGCGACATCATACACACCAGTACCAATGCTGAATGGTGGACTTTCGACCGCGATACCATCGATGGATGCCTCCGCGTGATACCGGCCAGTTTCGTTAAAAGTCGTGAAGTTGCCTTCCATGTACCAATGCTGATAATAGGAGCTGTTTTTCCAAAGCGTCCCGTTGTACACGGTGGCTCCCGAGGTCTCGCTAACGAGGCAAAAGGAAGCATTTTCCGGCACGGTCTTGCCGGTGGGAGCCTGGAACAGCAATCGCTTCGGGGATGCAGGGAGGTATCCGACTTGATTCACGAGCAACCGCGGGGGATCCTCGTCGTCCGTCGCATAACCAACGATGGGCGGGATGATGAACGTGACGATGCAAGTTATGATGATGATCTTTTTCACGATGCTTGGGACTTGGCGTCGATTCAAGGCACCACGCAAAAATTGCCCGGCATTTTCCGTCTTGACAAGCCGTGTACCCGTGATGATGGTGCACGCGAGTGCCACGATGAAAATGTATGGGAATACATGTGCCATAGGCCACCACCAATACACGTCCATGTCAAATATCTGCCCAGGAGCCCCGGTGCCATTCGCGAAAATGCCGGCCACTTGAATGATTACCAGCAAGACAAGAGCTCCTATGAAATAGAATATCTCGGCCCGGACACGAGTTTTCCCGTCGCCGCGAGCAGGCGGGTCTCGCAAGAGGAACGTGAACAAAAAAACTCCGATGCTGATGGGAAATGCCACGTTAAAAACGATAAAATGGAGCTGGTAGTTGAAGTTATACAAGCCACGTGGGTGCCACCACGTGGGGATGCACGAGATCAGCCACGAGATGCCCGCCACGGCCGCCACGACGAGCGTTGCTATCTCGATGTTCTTTCCTTGTCCAGAGCCTTTCTTGTATTTCTTCATCGGAGCAATGATGATCGCGGCGATTGTCACGATCGCGGGTATTGCAGGTGCCTGGTACGATGCTTGCGCGGGCCACCAGGTCGAGATCGCTACCGCGGGCTCGGGAATGGTGGTGACCAGCAAGATAACCATGAAAGCCAAAATTCCCGCTGTTATTATCAAGGAGAACAAGAATAAATTCCGGGTGCCCTTCGCATCGATCCGCCACTGATCCCCGCCTGGCGGGACCCGATGGATCCAAAACGCGGCGATGATGCAAGCAAGGCTAATGTTGAACCCGATTTCCCCCCAGAAAATTATCGGGTCAAAAATTGTTTCTAACAAAGTCAAGCCATATCTCCAAGTGGAACGGATAAACAAATTCTCGAAGCTGAACGTGGCAGTCCTGGCGTTGGCGGCAATGAGCCCAATTACGAGCATGGCTATCGCCAGTAAGATAGGAAGGACAAGCAGAGAGTATCGATTTTTGCCCCTGGTTCGATCGGTGCTGTGTAAATCCTGGTTCATGATCTTATCACTGAATAAAAGTCGTGAGGGCTTTTTTGACAATCGTCTCCATGGCGATGGGATTCAACGGCTTTTTTAAGTAAAAAATTTTTCAATCCCACAACTCGATTTCAATTTATCAAGCACGATTTCATTCATTACACGGGCTCATGCGGGTAAGGATGTGTGAATCTCGTTCTTTCCATTCATTCTTTATATCCAATCTTCATAACCATCGACTTTTTTTTGCCACATCAAGCATCGTGTAATACGTGCTCAAATCGTTTATAAGCCAATCTTGACATGTTTCTGCTGAGATTTATATGTCGCAAATATGATGCACGTGTTCGTTAAATCAAGAAGCCACGCATCATTGGCTGGCGGCAGCAGCCGCCGAATCGCCCAAGTCAAACCCTTCTTTCGGTGTACCCTCGTGGTAATGCCTGGGAAAAAAATTGGCAGGGCGGCATCCGAGTTGTAAGAGATGTTGTCAAGAGCTCGTCGTTTTTTCGAGAAAGCAATAGACACAAATAACTCGTGGTGGTCAATTCATACATCGTCAAATCGAGGTGAAAAAATAGGCCAGTACCAGCAATTGGATCTGCAGCACCGGAATTCAATTTGCAAGACCAGGATGGAAAAGAGCGGTCGTTGAAAGATTTCAAGGGCAAATGGCTCGTGTTGTACTTCTACCATTTTTTCGGCTTCCCTTGAAGGTTTAAATGCGTGTCGCGGGAAGGTTTGATCATGAATCGCAACTCGGAAGGTGGCATCCCTCGAAAGTCATATGCTTACTTGTTCATTCTCCCGTTCCTCGTGTCGTGCTTGATGGTCGTGATGTTCGTCGTGGACTCGCAAGACAAGTCGACCATCCCCTTCACGTGGCGTGGTCGAAATGGCTTGACATTGTTCGAAACATTGTGGGACACGGACACGTTTTGGGGGGAATTATGGTTCAATTTGCTCTTGATATCACTGTTCTCGGCATTGTTGCTTTTCAAATTTCATCCCGGCAATGTTGACGTATGGCGCTTCGATGCATTGCAGGAACGAAAGGTGCTTGCCATTTCCGGCATCATCGCCGGAGGCGTGGTAGTCGCGATGGCATTAACGTGGAAGCCCACGTTTTCCATCGCGTCGAACTGGTTTGATACGCAATTTGCCTACGAGATCATCGCGTGGCCAGGCATTATCGGTTTTGCCGGACTCTTGATCGGTACCATCAATGCGAGGAAAAAAGAGACGAAAAGTAATGTGCTTGCGTGGACGTGTCTCGGGAGTTTTATCGCCATCTGGATTTATCTCGGAGCGATAACGCAATACGACCCCCACGCAATTTTCGACTTCTCGATGCCCGTGCACGTGCTTATTCTGACGATGGCTTTCCCCTGCTGCTTGCTGGCCTTCACAGTCGAAAAAATGAAGGCACGGCCGGAGGTCATAGCGAAGCCGCCGAGGAATGTTGTTCTGCCTTTCTTTTTTATGCTCGCTGGTAGCATGGCGTTGATCATCGCGATGCAGTTCATCGCATCGGGCACCGCCCCCGGGCTCGGTCATGACATGATGTTTTCCATCGAGATCGCGTGGTGGTGGCCGCTATCGCACGCGTGGGGTTGGCTATTCGTTGGATCAGCGACGATCTTTGTTCTATTCGCATCGCGTGGTGTCTACCGGCGCTATCACCAGCGGCATCGAGACGTGCCGGCCCTCATGATTTTGATACGGAACCGGTCGAACCGCAAGACCGCGGCCATACTGCTCGCGACCATGGTTGCTGCGGGCACGTTGCCCGTGCTCTTCATCGCGCAAGGCCAGTGGTCGCAGCGGGAATCGCCCAAGTTGCTGGTTAACCAGGTCGGTTACTTGCCGAACGCGCCGAAGCGCGTGATTTTCCAATCGAGCAGCGAGAACGACCCGGTACCCGATAATGCCACGTTTCACGTTGTCGATGAAACAACGAGTTTCATTGCCAACATCAGCTATCTAGTAAAAAATATCACCAACCGCTATGGCCACAATTATATGGTCGGCGATTTCAGCGCTGTGAACGCGTCTGGACGCTATTTCATCGAGGCGACCGTGGCAGGAAAGACGTTCAAGAGCCCGAGCTTCGAGATCGGGAGCGCTGTCTATGACCGGGCCATCGAGCTCGCGCTGCGATTCTTCTACTATCAACGGTGCAATTACCGCGTGAACGACGTCGTACCAGGATATCCCGGTCACGAAGCTTGCCATATGAACGATGCAGAAGTGTGGGACGGGACCCGGTGGATTTATCACGATCTCTCCGGTGGCTGGCACGATGCCGGGGATTACAACAAATATAATTCGTGGTTTCAGACCCAGTGGTATTGCGTTCAAGCATTGGCCGAAGCAGCGATCCTGGACCCCGCTGGACAGTATAGCAGCATACCTTCCCTCTACGACACGATCCTTGCCGATCCTTTCGACGAAGCCCTCTGGGGAGCCAAGTATCTCGTGAATTGCATCAACGTCGAGGGGCTCCAAGGCCCGAGCAACCAGTACCTGGTTTGGGAAACTGTGTCCGGGTACCGGCATGATAGCGACCATGAAGCACGTATGAGTTATTGGGGACCACCAGAACTCGATTGGACCACGCCGCGCCGGGTTCTTTTCAACGATCAAAACTCGACGTTTTGTGGATATCACCGAGGTTACGACGTCGCCGGCACGATTATGCAAGTCGCCCGTCTCATCG
>JAUQYW010000774.1 GCA_030587525.1 Candidatus Sigynarchaeota archaeon | reverse complement strand
CCGTGCCAAGTTTTTTCTGACCGTGCACAGGGTTCATCATACTCGATGCACAAACTTCGGTCATTCCATAGAGTTCGATGAGCTTATTCTTACCCACGACGCGTTCGAGCTCTTCTTGCGATTCCTTCGGGAACGGCGCGGCACCCGAGATCATGTATTCGACGGTAGAATGGTCAAGTGCCCGGAACTTGGAACTTTTCAAGAGCATCTGGAAGAGCGTGGGCACGTTGAGGAGCACGTTAGGATGGTACTTCTTGATGACCTTGCACATGGCATCCACGTTACGTGGGTCTGGAATCAAGGGCAAGCTCCAGCCAAGGAACATGCAATTCTCGAGGAAAAACAAGCCACCCATGTGAAAAAAAGGAAAACCAGAAACGGCCAAGCCGCCACCCGGTTCCCACTTGAGCCAGTTATGGACGATGAGCAGGTCCGCCATCAAGTTCCGGTGGGTGATGATGGCACCCTTGCTCGGTCCCGTGGTGCCGCCCGTGTACATTATGTAGGCAGTGTCATCGGGCGTGATGTCGACATTGGGAAGCTTGGTCGATGCCAGTTTCACCATTTCCATGAAATCGATGATTTTTTTACCCGGCAGGGGTGAGACCTCGCCAAAGGGAATCCTCTTGAGGGCTTTGCCCAGGATTTGCTTGATCTTGGGCAAGAAACTCGCGATGTTGCTCGTAACAACGACCGAGACGCTCGGAACCTTGTCGGCAATTTTCGAGAATCGTTTTTCGATGACCACGTCGAGTGTGACCAGGCATATCCGTTTCTTGCCGTCAACGCCGAGGTCGTTCAACTGGTATTGCATTTGATCTTCCGTGAGCAGCGGCGACAAGCCAGAAACGATGCACCCAGCTTTCAGCGTGCCAATATAGGCAATCACGAATTGCGGCGTGTTCGGCAAGTTGAGGGCGACGATGTCCCCTTTCTGGAACCCGTTCTCGATGAGCATATTGGCAAATTGGTTCGAATATGCCTCGAGCTCGTTAAAGGTGACCTCGATGCCGAGGAATTCGAATGCCATCTTGGTCGGAAATTGCTCGAATGAGCGCCGGATTGCTCTTGTATATGTTGTTTCCCACGTGCTCGCGGGAAGATCGTTAACGCCCTCGTCCCAGTTCTTTTTCCAGATTTTTTGACTGTATATTGACATTTTCGAAGTCGACCTTCAAGTTATAGACCGTGTGATGCCGGATACAGAGAACCACTTAAAAAGGAATATCCCCGTTTTTCCGGATCAATAATCGGATAGGCTTTTCGAGCAAACCTTGCATTTTTCGAGAAAATCTAGCCGATGTTGATAGAAATTTAGCGATATGTATTTATAAAACCAGCAGAAGAGTTGAACACCATAGAGGCGACTTGCATGGCATTTGAAAAACGTCAATGGTTTGCATTACTCATTCTGATACTAGGAGGAATCGGTACCGGACTCCTTCTCGGGGGAGATTTTGCTGGTCTTTATCATTATGGCCCTTACCCAGGGTATGGATATGCCTGTTTAACCTGCGTGTACAATTCCTCACTGAGCTTGACTGCTATAATTATTGGGGCCACACTCTTGGCTTTGCAGGCAATCTTCGCGTTAAACGAGCTCATACCAAATCGTTTTATCAAACCGAACCTTGCCTCGTTGATCATGATATTGGGAATTGCAGCCGCGGGCATCATCGTTGCCGGCGGGGTGAGTTTTGCAGTCGAATACGAGGCATACGAATGGTGGTTCGAGGGAGGTTTCTACGTAGGACTCGTTGCCAGCATCGTGAACGTGGTTCTATCTATTCTCTTGATACAAGCCACGAGGAAGTAAGATTCCGCCTGAGCTTCTGCTTCTTGTTTTTTTCTCCACTCCACAAAGAAAAAAACCTGAGCCGCGACGGCATCGCGATCATCAGCGGGTTTCCTCTAACGACCCGCCGGGCAATGCCTTGGCTCCTTGTCCAAGGTTGTCCACCCGTATAGTTAGAGTATCTAATTTAGAATCACTCAATCAGTTTTCTTGCAAAAAAACTATCGAATAATAAACATCATGAAAAAAAGGTAAAAATGATTAAAATGTGAAGAAGATCAGCCAAAAGATACCAAAGATCGCTAGACTTCCTATGACGATAAAGAGGACCAAGAAAAAGATCTCCTTTCCAGCACTGTCCATTGGTGCGAGTGATGGAATTTCTGTCGCGTTTTCTGGTCTCGCCGTGGGTTTTATCCTGGACTTTGAAAGGGAAATCATCATGATAACAGCAACAACGGCGCAGAAAATTGTGCCACCGAGGGCGCATCCCGCTGCATACACGCTCATATAATCTAGAATCACGGGTGTTAAATTCGCGATCCATAATGCACCTGCAAAAAATGATATCGTGACAATGAGCTTGATGTATAGTTTCTGGTTCATAAAAAGCCAGAACGCCTTGAGCGTCGTGCCGCACGTCGGGCATTTTTGCGGCTTGCTAAAATCGGCCTTAGTCAAGCCCTTGGGGTTGATCTGCCTCGGTCCAATTGTCTTGTTGCACTTGTCGCACCAGTAGTAAAGCGTTGGCAACCCCTTGATGGCTCCCGTCGGTTCAGCCAAAGCCGGCGTGGTCGAGGGTTTCATGCCTTCGACTTGCTGTGCAGGTTGCTTTTCAACTGCTCGGGTGACACCCGTTGCCGGTGCCTTGCCGATATTGGGGAAAGCAAGCATCTGCACGCCCCACGCGACGAGTCCCGCATCAAAGATGATGGACACGACCATCAGGGCAGTTCCCAAGGTATATCCGGTCGGGATGTAGAAAACCAACTTCAACGCATCGGCAGCAAGAAGGACGAGCACGAAGAGTTTCGATAACGAAGTCAGCCTTTTCGATAACAACAGAAACACGAGCATCAAGACCAACGGAATGCCAAAGAGCAACCGGCTCACGAGATAGTACGGGATCGGGTGAAGCAAGCCAAACAGACCGGGAATCATTACCCCGAATTGCTTTGCTACCACGTTGACGATGCCCGTGACATTATCGATCACCCGGAAGGCCATCACCGCAATGAACAGCAGTCGGAACAATTTCACATTTTTTTCAAGACCATAAGCAATGCCCCTGAAAACCGTGTTGAAGAGCACGGCAGTGACGATGTAGATTATATAGAACGTTAAATCATTCACGAAATTTGAAGGCGCGTTTCGGCCGATGGCGATGACGATGATATCGAAGATCCCGGTCGCCATGCCGAGTATGCACGTTTTTTTCGTGATGCTTCTTGATTCGGATTGCTTGGTTTCACTCACGAGTTATCACCAGTAGAGGAAGCAAGTTACAAACAACTTAATTGAACATTATACATGAATCCTTATTCGATCCTAAAAAGATTCATTTATTCTTGTTTTTTCTCGATCACCGCTGTGGACTCGTCCTCGGAGAAAAAGAGCAAGAAGGGAGGGTTTTTTATTCCGTATTCATGTATGTACGAATATTTCACGTGCAATCTCAGAACTTGAACGCTTCTTGCCACATTTTGTACCCCATCTTGAAAAGGTGGAGCTTCGATTTATTCACCTTGTTGTCGAGATCGACGCCGGGTGACGGCTTGGCCATAACGTCGTGGTAGCGGGCATAATATTCATCCGCCGCTGGAGCCCCGTCTACCAGCGTTAAAATAGCCTTCTCAGTGAAGAAAAGCAAAAGATCCGGTTTCTCGGCAGGGGCTCGCGTGAGCATCTCGACTGACCCGTTTTCCTTTTTCCGAAGATAATATTCCAATTCAGGCGCGTCATTGTCAAGAGCCTTTTCGTGGATTATATATTTCCAGCAAGCTCCAGGGTTCAAATGCCGCATCAAGTCGGGGGTGTTTGGAAAGAATTGCTGCAAGCGAAAGAGCAATACATTTGCTTCCATGTTGTTTACCTTGTATGGTTATTTGATCTTGTCCAGGTTTGTCACCGTGCCGTCATACACGTATTTCTGGTGGACGAGCTCCTGCACATAATATCTCGCGCCAGGAGGATAGGCTGAATCCTTGATGCCACCGAGCATAACAGAAATATCGGTCATCATGGGACGCGCGTTGATATATAAATTGGCGACGTCCAATCCCTCCTTGAACGCTTTGATGTTTTCTTCATTGGACGTGTAGACCACAGCACGCATGCCATAATTACTCAAGTTGGCAAGTCTGATCGCATCGTTGAGGTCCTCGGCTTTCGTGATGCTACGCACGGGGCCGAATGCTTCTTCTCGGAACAAGAAGGGCGCTTTAGGGAGATCGTTAACCTTTTCCGATGGAATTTCCACGAGTGTCGGGTAATAAAACAAGCCATAATCGTGTCCCGTGTCGATTTCTTTCGCCCCGGCAAGGATCTTACAACCATGTTCCTTGGCATCGGCGACCATGACTTGCATCATCATGAGAATCTTGCGGCTACCAAGCGGGCCGATATCCACGTCGGGATCCATAGGATCGCCGACCTTGAGCTTTGCCATCTCCTTTTGGAGGCATTCGATGTATTGATCGTAGATGTCCTTGTGAACGATGATGCGTTTCATGGAGAAGCATTGCTGACCGCCGTTGGTATAGCTCGCCTTCGCGTTCCACTCAGCCACCTTTTCCAGGTTCACGTCGTTCATGACGATGCCGGCATCGTTCCCCGCGCATTCGAAGACGAAATGTTTGAACGGCATCGTGTACATGTTCACGCCCATTGACTTGTCGACCGATTTCTTGAGATATTTTGCATACTGGACGATGATATCCTTGGCAGTATGGGAGGAGGATATCGACAAGATTACTTTTAAAATATTATTCTGGATGAACTCGTCGATGACCCAATCTCCTGGGGCAATGCACAAGTCAAACGCGTCGATCGCGGGTATGCCCATTTCCCTCATCATCTTGAATGTATCAATCATGGTGAGAGGACACGCTGTCGACGGCTTCACTATGGCAGGATTGCCAACCAGGTAGTTGGCGCCCATCATGTAAAGGGGCAACGAGATCGGCGTGTTTCTTGGCGAGATGCAAGCAGCCATTCCTTGCGGGATATAAACGATGCGGGAAAATTGCTCCCCGTCCATGTTTTGAAGGGGACGGTCATCGACGAACTGGTGATACCACTCGGCAAACTTGAAACCGTTGGAAACGATGGACAGCTCCCACTCTGAATACTTGATGGGAAGGCCGCCCTCGGCGACGATTAATTTCTTCACGTCGTTCTTCTTGAATCGAAGCTTGGTCGCCACTTTACCTAAAACTTGTGCACGCTCCTCGAAGCTCATTTTTTTCAGCGCGGGGGCTTGCTCGTTGCATTTTTTTATCTTTAACCGCAACGATTCAGCCGTGTCGACCGCTATTGAACCGAGCACTTCACCAGTGTACTTATTTTTTACTTGGATGCTGCCAGTAGCGTTTTCTTCGCCCATTGAGTTTCACGATTAGACTTGATCTTCATCTTCTAAGATTCCTGCGGTCTCTGCAAATTTCCCGTATCCCATCTTGATGAGCGTCTTGGTGCGCTTGTTGAGTACAAAGTCGATCCAGCCCTCGATCTCGTCCGGCTCGTTATAAAACTTGCCAAACTGCTGGGCATATTCAGATTTCGTGGGGCATCGCGTGAGCTTCTCGACGGCTTTCACGGAAAGGGCAAGCTCAAGATCGGCATTGTCAGCGCGGCCGATATTCATGCTGATGCCGATTTCGGAGCGGGAAACATTGAAGGCCTCGACTGGCTCGCATTTATTTTCCATATCCGTGATCGTGTTATAGATCGTGAAGTCCATAATGGATCCTTGCACGAGGTCCGAAAAGATCTCCGGATACTTCGCCAGGTACTCCATGTATTTCGCGCCGATCGACGGCTCCACGCCGGAAGGCCCACACGCGCCGATATGGCTCTTGAGCGTTTCTGGTGACGTCTCGAGCAAGATCTCTGAGATATCAGCGACACGTAGCTTCGATGCAAGGCCATCGAGGCCGTCCCGCAAGTTTTTCTCGCAAAACGGGCACGCAGATATCAAAATTTCCACTTGCTTGCTCGCTGCTTCCGCGTTCCGGCTCGCGGCGATCTGTTTTGCAAGATCCGGGTTGGAGGATTTCACGCCGCCTCCCGATCCGCAACAGTGACTATAATTGCGGCTGGTGTCGAGCTCGATGAACGTCGCGTTCCCGATGTTCTTGAGAAGGCTCCGCGGCGCCTCGTACACGCCGGCGTGGCGGCCAAGGTGGCAGGGATCGTGGTAGCTGATCCTCGCGTGCCGCTTGAACTTGAACTGCGATGGATGCGTTTTCAAGTATTCGTCGAGAAACTCGGTGATGTGGAGGAATCGCACGTTGACATCGCTAGGTAGGGTGAAATCCTTTTTAAACGTGCGATAGCAGCCAGCGCACGTGAATACGATGGTCTTGGCGCCCGACGCCCTGAACGCGTCGATGTTTCGCTTCGTGTTGGCATCGAATTCCTTGACATAACCGCAACGTTTCAAGATGGAGCCGCAGCATCCTTCATCATCGAGCAAGGCATACGGAATGCCGAGCTTTTCGAGCAGTGCCACGGCATTCAATGCAATCTGCGGCTCCCGGAACGACGCCGTGCATCCCAGGAACAAGAGTGTGTCTGCGTGTTTGGTATAATTCTTACCCTTGAAAAAATCCATGCGTTTAGTTGCGGGCTCGCCGTACGGATTGTTATTTTTCAGGATGCTCGCGACGATGTCCTTATGCTTGTCCATGGTAATACCATTCTCGACGAGGTCATGCCGCAATGCTTCCATCATCGACGGAGTGTCAATCCCTCCGTCGACGGCGAGGCACGTCTCCTTGCAGCTGCCACATGTCGTGCAGGAATATGCCCAGTCCAATATATCCTTGGTGACTTTCAATTTCCCGCTAAGTATGTTCTTGAGAACGAGGATGCGGCCCCGGGCAGAGAATGCCTCGAAACCGAGCACGGTCTTGACCGGGCACGGCTTGTCCACGTGCCGCTTCGCGGTCGTTGCTTGCGTGCCTGCAGAAGCACAATCACCACATTTGCCACACGTGTCTATGAAATGCTCGAACTTCTGCAACTCTTGCATTTTTACGGGCATGATGATTCCATATTCCATTGTGTCGTGAATAAATTTATTTACACCATAAATGTTTGCGGGTGAATGAGGTTATCCGGATCCAATGCTTGCTTTACCTTCCGCATGACGTCAAGGAACGTCTCGTTCGCAACCGGCAAGGCATACGGTTCCCACAATTTGCCGGTCCAATACGGGACGCCGTTCGCTTCGATCTCGTATTCCTTCAGTTCTTTCCATGCGGTTTCGAGAATTGGCTTTTTTGCCTTGTCTTTCAAGAACAAGGTTATCCATCCCGAGGTGAAACAGTGATCCACGCCGAGAGCGGATAGGATCCAGTTAATGTTATGCTTCTTGAGCTCGTGCTTTTTCGCGATCTCGTGAAACCGGTCTATCAAGGCGGGCAAGGTCGAAATGGGCCGAATATGGCAGGTGTTATACCAAAAACCTTCCTCGAACAGCGATTGCACGAGATTGAACATGTTTAGCCAATGGGCTTTCGACAAGAACGTGCCAATGGGCTTTCCACCGTACTTCCGTGCAATTTTTTCACAGAGATCTTTCTTGATATCGGCGATTTTCTCGTCGGCTTCCTCGATGATGATGCCGAAAATGCAATTGACATCAGGGAATGTGGAACGATACGACGATGCGAGGAGCTCGATCGAGTTCACGTCGCCCAGCATGACGATTTCCTCGGCGAGGTGATTTTTTTGAATCTCGTGGAAGGCTTTAACGCCCGATTGCGCGTCCGGGAAGCCCATATCAAAATACGAGACGCCTTTCGCGAGGGGGAATATTTTCAAGGTGGCAGCGACCTTCAATCCCAAGCTACCATGATCTCCCAGGAAGATCCCCGTGATGTCGTTAAACGTGCAATACCTGGCGAAAGCAGATTTGATCCCGGGATTCGCATCCTTCCACGCGCTGCCCGTGCGGACAGTATCCCCGTTCGCAAGGACCACCTCGATGTTCGTCACGTTGTCACACGCGCCGCCGTGCGCCGACGCTCCGCAACCGATGCTGTTGGCGCTCAAGCTCCCCCCGACCGTGCCAGCATTGCCGCCATACGGGCCACGGAAACCAAGCTTGAACCCTTTTTCCTTGAGCTCGTGGATGAGCCTGGACCACGTGATGCCAGATTGCACGCGAACGGTCATGGCGTCATCATCGATACTCAAAATCTTATCCATACGAGTGAAATCGATCATGATCGCATTGTCCACGCGTGGAATGGGAGCACCGCAAATGGAGCTTCGTCCTCCAACGGGCACGATAGGAGTCTTGTTTTTTGCTGCACATTTCATTATAAGGGAAACTTCCTCCGCATTTTCAGGTCGTGCAACGAGTGCCGGCGATTTACCATCGAACGGGCTGGCATCCTCTGAATAGGAGCATAGCACGAGGGGATCGACCGAGACATTCCCATTTCCGACGATGCTTGCGATGTGCGCCTTGATCGCAACGATATCTTCAACCTGGTTCATGAATATCAACGGGAAACAAGGATAACACAGCGATAGTACGATGTCGCGCTATCGTTCCAAAAGTTGCTAGTTTTAAAAAAGGCTTTCCGAGCTCTCTCCCGGAAATGCCTCGCGCGAAAAGGGTTTTATGTCCTGGATTTAAGTGTCATCGCACACATGCTCCTTAAGTTGATCGAGATGACACCGAGGAAAGACAGAAAAATCGTACTCATCACGGGCTGCAGCAGCGGGTTCGGCTTTTTAACCGCGAAATTGTTAGCGAGCAAAGGATACAAGGTATATGCCACCATGCGGGACGTTGATGGCCGTAACAAGCAGAAACGAGAGGAACTGGAGGCAAGTGTGGCCGACAAATCCACGCTCAAGGTGCTCGACTGCAATGTCCTGGACGAGGCATCGATCAAGGCCGCGGTGACCAAAATCATCGAGATCGAAAGCTGCATCGACGTGCTCATCAACAACGCCGGCTACGCGTTGTATGGCCCCATCGAATTTGGCAAGGACGACGACATCCGCAAGGAGTTCGAGACCGATGTCCTCGGCTACCTGCGGATGATCAAGGCTGTTCTCCCACACATGCGGAAACAGCGGAGCGGGCTCGTCATCAACGTGGGTTCCATGATGTCATATTTCGGGGTTCCCCAATGCGGCTATTACTCGGCAGCGAAGTTCGCCGTGAGGGGCCTTTCCGAGGCACTGCTCGGGGAAGGCTATCTTTTCAACATCAAGGTCTCGGTCATCACGCCAATTGGCTTCAGCACGGATTTCTTGCACCGCTCGCTCCAAGTCGTAACCGAGCCCGAAAAATCCGGCGAATACAAGGTTCCCTTCAAGGATATCATCGACCACATCGATAACTTTGGCACGAAATCGGGCGATCCCGCCAGCGTCGCGAAAAAAATCGCATGGATCCTCGGCAAGAAAAACCCGCCGTTCCTCGTGCCCGTGGGAAAGTTCGCGCGCGCGGGAAGCTTCCTCATCAAGATGCTTCCCAATCCGATGACATTCCAGAGGATCACTGCCAAATTGTACGATTTCAAGGAGCAATTCAAGAAGGTTGAATAAAACGACATTTGCAAATGATGCCGCGAGATGCCGTGGTGCATTCATCGTTGCAAGTGGACAATCATGAATCCAACCCCAAGCGACAAAGGCTGGGACCTGGCCATCATCGACGAGAAACACAACGATTGTGTCCGCACACGGGTGTTTGTCATTGATAAAAAGGCGCGATCGAAACGCATTCTCGTCGAAACCAAGGATGCATACGAGCACATCGATGCGTGCATGAACCCGACGGGAACCCGCATCATCGTGCTCAAGGCAATCGATATTCCTGAAAACGATGAGCGGAACGAGTACATCGAGATTTATGACCCGTCGAACGTCAAGCTTGTCCTGTCCATGAGCAATTGGCCTGTCAACAACGTCGTGTTCAGCCCCGATGGCAATTTCATGTATCTCCAAGCAAAACTGGAAACCGGCACGCCAATCGAGGTCGTGCTCAACACGATCACCGGTGAGAAAGTGGAAGGTGCATCCCGCCAGCACGCGGGCAAGGCATTCGTGAACATCGCCGACTTGCTCAAGCAGCGGAAACGCACCACTCATACCGTTGTTTGACCGGTTACTTCGACGTCAATCGGCTTTCCACGATTGTTGTATACCTTGTAATTTTTTTCATTATACGGGTAATAGGCGATGACGTTGATCTTGTATTGGATGAACACTTTCAAGTCTTGCTCGCTCGGGGCCCCATTGCCTGACGGATGGGAATGAAAGCTGCCCTCGATCGCAGCATCGTACGGCAGCCGGTCAGGCATGAAGTACGCCGCAACTTTCCCGCCTTTCGCACCCTGGGGTAGCACGACGTCCGCGAGGATGCCGCGTCCATCTCGCTTGAGCAGGAAAAACGATTCATTCGGGTGACCCCGGCGTGCCGCGTCCAGCAAGCCTTCTAGCATGGCCCGGTCGAGAACAGGAGCACCTGGCGCGTTATTCGAACCAAGGATGGCCGTGATCTTGGCTTTCAATTCTTGGAGCACTTCGGCCCACGTTGGATGGTTGTCCTCATCCCAGAGCACCAGGGCCGGGAGCATGTCAACGACTTGCGGAAGGCGCGTGCGGACCTCCTTGGGAAAAATCTTGAACGATGGATAATCCTTGAAATCAAACTCGACGAAGACCTCGCTGGTGATTTTCAAGGTGCCCTTGGTCATCGATTTCTTGGCCCATTCGACGCCTTCGACTTTGCTGGCCAGGTCGTGCTGCCAGCCCACATTACCGGGTTGAGACATGGAGGGATCCCGCGCAAGGAGGGAGTTAAATGTTGGCACGACTAGCCTAAGCGGGCTTCGTGATGGATGAAAACAATTTCCGCGTCTTCCGTGCCATTGTTTACAGGCACGGAAGAGACGCTGTTGACGAGAAACGAATAGCCAAAAGATTCGATGGTTTCCCGGGGCATAAACGCCCGGCGCTTGAACAACTTGGCCAGTGCAGACTTGAAAAACCGCGATCGCACGGGAAACGAAGGCGTAAGCGGGATCAGTTCAACGTAACTTCGGGCACGTTTCAATGTGACCAGCTCTGCAAGGTTTTTTTGGCATCCGATCTTGGATTGAACATTGCAACCCAGAGCTATATAAAGATATCGTTACCGGGAGAATCTTTTACCTTGTTCCTCGAAACCGGGCAATACGGAGATATGAAATATATGTGGCGCCGACACTTCTATCAAATTTCAAAAAAAAAGGGCAATTATTGGAAAAAATCGATATCCAAGGAATTTATTACGCGATTTATCAAATCAAGGTGTACAGCTTCTTGTACATCTCCTTGTTGTTTTCATATAGCTTGCGATACAGCTTGAAGTATTCCTCGTATTTCTTGGAATCCTCGACGTGAGGGGGCGTGATCTCGTCGACCTTGAGCCATTTCTTGATTTCCTTGTAATCAAAGATCTTGTTACCGACGCCGGCCAGCAGTACGTCGCCCAGCGGGGCACCATAGCTCATGGACACGTGGCGCATCTTGTACCCGGTTACGTCCGCAAATATTTGCCGCCAAAGTGGGCTCTTGGCACCCCCGCCGATGAGCGTCATCTCGTCGTTGAGGACCGCACCGATTTTTTTCGCCGTCTCGAGGTTATCCTTCAATGAATATGCCACGCCTTCAAGAAATGCCCGGTACACGTGGCCGGTCATATGATACAGCGAGAGGCCGATGATCGTGCCGCGGGCAAATGGATCCCAGATGGGCGTGCGCTCCCCGTTCCAGTATGGCAAGACGACAAGACCCATTGAGCCAACGGGCACCTTTGAAGCCAGCTCGTCAAGATCCTTGAAATCCTTGTCCTTCGCCCAGTTGTCCTTGTACCAGCTGAGGATACCCGCCGCGGTCGCTGCACCGCCGAACGTGTAGATCTTATTCTTGTCATCAGCCACGTAGGGATAATTGATCAACAAGGGAGATAATTTCATGTTCGACCTGTCTTGAACGATGTTGTGACACATGCTGGTACCGATGGTCGCGGTGTGCTCGCCGACCTCGAACGTGCCAACACTTAATGCTTCGACCGGGGCATCGATGCCACCGGCGCTCACGGGCGTTCCTTTAGGGAGACCACAGCTCATCGCGCCCTTGGCATCGATCTCGCCAACCACATCCGCGGAGCGAACCACGTCCGGCGGGAAGATGTGCAAGGGAATCTGGAGGTCTTTCAGCAAATCCTGAGCAAACCCGTTCTTCTTGATGTCCCAGATCCCGCCGTAATTGCCGGCGCTCGAAAAATCGAGGGATATCTTGCCGGTGAGGCGATAGATGGCAAAAGCGTTGGGCGTGAGCAAGTATTTTATCTTCGCCCATCGTTTCGGCTCGTTGTTCTTGATCCAGAGCATTTTCGTCCAGCCCCAGTAGGGATGGATGCAATTGCCCGTCACGTCGGCGATTTTTTTCTCCAGTCCCTTTTCCCTCGCCCAATCGCATTCCTTGATGGCACGGGTGTCGAGCCAGGGGATGCACGGCCGTATCTCGTCGATCTCTTCGTCGACAGGAACGCCGGAACCGCCGTAAAGGCCGGAGATGCATAGTCCCTTCACGTCGCCCGGGGCGATCTTTCCCTTCGCGATGACATTTTTTATCGTGTCGCAAACTGCCTTGAAGGGCTTGTCTATGGGGAACTCTGCCCAGCCCGGCTTGGGCGTTACGATGTCATATGCAATATTATCCTCGGCGATGACCCTTCCCTCGACCGTGCAAGCGATTGACTTCGTCGAGAGAGTCCCGATGTCGGTGCCGATGAGAACGTCTGAAGATGGCATAATTTCCACTTTTTACTACTTTTTGTTGATTACGTGACTAAGATCCGACAAAGATCCATTTATGGATTCTCGTCTATCGGAAAAAAAGGGAGATAAATGCTGTCACTTGACGACCCGGCTAAACACGAACTGGAATTTCGTGCTCTTGGCATCCAGCGCGATCTCGTGCTCCTCGCCTGGCTTGACCGCATCGAATGGGACGAAGAAGACCATGCTGGCACCCACGGGCAAAGTCTGGCCATTGAGTTCCTTGAGATTCTTGGCATCATACCTCTTTCCGTTTACCGTCACGGCGAGACGATTGATGATATCGGCAGGGATCGGCTTGCCATCGACCTTTACCGAGAGGAATTCGGAAAGGTTCTCTGGCAAGTCCTTCGCGGCGATCGGGGAGATGACGTTCACCATCGTGAGTTCGATCCCGCCCTTGACCTTTTTCAAGCAGTCAGCAGAAAACATCCTTTTGAGGATGTACTTTGGGATATAGGACATGTTGTTTCACACTTGGTATCTATTTAGTAAGATGAAACGTCCCGCATCAGATAATGGTTTAACTTTTTATTACTTTTATTTTAATGAAATTATTAGAATTTGATCATACGAAGTTTTTTTGAAAATGAAATTACCCAAGATCGATGCCTTCCGCGACAATATCAAGGTTCAAATGAAGCCTGGTGCTGCCCCGCCGCAAGCACAAGTCGATGCCGAAACGTTGAAAAAGCGGCAAGAAGTTATCAAGAAGATCCAGGACAAGATCGCCGAGATCGAGAAATGTTTGAACACGGCCGATTACAAGAAGGCATACAAGATCGCCGCGGGTGAAATATTGAAATACACGCCGCAATCCATCCAGGGCAACGATCTCCTGGAGCGGATGGCATCGATGGCCGAAACCGCGTTGGAATATATGCATACTCTCGCGCCCGAGAGCGATGACGCATTTCTCGATTTCCTGGGCGGTGAAATGGAGGATTACAAGGATGTCCCGCTTTTCAAGAGCATCGAGCGCATGCTCGCCGACCGCCTCAAGAGAAAAATAGCAAGGTTCAAGAAAGAGGGCAGGGATGCATGGATCGCCCCGTGGATCGAGACATGGAAACCCGTGGTCGTGATCGTGGACGAGCAAAAGGCCCTCAACAAGTTCCTCGCGGGTGAGGACGCGAACTTGAAGTGGAAATTCAAGATCCCCGTGCAATATAGCCCGGGGGAAAAGCAGCGGCTGCTCGAAAAACGCAAGAAGATCAACGACGCGCTCACGTCGAAGGCCGCCGAGCTTGAAAAAGAGAAGCCGCGAGTGCCTGCGCCGTCCCAGCCCTTCGTTGAACCCGTTCCCGTTCTACCGGTCGAGCCCGTGGAGTTCACCAAGTCTGCTTCCTCATCGGGCATGTTCTCGAAAAAGAAAGCAACCACGAACGAGCCGGCGAAGCAAGAGCAGAAAGAGCAGAAGAAGCACAAGCCGCATCCAAAGAAATCGGAACCCAAGGCTCTATCAAAGGAAGATGACCACATTTCCTCATCAGAAGTCAAGGAGTACTTGTTCAAGCTCAAACACGAGCAAAACGTGAACGAGGTCCATTTTGTCAAGATCAAGAACGACTTGAACGCAATCTCGCTGAACAAGGAGAAGAAGCTGTTCAAGATCCTCGAAGCGCTCGGCGAGAAAGGGATTGTCATTCGCAAGCAAGGGAGTTACTACGCTATCTTGTTTTAACATCACGGGAGGACGGGATTCCCCATGGTAACGTACACGGTGAAGCAATACAAGGGCATCGTGAACAAGCTCAAGTACATCGACAGCTGGTTCTGGTGCCGGTATACCATCAACCCGTATAACGGTTGCGAGCATGACTGCATCTATTGCGATGGTCGCAGCCGGAAATACAACATGCACGACGATTTCGAGGACACGATCTACGTGAAACAGGGCGCTGCGGCGATGCTCGACGATCGGATACGCCGGAGCCGGTCCATGCTTCCCGACGTGACGACCATGGGAGGCGTGTGCGACGCGTATCAGGCTGGGGAGAAGGATTATAAAGTCACGCTGGAAATCCTGGAAGTCTTGCTCAAGCACGGGTTTCCCGTGTACCTGCTCACGAAATCGGATCTCATCACGCGGGACATAGACGTGATATCCGCCATCAATCAAACGGCCTGGGCAGCGGTGAGCTTCACGATCACGACCACCGACCCGGCTGTGGCCCGCGTCCTCGAACCTCGTGCATCGACGCCTAGCAAGCGCCTCGCGGCGTTGAAAGCATTCAAGGACGCCCACCCCGAGATCCAGGCCGGCATCGCCTACATGCCCATCGTGCCGTTTCTCGAGGATTCCGACGAGAGCATCGACCAGGTGCTCGGGAGCGTGAAGGACGCGGGCGGGACGTTTGTCCTGTTCGCGCCGGGCATGTCGTTGCGGGAGGGCCAGCAGGAGTATTTCCTCGCGAGGCTGAAGGCAGCATATCCCCGGGAACATGATCTCCTCGTGCAACAATTCATCAACGACGAATCATTCCGGAAACAATATATCACCGAAATGAACAAGAAATTGCTCGCCGCGTGCAACAAGCTCGGCCTCGATCATCGGATGCAGCGGTACATCCCGAATGATTACCGGAAAATCAATTACATGATCGCCGAGTACTTGCTGAACAAGAGTTATGACTTGCAAATCACGGGCGGCGCGTGGAAGTCGTCGTTCTGGACGGGACAAAACATCCAGAACTTGAAAGAGTCGATCGTGGATATGAATGCTCGTGGCGAGCTGCACTCCATTCGTGGCATGACGAAGGCGATGGAGGCCGAGATCACGCCCTTTTTCCCGAAACGTTCGAGCCTGGATCAATTCTTGGATGCGTGATAAGTTATAAACGATTGCCGACCTACTTACCACTCATAGGAATGAAGGTTTTCGATATTAGATACCCTATATACGACACAGAAAATAAGAGAACTTGAAAATGGAGTGAGTAATGGGCGTGGCCATTCTAAAATTCCATTCTACGAACCATAGCTGCCCCGAAGTTGATTTCAAAACCGCTCTCCTTGCCGGGCTCGCGCCGGATAAAGGACTTTACACGGCGAACGAGTATCCACGATTCGACCGCGACGAATTGCTCGGGATGGCATCGATGGAATATCCCGATCTCGCGCTGGCCGTTCTATCGAAGCTCGTTGGCGATCAATTCCCACCCGCGAAATTGAAGGACATATGCAAGGACGCGTACAATTTCCCGGTTCCCGTGGTGAAACTGGCCGACAACGAGAACTTGTTCATGCTGCACCTCGACAAGGGCCCGACTGCATCCTTCAAGGATTTCGCGGCGAGGGCAATGGCAAGGCTCATGGCCCTTCTCGTGGCGCAAGAAAAACGGGACATGCTCATCTTGACCGCGACATCTGGCGACACGGGGGGCGCCGTTGCATCGGCTTTCTATGGCGTGAAAAACATCAAGGTATGCGTGCTGTTCCCGGCAGACGAGGTGTCGGAACGCCAGCGGAAGCAGATGACCACGCTTGGCAAGAACGTGCAAGCCATCGCCATCGAAGGAAAATTCGACGATTGCCAAGCCCTGGTCAAGAAAGCATTTTCCGACCCGGATCTTGCGAGCCTCAACCTTTCATCGGCAAACTCGATCAACGTCGGTCGCTTGCTACCCCAGAGCGTGTATTATTTCTGGGCATATTACCGTGTTTGCGAGGAAAGCATCGGCAAGGGCACTCTCGACCCGGTCGTCTTCTCCGTCCCTTCTGGCAATTTCGGTAACCTCATGGGCGGGTTGATCGCCAAGCAGCTCGGGTTACCCGTGAGCAAGTTCATCGCTGCGGTCAACGAGAACGACGAGGTCCCCAAGTTCCTGGAGACATCGACGTATGCCAAGATCGAGCCCTCGATCAAGTGCCTGAGCAATGCTATGAACGTCGGGCACCCGTCGAACCTCGCCAGGATCGTGGATCTATACGGGGGAACCATGGACCACGAAGGCAACGTGTTGAAGCTCCCGGACATGAACCGCTTGCGTGACGACATCTTTTCGACCAGCATATCCGACGAGGAAACGCGGTTCATCATTGAAACCGTTCATCACAAGTACAATTACGTCCTGGAAGCGCACGGCGCTGTTGGCTGGGGAGGGCTCAAACGGTTCCTCGACTTTTATGACGTGGCGACGCCGTGCATCTCGATCGAGACCGCGGACCCGGCGAAATTCCCCGAGCTAATCCAGGAAATCCTCGGCATCGACCCGCCACTCCCGCCATCGCTCAAGAAAATGCAAGAAAAGGAAGAATCCTACCCGAAGCAGAAAAAGGACTACCTGGCGTTCAAGGACTACTTGATCGAAAATTATGCAACCTAAAAAGCCTTGATTTTTCGATTTTCCCGGAATTCGCCGAATATATATTACATGTCGTCGATGATCTCGTAAACCATTTTTTCTATGACAGGTTTTTTCGTGCTGCGCTTGTCATAGTACCATCCCACGATTTCTTTCTCGGTGATGATGACCATCACGCCAACGGACAAGTAATTCAGGATCTTCAAGTCGATCTCATGCAAGTCCGGCGTTCCAGACGGGTGCGTGTGAAATTCCCAGACGATATCATAGCCTTGCTCGTCCTTCAACTTTCGCGTGGTCTTGATCTTGTTTTTCTTGAGCTTCATCCAGGAATGCGGCCGTTCGTGCCCCTCGTTCGCGGACATCGTTTCGTTGACCTCGAAATTGGTCACGACTGCAAAACTTTCCTTGCGCTCCGCATACATTTGTCCCCACACGATTGCCGGGGCTTTTTCCTTGCATATCGATGTCAATTTCTCAAAAACCGTCTTTGGAATCATATATCTGAAATGAGGCATTTTTTTCCCCGGAGAGTGAGAACTATCTTTGATAATGAAAGAGAATACTAAAAGTTTATATTTAAGCAAAGGAAAAAGCCCCGAATCAAAATGTGATCCAAT
>JAUQYW010000764.1 GCA_030587525.1 Candidatus Sigynarchaeota archaeon | reverse complement strand
ACGATCTTGTCATTTCTCACGTTACGCTCGACGAAGAATCGGGAAAAATTTATGCTGAAGGTCGTGAATGCGGATGTTTCGCGCGCCTTGTATGCTTTTGACAAGAAGGCATCGGAATTATACAAGAAGATGATGGAAGGGATGTTGATCTTCACGTAATCGAAAAAATCATCCATTATTATGGAAAATTCCTTGAAATCGATCAAGATGCGTTCGATGTCGATCACGAACATGGAAAATTCCTTGCCTGCCTCGTCAACTTCCAATAGTTTTGTGATAAATTCGATATCTTGAAAATTCTTGTTGACGATCACGTTCCCGGAGTACAATAGATTTTTGTTGGCGCTCGTCTCCCCTTGCTTGATCATGGTCGAATAAAACTTGAGGATCTTGGCAAGATTCTTGACCACGACCAGTTCTTGGACCGGGGCCCCCAATGCTTGCTTGGTCTCGGGTGAAGCGGGTTGCACGCGCGTGATGTAGTTCACGACCGTCTGGCCCTTGTCGGCCGTAGCGAGCACGGCTATCGGCTTTTCCGCCCTGGTGTCTGTTTCATTCGAGGGCGCCTTCTTTGGCTCATCCATATTCCGATTCCCAGCTACTCCTTGATTGATTTTCCTAGTATAATCCTAACCATTTATAATTTCGGTGTTTAGCATGGCCGATAACGATTTAAATGAGGTATTAATTTACCAGCCGTTCGTTTTTATCTTCACTAGCACCACGAAATTTCTTAACTAAAACAAGCGTGATGAAAATGGGCAAGTTAGCAAGGGATGTAGCAATCATCGGGGCGGGGATCTCGCATTTTGGCCAGTTTCCCGACAAGCAAAACCCGGATCTCTGGGTTGAAGCATTCCTGGATTGCGTGAAAAATGTTGATAAGGGCATCGATGTAAAAAAAGATGTTGATGGTGGGCTGTATTTTGGAAACTTCACGGCCGATCTATTCACGGGGCAAGGCCATCTCGGTCCCATGTTAGCCGATCTCGTGGGCTTGACGCCAAAAGGAGCCACGAGATTCGAAGGAGCGTGCGCCAGCAGTGGCCTTGCGTTCCGGCAGGCCGTGGTTGCCGTCGCCAGCGGCGTCGCGGATGTCGTCTGCGTGGGTGGGGTCGAGAAGATGACCGCGTTACCGACCGCGGGCGTCACCGAGGCATTGGCAGCCGCGGCAGACGTGGTTTACGAGGCACGGGTCGGTGCGACGTTTCCCGGGCTGTACGCGAACGTCGCATCGGCGCACTTCAATAAATACGGCACGACCAGCGAGGACCTGTTCCGCGTCGCCATAAAAAACCACGAGAATGGCAAGCTCAATCCAAAGGCGCAGATGCCGATGACGATCACCGACATCATGAACCAGAAAATCGAGAAGGTAAAGAAATCGGGCGGCGAGGTGCCGAATTGGAAGACGGATTTCGACTTCTTGAAAAGCTCGTCGAATCCCGTCATCGCGTACCCGTTGCGGTTGTTCGATTGCAGCCTCATCACGGACGGCGCTGCGTGCTTGTTCCTCGCCGCGGCGAGCGTGGCGAAAAAATTCACGGACACTCCCATCCTGGTTGCCGGAACCGGCCAAGGCAGCTCGAGCCTGTCACTGCACAACCGCGACACATTCACGAGCTTCATCGCCGCGAAGACGGCAGCTGATCAAGCATACAAGATGGCCAATGCGAAGCCAAAAGATATCAAGGTTGCTGAAGTGCACGATTGTTTCACGATCGCTGAGCTGGTTGCCATGGAAGACTTGGGCTTCGCTCAAGCGGGCAAAGCCGCTGAAATGGTGAAGAACGGCGAGACGAAACGTGATGGCACCATCCCGATCAACACGGACGGCGGCTTGAAATCGAAGGGGCACCCGGTCGGCGCGACGGGCGCGGCCCAGGTCGTCGAAATCTACAAGCAGCTGAAGGGCATAGCGGACAAGCGGCAAGTGAAGGGCAATCCCGAGGTCGGCCTCGCGCACAATCTCGGTGGCTCAGGTGGCACGTGCGTCGTGCATGTCTTCAAGCGCAAGTAATGGAGGAGGCGTATAACAATGTCAGAAGAAAAAGAAATCTTGCAAAGCAATTATCTCAACTTCCTCAATGAAAAGAAGCTCATGGGATCGAAGTGCAAGAAATGCGGCCACGTCGATCTCCCCCCCCGCAAGATATGCTCGAAGTGCCTGTCGTCCGACACGGGCTGGATCGATCTGACGAACCTTTCCGGCAAGTTGTCCACGTTCAGCTGCGTCTATGTCGGCACCAAGAGGTTCCTGGACCGAGGCTTCGACCAGAAAAATCCCTACGCGTTTGGCGTTGTCACGCTGGAAAACGGGGCAGCGATCACCGGGTTATTACAGGGAGTCGATCCGAAAAAGCCCGAGACCATCAAGATCGGTATGAATTTGAAGCTGAAGTTTGTCGAGGTTCAGACCCCCGCTGGCTTGCAAGTTGATGTCGGGTTCGAGCCGGCGTAAAATTATATTCCCGATCTTTCTTTTTTCCTTTCTCGAGTCCATCCGGATTTACTTTTCGAGTATTCTATTTACGTTCGAGATAGTCAAGCTAAAAAAGAGTATTGAAATACCAATTATACTTTATTCATGAAACTTTTCCGTCGCACGCTTGGCCTTTATCGCACCGAGCGAGTCCGGCTGCCCCGCATAATTGCTGAGTAACACGCGCTGCTTGTAGTGTTTCCAATTCCGGACCCGTGGTATCTTTTTCGCTAACTTATGTGATTCGACTTTGGGCGTGGCCGACCGTACTTTTCCCGCCTTGGTTAATGAACCATGACTTCCTGTCAACAATATCACCTTGATTATATTGGATTCAACGAGCGTAAATATAAATTCTTTGTCAATTAATCAGTAACTCGCCATTTTTACAACCAATACGCGTGACAACTGAAGCGCGTGACAAGCTCAATTGGAATGGTGAGGAAGGAGAATCTCACCCATATCTTCAAGGATATTGGCTCTATATATGGACTCGATATATCGGGTTCATTTAATGTCGTTTTTGCTCCTAAATAGTTAAATGGATTCGGATATTTTTAATGTGTATCGAATAAGGAATGAATGACCATGAGTTCCGTGAAACTCGCCGTTCCCGGCAGAATTTGCCTTTTCGGCGACAAGATTGACCTCATCGGCAGGCCAGTCATCGCCGCCACCATTGACAAGTTTATGTATTTCGAAATGGAAACCCGGAACGATGGTGTGATCCATTTCTTCTCCAAGGAATATCCTGCGGAAGAAGAAACATTTTCAGTGAATGACAAGAAAGCGCTTTTCAATTACAACTGCCATCTCAAGTATTGGCACGCGTGCTTGAAATCGCTGGAGTCTTCCATCAACGCTGGCAAGATCAAGGGATTCTCGGCCAATGTTAGGACTGACATTCCCATCGGGGCTGGCTTGAGCACGTCGGCTGCCGTGAGCGTCGGGTTCCTTTCGGGCATTAACCATCTTTTCGGGTTGAATCTTAGCAAGGCAGATATTGCCGAGCACGCGTATAACGCGGAACATAACATCCTCGGCATTATGTGCGGCCGTATGGATCAATATTCCATCGCCTTCGGTGGAATTACATTCATCTCAACCGGCGATACGCCCCGAGTAGACGTCTTGAACGTGAAACGCGTTCCGCTAGTCGTCGGTGATTCTTGCGAGCCGAGAGAGGCTAAAAAAGTTTTGAATAGGGTCAAAACCGAGCTGGAGAAAAAGAACAAGATATACACAGATGCCTTCGATGTCCTCCACAAGGTCGTCCTCGAGGGGAAGCATCACCTCGAAGATGGTTGCGATTTGCGCCGGATCGGCAAGCTTATGTGCATGCATCAAGAGCAGGAGAACATCATCGGGGCAGCGACCGACAAGCTGAACCGGATGTGCAAGATCGCCATCGAGAACGGGGCGTTCGGCGCGAAGCAGATGGGTGCCGGTGGAGGCGGATGCATGCTCGCGGTCTGCGCTGACGAGAAGATCCAGAAGAAAGTTGCGACCGCCCTCAATAAAGCGGGTGGAAAAGCGGAGATGATTAACATCTTCTGCTATCCAGAAGAAAAAAAGATTTAATTTCTATTTTTCACGTTTTTGCTTTGTTTGCACGTGCGAGCAAGATCGGGCGGATCCACCTATTATACACGTACAAGTATACCACGGTGAGCGGTATTCCGACTGGATAGGCAATCCAGAAATCCGGCATGCCAATGAAGCGCTCTCCGTCCATCGTGTAACTCCAGACAACGAGCAGCAACGTGACAATAACGAACTTTTTCCAATCAATGGCAAGCTTGGTCTTGGCCATAATGAGAAACACGAGCGGGATGGGAACGCCATGCATAATCACGTGCACGAACCAGGGCGCGCCGGGTGTGGCCGGGAGTGGGATCAGGTAAGTGTAATCCGCATTGAGGCCATAGGTACCCACCCATATTGCCTGACGTGTAAGTAGATAGAAGGACACGATAAGGTAGGATACGGTGAAGAGGTTCAACCATTCATTTTTCATCTTGAGGAGCATTCCAAGTGCCATGACTCCAAAAGCAAAGCACGAAAAGTATTCCGCGAATCGCAAATCGTACCTGATGACTGCGAATAACCAGATGAACATAGCAACGCCGATGGCCTGATAGATCATTTCGAGTTTTTTCTCTTCCATTTCATTCACGATTTCATGTCGATTGTTTTTTCTCGAATTCTTGACCCCTGAACGTCTCGAGCATCTTTTCGACGATCTTGACCGCGATCAACCGCTTGGTTTGCAACGGCTCGTGGAACACGTTCTTGTCCTTGTCGATGATGTAAACCTCGTTCGTGGGCGATTCAAAGCCCGTATCAGGCCGGCCCACGTCGTTGGCGACGACGAGATCCGAGTTCGATGATATTAGGGATGCATATGCCTTCTCGATCATCTCCTCCGGAGTCTTCGGCACCTCGGCCTTGAATGCGACGATGAAAAGGCCTGGGAAATGCTTTCGCACCTCTTTGATGATCTTCGGGGTCGGCACGAGTTTCACGATGAGCTCTCCGGTCTGCGATGAGATTTTTTCGTCAACAAATTCTTTCGGCCGAAAATCGGATACTGCCGCAGCACTGATGAAGAATTGATAGGTGTTTTCTTTCAATTCCTTCATGACTGCATCGAGAAGCTCTTGCGTGGTCGTGATCTCGATCGTCCGCACGTTATTGCTCAAGGGCGGTTCAGGAACGCCTTTCGCCATGATGATGGTCACCGAGCCCCCCCGGGCGACGATCTCTTCGGCTATGGACATGCCCATCTTGCCCGAGCTCGGGTTGCTGATGAACCTGACCCGGTCGATGTATTCCCGCGTCGGCCCAACCGTGAGGAGCACCTTGTATTTCTTCATTTCCGGGTCTTGCACGATGATGTCGCGACAACGGTTCACGATCTCGTCAATCCGTGCAATCTTAGCCTTGCCTTCGGATATGCGGGGACCGATGAATTCGACACCGAGCCGCTTGAGCTTGAGGATGTTCTCGCCGAGGATTGGATGGTTGTACATGCACTCATGCATGGCCGGGACCACGACAATGGGAATACCAGAGCCAAAAGCCGTCGTGACCACGGTCGTGACCGGCGTGTCGTCGATACCCGCTGCGATCTTCGAGATCGTGTTCGCGGTGGCCGGGCACACGAGAACGAGGTCAGCGGTCGAGTTTCGATCGCCGGCGATCTGCACGTGCTCGACCGCGCCGGTGAGTGTCGTGATGCTAGGATTCCCCGTGGCCCAGTGCATGAGATCCGGCTGGATGAGCTGCGTCGCCGCCTTGGTCATGACAGCTATCACCTCGGCACCGAGTCGCATGAACTCCCGGGCGATGATTGGCGCGGTCATCACGGCGACTGACCCTGTCAAGCACATGCAGATGGTTTTTCCTTTCAAGATCGTGGACGTGGTGCCCTTGATGTCCTTCGATGGGTGTGGACCGAGCAATTTGGGTCGCTTCCTCGTGTCGTGTGTATCATTATCGGTGAAGTATTTGAATGCTATGACGCGTCTACCCAAGGATCTCCATTTGTTCCTTGAGACGGGTCAATTTTTCCTCGTAGCCCGCGAGTTTTTCGCGTTCTTGTTGCACCACTTGCGCGTCCGCCTTTTGTGCGAAGGGACTCGCGAGTTTTTTCTTGCACTGGTCTGCCAGCTTCTCGACCTTGGCCATTTCGTTTGAGATTCGAGTTTTTTCTTTCTCCAGGTCGATCAATCCTTCGAGTGGCAAGTAAGCTGTGATACCGCGGAGAAGGAGCCGCCCCGCGTGTTTCGGTGGTACCACAGATGCCAGCACGTTCATCTGGATAGGATCGATTCTAGCCAAGGCCTCGATCTCGCCTTTGACGCCATCGATGATACCTTTGTTTTCTCCCGCATCGATGGTGAGCGGTATCTTCGTGCCGGGCGGGACATTGAAATCCGTCCGGATGCTGCGGATGCCCTTCACGAGATCCATGGCAAGTCCAAACCCGCTTTCAACGTCATCGTTAACGAGCGCTTTGGTAAATTCAGGCCATTTCGCCACGATGATCGCCGGCCCGGTCTTGATCGACGCGGGCAGCGCTTGCCACAAGGCTTCGGTGAGGTGCGGCATAATGGGATGCATCATGATCAGGCACGATTCGAGCACGTGTAGCAGGACGGCCTTGGGCGTGACCTTGTCCGTCTCCGTTTCGCTGTACAGCCTGACTTTCGATGCTTCTATGTACCAGTCGCAAAACTCGTCCCAGATGAAATTCTTGAGCTCGCGCGAGGCGTTCATATAATCGTGCTGTTCATTGAACTCCGTTATATTTTTGATGAGCCTGTTGAGGCGGGACAAGATCCACTTGTCGGCAAGCTGAAATTTCTTTGCCGGATATTTCTTGTCGATGCGCGGGATGTTCTCGCCTTTCTGGATGTTCCCCAGCACGTACTTGGTCGATTGCCAGATCTTGTTGCAGAAGCGCTTGGAAGCCTCGAGCTGGCGGAAGTCCATGTTCACGTCCATACCCGGCACGGCATTCGAGACGAGCGTGTGCCGCAAGGCGTCGCAGCCGGAGTCCTTGATGATGTTCAGCGGGTCGTATCTTTCCACGTTCTCCATGGATTTACTGATTTTCTTGCTTTCCTCGTTGCGGACGATGCCATGGAGATAGATGAAACTATATGGCGGTCTTTTCGTGAATTCACAACCGAGCATCATCTCCCGGGCGACCCAGAAGAACAATATATCGTATCCGGTCTCACGCATGTCGGTCGGATAGAAGCGCTGGAAATCAGGGTCCTCCTCGTTGGGCCAACCAAGGGTAGAGAACGGCCACAAGCCGGACGAGAACCACGTGTCGAGCACGTCTTCATCTTGCTTGAGGTTCGTGTCACCGCACTCCGGGCACTTGACCGGGTCTTCCAGCTCGCAGACCTGGTGGCCGTTGGCGCAGTACCACACGGGAATGCGATGCCCCCACCAGAGCTGCCGGCTGATGCACCAGTCCTTGATGTGTTCCATCCACTGGAAAAACCGTCGTTCCTCGCGTTCCGGGATGATCTTGCTCAAACCGCTGCGCACGGCATCCATGGCCGCGCCGGCAAGCGTCTTGGTGCTCACGAACCACTGCGTCGAGATCCTCGGTTCGACGACAGCGTCGCAGCGCTGGCAATGAGCTACCGCATGCGTGTATGGCTCTATCTTGATGAGTAAACCTTCTTTCTTGAGATCGGCGACGATATCTTGGCGGCATTTGAATCGATCTATGCCTCCATATTTACCTGTTAGACCCTTCACCATGTTACCCTTCTCGTCCATGACCGTGATGAATTCGAGGCCGTGACGCTGTCCCATTTCATAGTCCGCGGGGTCGTGCGCCGGCGTGACCTTGACAGCCCCGGTCCCGAATGCTGGATCGACGAGCTGGTCGTTGAAAATCGGGATTTCCCTGCCGATCGCCGGCAAGATGGCTTTTTTCCCAATAAGCTTCCCGTATTTCTCGTGTTTCTCGTGCGTCGCGACGCCGGCATCCCCGAGCAACGTTTCCGGGCGGGTGGTGGCGACCTCGATGAACTCGGTTGCACCTTTTGCCCATGAACCAGAGCCCCATTCGCCGGCTGGTTTCTTGAACTGTTTCGTGATGACGGGGTACTTCAAGTACCAAAGAAAGCTTTCCTCGTCCTCGGGAATGGCCTCCAGGTCCGAGATTGCCGATTCGCAGCGGCCCGGGCACCAATTCACCAGGTATTTGCCCCGGTAGATCAAGCCTTTCTTGTACAGGGTCACGAACGCCACGCGGACCGCGCGTGAAAGGTTTTCGTCGAGCGTGAAGCGCTCCCGGGTCCAATCGCAAGATATACCGAGGCGTTTCGATTGCTCCGTGATGCGCGCGTGGTATTTTTTCTTCCACTCCCAGACCTTTTCGACGAATTTTTCCCTGCCGAGTTCCTTTCGCTTGATGCCTTGCTTCAATAACTCGCGTTCCACGACGTTCTGCGTCGCGATACCTGCATGATCGCAGCCGGGAACGAACAAGGTCTCTTTCCCGCGCAGCCGCTCGTAACGGGTCATGTAATCCTCGATGGCAATGGTAATCGCGTGGCCAAGGTGTAATTGCCCCGTGACGTTTGGCGGCGGGATCGTGATGCAGAATTTTGGAGAACCGGGCTTCACGAGCCCCAGTTCACGTTGCTTCTCCGGCCGGAAAAAACCCTCCTTTTCCCACCAGAGGTAAATCTCTTCCTCGATTTCTTTCGGGTTATAGGTCTGTGATAATTCTTTGAATGCCATCGTGAGTGCACCTTTTACTGTTTAAAAGAAAAGGTTTTTTTTTAGGTTTTCGGGCGTTATGTTCGGTTGCCGGGTGCTTTGTCGTGCCGGGCAGTCCTTGTCATGAATGTCTAAAACGGCGCGATTGCGAGCTTCGCGGGAGTGCCGCCAATTATGGACAGAAATAATTCGCCGGCGTGAACTGGCCGCGCGTGAATAGCCAACAACCAACAAAAAAGTATCGTTTTTCACCATCAAACTCGTAAGAACTTTCTGTTTATCGATGGCGAACCGGGTGGATGCAACCCCGTGCGGTGCGGAGATTTTAGTAAATCTAGAATTGTTCGAGAATAAACGTTTAAATTCCTAACGGCACATTGTAAGTTAGAGTCATACACTCCTCAAGTTTCTTTAAAAATGCTTGTTAAAGTAACTGGGGGCAACTCGGTAACACTTGGAACTCGAACATCGCTGAAATAAGATATTAAATGCGAGAATGAAAATACGAGCAATATCGAACAATAAAGAACTCGTAATGCAAACGGTAATAATAAACAAGAATTAAGGCGAATGATATGGGAAAGAAAGCTGCAGAAACCAAGCCAACAGCAGCTGTAAAGAAGGCTGCTGATGTCAAGAAAGCACCGGAAGCTGCCAAGAAAGCCGAGGAACCCAAGAAGGCGGCAGCTAAGCCCGCGAAGTCTTCAGGAGGGCTATCCAAGGAAGATTTGGCAGAGAAGATTGAAAATGGGGAGTTCTCGATCGACAACGCCCTTGACTTTTTCAAGATCCTGGCTGAAATCGCGAATAAAAGCGAGGAAATCCAGGACGAGGTCGAGGGGTGGGACCGCAATCTCCTTTTCAACATCACCAATGGGCCCAAGATAACTATGCTCGTCAAGGAAGGCAAGTTTGATGTTAAGGATGGCGAAGAAGGCACACCGGATATCACGCTTTCCATGAATTCCGATGTCGCGGTCGGCGTGCTCTCGGGCGAGACAGACGCGACGAGTGCCTATATGGCCGGCGACCTGAAAGTCCAAGGCCCGCTTCCCGACGCAATCAAGTTCCGCACCTTGACAGAATTGGTGCGCGAAGAATTGGAAGGATAGACCACAAGGAACCGACATTTTTTTTCAACATCTTTTTGCATCCTTTTTTTCCTACCATTTGTTAGTTCTACTCTAATATTGTCAGTACTTTGGTAGTCTAAACTGACATCTCTGACATCATTATCGAGATTATCGTTAATATCGGGATCATACGGGGATTTATCGGGCTTCTATCGAGATCGTCATGTGTCGCTAAAAATATAAAAAAAGTATAGTAGAATTTTCACGCGTTTCAAGCATTCGTGCATTTTCCTTTTTTTTTCATTATTTTCTTTGTATATTCGCAGAAGAACGTGTTCTCGATATAGATGACG
>JAUQYW010000761.1 GCA_030587525.1 Candidatus Sigynarchaeota archaeon | reverse complement strand
AAGATATTTTGCAGTTCAAGTTTAAGTTCGTTTTTGTTCGGCATGGGAAGAGGCAGTTCAAATAATTAGGTGGCGGTTAATTATCCTCAAGCAAGTGATCGTGCATGGTCGCAAATCTCGGCATCACCCTCGATCCCACCTTTTACATCGGGCTTGACGAGTTCGATGGCTCCAGGTGGGAACATTTCGACGCTGCAAAGTGGGAATCGAGCATCGCATCGTACAAGGCGCACCTGGCGAAATGCTGGGGCAAGGTCCCTGCCAAGGTGCCGTTGAATGTTGTCAAGGTCTCTGAAAAGCGGGAGGCTGATTTCACGAGGCACACGTTCCACATGGACGTCGAAAACACCGGCATTCCACAGTGGGATCGCATGTCATTCTTCGTGCTCGTCCCGGACAAGCCGATTGCCAAGCCTGCGCCGGTCATGATCATCCACCACCAGCACGCGGGAAAGTTCGACAAGGGCAAGGAGGAGCCGGCGGGGCTCATGTACGACCCGGAGCAAGCTTTCGCCGTGGACCTGGTCAAGAAAGGATACATCACGGTCGCGCACGATGCGCTGTGCTTTTCCGAGCGCCGAGAAAAGGACGAGTTTTACACTTTTGCCAAGATGCTCACGTTCGGGCGCACGTTAAGCCTTAAATATTGCTGGGACGTGAGCCGGCTCATCGATTACCTGGTAACGCGGCCTGACATGGACCCGAACCGTATTGGCATCATGGGCCACTCCCTGGGCGCCCAAGAGGCGATTTTCTGCACGGTATACGACCCCCGGATCAAGGTCGCGGTGTCGTCGTGCGGCGTTGCAAAGATTGGCGGTACAAATTCGGTTTTCTCGGAAAATATCACGCACAACAAGGCCTTCTACCTTCCCGGGCTCTGGACAGGGTCGTTCCCGATGGACATGAAGGAGATCGTCGGCATGATCCACCCGCGGGCCTTGTTGATGTCTCACGGGGTTATTGATAAAATTTTTCCGATAGAAGGCGTCGCCGAGATCGACAACTGGGTTCAAGAAATGTACCGGCATTCCAAGAACGAGGAAAAAATCATAACTTTGCGGCACGCGGGTGGCCATTACATCCCGCGCCAGACCAAGGAGGTTGTATACAAGTTCCTGGCCCGGTTTCTTTGATCATTTCATCGCATGTTTTTTATAGACTCGGTTTGAGACGATCGTCGATTTCTCATGGATTCACGAACCTGGCGCTCCTTTAATCCAACGAAGGGCCAAAATATTCCTTGTGAGCCGGGCAGCGGCATTTCTTATCCCAAGGTGTAGGGCACCTTTTGATCAATGTAACTTTAGCATCGCCTTCGGCTTTGGTCAACGGGCCGCTTGTGCTTACAGATTCTTCGCCGCAAAATTGATCATGTACGTTCTCTTTGGTATAAACCCGGCATTTATTGCAAAAGTAGTATGAAGCTATATATTCATCACCCATGATGCTGCCGGAGATGGAGATCACGGGCTTATCAATTTCCTTGCCGCACTGGGAACATTTGGCCATATGCATGTTATAATGAAACATGATTGAACTACCCCGCCTTAAAGGACGTGGATTCTTCTTTCATCGACCCGTGCCATCGAGGGACCTGGTCTTGCCGGGTTTCCAGAAACGTTGATTCCCGCCGTTCCAGCGGTACTGTTGGTTTCATGACCTTTATTCCTTTCTCCGAAAGGATGCGCAAGCCCTCGCGCTTGATGTTGGTCGCCGCGTTCACGTCCCGGTCGTGCATCGCGCCGCAAGACGGGCATGTCCACCCGTTCCATGAATGCCCGGTCGTCCCGATAGGCAACAGGGCCGACTTTTGGCAATGTTAGGTAGCGACGTTGAAAATCGATCTTGACGTTGTCGTTCACGTTGATCGTCCGGTATGATTGCTTGCCTTTCCGGGACTTGAACAATGGAAACCGGGCGCGGCCGGTGAAGAAGTTGTCGTAAGCACGATCGAGGTCGATGCGTGCTTGTTGCAGCGCGATGGCATCCACGGTCTTCAAGAACGGGAACGAGACTTTCCATTCCTTCTCGGTTTTTCGCTGGTTCCCGATGCTCTTGCCGTGATCCCGGTATCATGCCATTCGTTCGGCCAGCATCGCGTTCCAGATGAACCGCTTGCAACCAAACGTCTTGGCAAGCAATGCAGCCTGATCCGCGGTCGGGTAGAGGCGGATCTTGAACGCCCGGTCGATCTCCATTGCTTGTTTCCATCATGCATGGATTTATAGATGGCGGGGGTGTGCTGAATTTCTGGAGTTCACCTTGGCGCGACATGTCTTCCCGTCGTATCCACGGCCTGAAGGCCGCGGTCTTTGTGGGATTTCGTGATAAAAAGGGGAATAGAGTCGTTGCCGTGACCGGTTCACTATGGTGAATCGCCGCAGCTGGCCGATGAAATGCTCATAGACATTTCCTCGTCTCTATGACCTTGGCATACGCACCAGGTCGTATGGTTAATTACCAATTGGTTAGGTATATATAGACTTCCACGGTCTATGCAATGTTCATAATGCCATGGAAAACGTGAAGGTGGAATAAAAACGCGCATCGGAGCCAACAACTTTTTTACCTTTTTCACGGGATCCATCCTGTTAGTTCTACTCTAATATTGTCAGTACTTTGGTAGTCTAAACTGACATCTCTGACATCATTATCGAGATTATCGTTAATATCGGGATCATACGGGGATTTATCGGGCTTCTATCGAGATCGTCATGTGTCGCTAAAAATATAAAAAAAGTATAGTAGAATTTTCACGCGTTTCAAGCATTCGTGCATTTTCCTTTTTTTTTCATTATTTTCTTTGTATATTCGCAGAAGAACGTGTTCTCGATATAGATGACG
>JAUQYW010000737.1 GCA_030587525.1 Candidatus Sigynarchaeota archaeon | reverse complement strand
CTCCGTAAAACCTGGTGCGGGGAGCGACCTTGCAGGAGATGCCCGAGTCCAAGTGACCGTTCGCATCCTGTCGCTCCCCTATGGTTCAAGCGAAGACACGGGCGTGTTGCAGTCCCAAGTCCATGCAACGCTGCAAGATGATTGCCTCGCGGCTGATGCAATTTCATTATCACCCCAAGAACTTCACCCGCTTGCAGCATCGCCCGAGGCGGGCGCGTGGGACATTGCCGCAGCTACCCAGCTCTCCTATTCGTTCCGAGACGAGATCCTCGATGGACGCGGGACCTTTCGCCTCTGGGCGCCCGCGCATCCCTGGTTGTATCGCCTCCGCCTTGCCTTGGATTCCCCCCTTGCTGTGCATGCTATCGATGAAGTTGAAGAGCATGTTGGCATTCGCTCGATCGCCACCAATGATCGCGGTCAATTGCTTCTCAACGGGCGGCGGGCAGTGCTCCTGGGCGTTAACCGGCATGACGACCATCCAGTCTTTGGACCAGCCGTACCACCCGTACTCACGTTACACGACCTCACGCTTATGAAGGAGGCCCACATGACGGGATTCCGCCCGGCCCATTACCCCGCCCGGAATGACACGCTGGACATGGCAGACGAGCTCGGCTTGATGGTTATTGAGGAAATTCCACACTACATCATGAGTCCGGAGCAAATGCGCGACCCGCTCGTCCTCTCAAAAGGGCAGTGCATGTTCAGGGAGATGGTCCAAGGCCACTGGAACCACCCGTCCATCATCGCGTGGTCCGTGGCAAACGAGTGCAAAGCGGATCTCCCCGAGTCAAAGAGCATGATCCGGGCGCTCGCCACTGCCGCAGCCACCCTCGACCCGACCCGCCTCGTGCACTTCACGGGTTTCCCGTCCGCGATGAACGTGGCAGACACGGGGGCGACCCTCGTTGGTCTCAACGTCTATTACGGTGCTTCCTCCCAAAATTTGGGTACCGGTATGCTCCCCGGTGTGCTGGATTCCCTCCGGCAGTTTATGGCGGAGGACCTCGGCATGGCCCGCGTCCCGATAATAATCACCGAATTCGGGAGCGAGGCGGTGGCCGGGTATCACGATATACATCCATACCATGGCGCGGGCGACCCGGCAAGTGCCTATACCCGATACACGGAAGAGCGGCAAGCGCAAGTTATAGACGATTTCGCGCGGGTTGCAATGGCGCGGGAGTACGTCGCCGGCTTGCTCGTGTGGGTTTGGCAGGACAACCGGTACGAGCCCACGGTGGTCACATCGGGGGAGATTATGCGATACGGCCTGCTCGACTGGAACGGCCAGCCCAAGCTTGCGTACCACGTTGTCTCGGACCTCTATCGCCAATATCTCGAACACGTGCTTAAAAGTGGGGAGAAAGAGGAACCCATCAAGAAAAAAGAAACATAAAAAGAAAATTAAACAAGCCTGGAATATTCGCCGAACCGCGCGAAATAATCGACGGTCGGCAATTCCTCGCCGCGGCGGGCTGCTTTCTCCACCTTGCGGTAGATGCGAACCAGCGTGCCGCTGAGGAACGTGGCGGGGTCGATGCCGCGGGACTTGAGTTGCCGCAGGTCGGCGCGGAGATCGCGGGCGAGCTTGGCCGCGCTCGTGGGAAGGAGTTTCGCTGTCATCATGTGCTGTTCACGATGGTCGGTGATTACCGGGCTCGCACGGCCAGAGGATTAGAAGGGAATTGCTAGCGCGATGCTTCAATATCACGCAGCGATAATGCCAAGTGCGCCGATGACATACCACGCGAAGCCGACGGTAACGGTCATGGCCTCGGTGCCCTCCCGCCATGTCACGCCGGGGAACCAGATGCCCTCCGAGTTGAGAAATGCAAGGATGGTGGCCCAAGCGCAAATGCAAGAAATGGTGATAGCTAAGCGTGCCACGGCATTGTTTTGTATCGCCTTCTCCACACCTTCCTCACGATGGCACGCGAGCGCGAGGATGGCAACTACCAATGCAGCCCCGATAATGCCGATCGTGCAAGCCTTCACCGCAAGCAAGAACATGTCGCTCCTGGGATCCAGCAAGAACGTCGCGAGTGAACGGTACTCGGTCGACGTGACCTGGGTGCCGAGCTGGGTCGTGGTGATCGTCGTTGACGTGAGGGGCGTGACCAGCGCGATGACGGCACAAAGCACGATAGCGATCGTCCTGCCAGTAATCATGGACGGGCTTCGTAACTTGGTGAATAACACATCGACCCGATCGCCCTTGCGGATCTTGACCAATGCAAAGGCAACCAGCAGCCATGCCAAGCATAGAATGCCCCGTGATAATGACAATGAACCAAGCACGCCGATCCCCGCCCACGCACCGCTCGTGCCACAAAACAGCGCCCCGGCGAGCGCGGGATCAATCAAGACGCGATGTTCCTTCCCGGGATCGGCAGAATTGATCGTTTCTTCACTGGGTAACGCGAGCATTGACTTTCCCGTCGCTGCCGCGTGCAGCACCGCGCCGAGCCGCACATGTTGGGCGAGCCCGGTCGATGCCAGAAGTGGATATGCCGAAAAAAACGCCTTGGCGAGCAAGCGGGCCCCCGTGTCCGTGATTTTGGCGCTAATGTGCGGCCGGGCGAGGTCGATCAAGGGCAAAACGAACTGGATGCGGGCGGAGAGGGCGGGGTTGCGGCACGCGACGGCCGCCCGTGATAATAACGACGCGAGCTTCTCCAGCATGTCGCCGTCAGGGAGTGCCATACCCGCAGCTGATGCGAAAGTCGTCGCTGTCTTACTCAAGATGTCAATCATGGCCGCTACGGCGGTCCGTGGTTGCCGTGCCGCGAGCAGTGCGTCGATCCTCGTCGCTCCCGGGCTTTTATTAAGTTCAGCCGTTGCCATCACGCATCACCCTCGCCAAAGACGTGCAACAGCTTCCCCAGCTCAGCGTCCAAATTCTCGACGGCGGGTAGTATCGCCTTCACAAGGCTGTCCTTGGCCGTATCGAGATATGGTATCGTGATCTCCTTGATAAACTTCGTGGCGATGGCCGTGCGTTCCGCTGGCGTGCTAGCCCGGCCATAGCCGCCGAGCATAGCGAAAAACTTTTCCTGCCAAGCGTCGAAGTCCTTGAACAGCACCTTGCGGGCATCTTCGTTCGATGCTATCATGATGCTGGCATCGCGGGATCGAGCAATTAAAGGGAAAACGTTATTCAGTGCCCAAAAATTTGATGATGATGTCGTGCACCTCTTGAACAACTAACTCATCGGAACTCCAATAGACCAACGCCTGGCGGCCGTTCGGCGCATGCACCCGGAGACGAGCCCCCGTGGTTTCACGGTCTTGAAATTCTTGCATTTCAAAGTCGTCTATCCCGACTTGCTGAAATTCCTTGATGCGTTCCGATTTCCTGAATGCGAAGCAATAGACTATGCGAAGTGCTCCCGACAGCCTATCGATTATAACGGTTTTTGGGAACGGGCCAAATATTCCAATAAGATAGAACCCCAGGGGCACGCCAAGATATCCAATAAGCGATAACACGAGATTGTACATAACAAACAGCGAGCCAGCAAAGATTCCAAAGCCTATGGCTCCTAAGAATACAATTTTTAGTTGCCGCCTTGGCTTTTTCGTGTCAATCTCGATAACGAGCTCGCGCTCGTCTTTCTTGGCAATCCGGTAATTTCTTCCGCTATCGGGTTCAAGCACGTGATCTCTCCTTGTCGAATTGCGACTTTCTATTGTAATTGGTACGAAATTCATCTCCCAAAAATATATCATCGGCATTTCTCGTTAAATAGCTCTATTCCACGAGCACGTTATGATTAAAACACCATCATTATCGCAGCAAGAATCACGACACGCGTTCGTGCAGCTCAAGATCATCTACTGGGGGCCTGCCGAGGCTGGCAAAACCACGTCTCTCATGGCTGTCGCCGAGATATTCGCACGGTTCCGCTTAGACGACGTGATCAAGGTTCAAACCACCGCGGGCCGCACGCTCTGGAACGAGTACACAGCCTTCCAGTTCACCATCCCATCAGGTAATACAACTATCAACGTCGTCGTGCATTTGTCCGCGCTCACGGGGCAAGAACGTTTCTTGAACACGCGGGAGTTCGCGGGCGCTAGCATCGACGGGGCTATCTTCGTCGCGGATTGCAGGCCGGAATTCGTGCAGGCAAGCGCGCGGAGCTTCGAGGAGCTGATGGCGTTCGCGCCCGCGGGCACGCCCGTGATCGTGCAAGCGAATTTTCAAGACATTCCAATGTCAATGCGGCCACAGAAGCTCGAGGCGGCCCTCAATACCCATTGGAGGGGGCGGTTCGTGAAGGTCGTGCCGACCGTGGCGACCACGGGCTTGAACGTGTCGGCGGCGTTTTTGGACTTGCTGTACGCGGTCTTGTGTAAGCAAAAATAGGCTTCTCATTTTTAACGGTATGTATATAATTTATAAAGAAACCTTCACGAAGTAATTCTAATTCTCTTTTTTATAAACACATGAACGAAGGAAAGCAGATCATGGCGAAAAAACGTGCCGCGAAACCAGTTGCGGCTGAATCAATAGCTGCAGAAGCCGGAATAAAGCCGGAATGGAAAGTAGAAAACGTCGTTGCGACCGTGGCAATCGATCTCGGTACATCTGGTGAAAAAATCGACTTGAATATGATCGCGCGCAAGTACACGGATTGTGAGTACAATCCCGAGCGGTTTCCCGGTCTCGTCATGCGCGTCGTGGAACCGAAGGCCACGATTTTGGTCTTCAGCACCGGGAAGATGGTCGTGACCGGCTTGCGCGCGGCCGACGAAGCAGGAGCCGTAGTTTCCAACGTCATCAAGAAGTTGAAGCAAGCGAAGGTCGACATCAAGGCCGAGCCGGTGATCACGATCCAGAACATCGTCGCGAGTGGGGATCTGCACACGCATATCGACCTCAACGAGGCGTCGGTCATCATGGAAAACGCCATGTACGAGCCAGAAGTGTTCCCGGGGCTGATCTATCGCATGGCCGAGCCGAAGACCGTGTTTCTCATCTTCAGCACGGGGCGCATCGTGTGCACGGGCGCCAAGACGAAGGAGATCGTCGGGGAAGCGGTCGAGAAACTCGTTGACCAAGTGAAAGAGTATGGTATCGGGCAAGCGGAAGGGGAATCCAATTCCGATGGCAATGATGACACGGATTTCATTTAACTCATTTATCATCCTATATTTGCTGTACGCGGTCTTGTGCAAGCAAAAATAGGAAAGCTTGCTTATATTTTTTATGGCGATTCTAAACTTGCTATAATTCATTATGTTAATTCTATGAAATTGATTCTTCCTTATTTTTGACTATAACGCGAGTCCTATATCAAAGAAGCATAAAGACGGGCCATTATATCATGTTTTTGCGGTCTAGATCATAACCACCTATCCTTTTTCTCCTATTCTTTTCCCCGATCGTCGGCATTGGGGCTTTGTC
>JAUQYW010000703.1 GCA_030587525.1 Candidatus Sigynarchaeota archaeon | reverse complement strand
TCAATACGCTTGAAATCCAGGAAATCATCAATGACTGCACGAAAGGCACCCTCTTGCCGATCGAAATGGCGGCTTTTATCGTCGCGCTGGAGATAAATGGCGCGACGGATGACGAGGTCGTCGAGCTCACGGAAGCTATGACGCATTCCGGTGAGATCTTCGAGTTCGGGGAGACCGTCTACGATAAGCATTCCACGGGTGGCGTTCCCGGCAATAAGGTGAGCGAGATCATCGTTCCGATCTGCAAGGCTGCGGGGTTATTCATTCCAAAAACGAGTACCCGGGCGATCACTTCGCCATCCGGGACGGCAGACGTGTTCGAGGTCCTCGCGCCTGTGTCTTTTTCAAAGGAGGAGCTCCTCGACATCTTGAAAAAGGAGCGGGCGGGCATCTTCTGGGGCGGGGCGATCGACTCAGCGCCGGCCGATAACGCGCTCATCAACATCGAAAAGCCCTTGAACCTCGATCCGTTCGGCCTCATGATCGCGTCCATCCTCTGCAAGAAGAAGAGCCTGAGCGTGAGCAAGCTGGTTCTCGACATCCCGTGCGGCAAGGGCACGAAATTCCCGACGCAAGAGGACGGAAAAAAATACGCGTACCGGTTCAAGGAGATTTCAAAGCGCGTCGGGATCGACACGATCTGCTTGCTGACATCGGCATCGCAGCCGGTCGGGCACGCGGTTGGTCCCGCGCTGGAAGCAAAGGAAGCTCTAGGGCTGCTCATGGACATCAATAACGGGCCGTCGAGCTTGATGAATAAATCGTGTGAACTCGCTGGAGTCCTGCTCGAGATGGCGGGAAAAGCCACGGAAGGCAAAGGCAAGGATCTTGCCATGGACCTTCTCAAATCCGGCAAGGCTTACGAGGCGTTCCGCAGGATCGTCAAGGCACAAGGTGGGAATCCTGACATCAAGCCGGAGGACATCGAGGTCGGCCCCTATGTCGCCGAGATGCGGGCCACGGCTGAAGGCCACATCACTGCTGTCGAGAACACGCATATCAACCGAATTGCCAAGATCGCGGGCTGCCCGGCTGCCAAGAAATCAGGCATCTACATCCACGCGAAGATTGGTGCCCAGGTAAAGAAGGGCGAGGTCATCTTCACCATCTATTCAGATAGCAAAAAACGGCTTGACGAGGCAGTGCAGTATTATAATGCCAATCCGCCACAAAAGATCGGCGGCATGACGCTGGAACGTATTTGATTCCTTTGCTTTTTTCTTTGACATTCAAAAAGTCCGAGGTATACATCATGAAAAACAAGCCATCAGACTTGATAATGAGCCTTGTTTCTGCAAGAGTTGCCAAGTTGATTCAATTAAATCCTGGTGCAAACGTCGACGAGCTTATCGAGCAAGTAACGAGCTTGAAGGAGAGTTTCAAGATTCTTGATTGGGCTTCCGTTACAGATGTGTTGCATTCAAAAATCGAAGCCAACTTGAGCAGAAGTGGTTATAAAAATAGAATAAAAGAATAACGAATTTTCTAGGCTCTTGTAACAGGTTTTCGCATCGGGAAGCGAAAATCGATTTCTGGCGGGAAGATGCCCAGCTGGTACCGCCGGACTCGTGGCATTCCCTCGCTCTCGTCGTCCAATGCTTCTCTTGCCTTCAGTTCGTAGTCGTATTCGGATGTGATAGGGCTCATTTTTGTCGTTTTCCTCGAATTTATCAGTAAAAAAATTTGGTAGAAGTTCACTCCACCTTAACTTCCTTCTTTTCCTTCTTTTCTTCAGGCTTGCGCTTGAGTGTGATGTTCAGCATGCCGTCCTCGAGCTTCGCGTCGATGGATTCGCTGGTGTCCGCGTCCTTGGGCACCCGGATCTCCCGGTAGAAACTCTCGTACCGGCGTTCCTTGCGCACGAAGTGTTTGTCCTTCTTCTCGTCCTCGATCTTCTTATCGGCGCTGATTTTCAGCCGCCCGTCCTCGAGCGTTACCGTGACATCATCCTTGTTGAGTCCGGGTAGTTCCGCGTGGATCTTGTATTCCGTGTCGGTTTCCTCGATATCCATCGCGGGCATCCGGGTAAACGGTATGGAGGGAACCATAATGTCCCCGAACGGCACGAACAGTTGATCGAAGAAGTTGTTGCGAAAATCATCGATCCATGAATCGAGCTCGCGGATCCAGCTCGGCATGGAATCGTCTCGCTTGGCAAGCTTCGTTTCTTTGCTGTCTTCCTTCTTGTCGTTCTTTTCAACCTTGATATCGGCCATGATTCATTACCTCGCTTGGTATGTGGCTGCTTGATGATTAACTCGCAACCGTTAATTACACATTGCTTGTTCACAATTTTAAAGTTGTTGTTTATAAAAAATTTGGCCTTTAACATTTGGCCTTTAGACGTTCCTGGCAAATCTTTAAAAACGTTTATTCGGGAATGCGCGCTGACGGTACATGAATGTACATGGATCAACCAGCGACCGCCAAGGCTCTCAAGATCGACTGCGTGTCGGGCATCTCGGGCGACATGCTCGTGAGTGCTTTTCACGACCTTCTCGAGAACGCAGGAATGGACGCAAGTGCACTTGCATCGGTCATTCACGCGATCAAGGAAAGCATGGCGAATGTATCCAGCATAGACGTGCAGTTCCAGCACGTGGCCAAGAACGGCTTTGTCGCGACCCATATGAACCTGGATATCCAAGAGTCCGAGACCGAGAACCATGGTGATGTTGCAAAGATCGAGGAAAACCTGGAAAGGTGTATGGCTGCAGCGGGGATCGTGAATCCCCGGGCGCGCGCGTTCGCGTCAACGGCGCTCGAGATCCTCGTCGACGCGGAAGCCAAAGTCCATGGTATACTACACGATCACGATGCCAGAACGGCAGGAAGAGATGGTAATGGCAGCCTCGATCATGGCCACGTCCACTTGCACGAGCTGGCCTCCGCGGACACGATCGTGGATATCCTGGTAGTCACGAAGGCCCTCGATATGCTCGGATTTTTCGCCGAGCCACCCGCGTTCGCCGTGCATGCGGGTCCAGTATCCACCGGTCGGGGCAAGATCAAGATCGCGCACGGTATCGTTCCAGTTCCAGCGCCGGGGACCCTCGAAATCTTGAAGGCCCACGGCATTCCTTTCGTGGACGGTCCCGTGGATGATGCCGAGCTGGCGACCCCGACGGGATGCGCCATCCTCGCCGCTTTGAGACCGGATTTTAAAGGCCTGCAAGATCCTTCAAAACTTGTTACAATAGGGTGCGGTGCCGGTACCAAGTCGTTTCCGAACATACCGAACATCTTGCGGCTCCAGTTGCTCGAAACCACGAGGGCGGAGAACACCGTCGAAGGCGCGATGGCGAGTGCCATCGCCCAGTCGCCGCTGAAGTTGAGCTCGGGCGAGGTCATCAAGGTCACGATGGTCATCGACGATGCAACGCCCGAGGACGTTGGCTCCTTGATCGAGAAATCCTACAAGCTGGGGGCAAAGGAATGCTACTCGTTGCCAGCGAGCATGAAAAAGCACCGCCTTGGCATGGAGGTCAACGTTTTATGCGATGTCACGACCGTGCAATCCATCATCGCGCTTTGGATGGAGGAAAGCACGACGCTTGGCTGCCGCGTGGAACGCGCATTGCGGGTCGTCGTCGATCGCGAGATCAAGAATTTCCACGTGGATTTGTCGAATAAGGAAAAAATGTTCTCGGGGGATGTCCACGTGAAGGTGATCGGGATCAAGCCTGAATTCGCTAATATCAAGAGCACGCCTCGTCCACGCTTCAAGATCGAGCACGATGACTTGAAAGAAATAGCGGAAAAATTGGATATATCGCTCCATCAAGCCCGTGAGCTCGTTGAAGCGAAAATAGCGGGAAAATCAGACGAATTCGGGGAATGAATCTGTTTCTCAATCCCAGGGTTTCAAGTTGACAAGCAGTTCCTTCATCTGCTTGACCTTGGTCCCATCCTTGAGCTCACCGATGAGCCCCTTCGCTTGCTTTTCGAGCAACGCCCCGTGGTTCGTGATGAAAGCATCACGAGCCCAGGCGGGTTCCATGCTCCGCGGGTTCTTGATAGCATTTTGATAGTATAGTAAGGCTCTCGCGAAAAACGTGATCGCCATCTCAACATCCGGTTTTTCCCTGTTGTAATAGATCCGGGCAATCATCTCGGCACAAGCACCTGCCTTCGCGTTGAATGATCCTTTTTTAAACGCTGCGATTGCATCCTGGAATGCTTGGGATGCGTTCTTCATGTCCCCTCTTTTCAAGAACGAGCGGCCCCGAAACTCGCGTGCGTTCCCTAGAAAATACTGGTTCTTGGTCTCGTTCGCGAGTTTCTCGACGAGGTTGCTTTCAACGATAGCATCATCAACGTCACCAGCCCAGAAATAGCACTCCATCAGCATGTTCTTGATGAATGCCATTTTATGCTTGGCATTCAGCTTAGAGTAGATCCGATACGTGCTTTTCAGGATATCGGCCGCCATCTTGAATTCTTTCTGCTTTTTGAAATCCAGCGCGTCCAGGTATTGCTGCTCGGCCTCCTCGGTGCGCAACTCCTCGTCACCGGAGGCAAAGTCCTCGACCGAAAGCACGTGGGTCTTGTTTACCTCCTCCATTTCTTCAGGGAGTGCCAGCGGAAGACCCGACGGTTCCTCTGCAGACGGCGTCTGGTCGAGGGTTTCGATGTCAGGTTCCAGGTATTCTTCACCCCCCGCTTCGTCTGTGATGTCCACCTTTCCGAGATCCTGGATCCGCGTCAGTTTTCGCGCATCGGCGAGTTTTTCTTGCGAAACCGTCACGTTCGCGTCATCCTCGCGATATGCCTTGATGAGCGGGTCACCTTTGACGGTCTTGTCGATCACGTCGGCCAATGAATCAGCGAACAGTTCGGCCGTTGGGCCGGTGATTTCGAAAGGAACCGCGTAATACACGATGTCGGTCGGATTGGATTTCGTGTTCCCCTCCGGGTTCAAGTCAAGCGCGTACCGGTCGAGTTCATTTTGGTCGAAATCAGTACGCGTGAGACGAAACACCTTGATGCCAAAAGGCGTGTCCTTCTCCTTCATCTTGCTAGGGTCGTGAACCAGCGCAATCGCGAGGGGATTTGGTCCTTGAAATCCGAGGTGGTTACCCACGTCAATTGATGATAAAAAGATGGACGTGGGATTGCTCTTGAAAGGGTGACTATGCCACCATCCGCACACGAAGGTGTTATCGTTCTTTTCAGCGATCTCGTTGTCGAGTTCCGCTGCTTTCGTGTAGTGCGAAGGGCCAAACACGACTTCCGTGGCCTCGCCCGATGTCATGGGCACCGCGGAATCGACAAGCACGTTATCCTTGTCGATGCGGCCGATTAAAAACCCGTAGACCTCCTTCCAATCGTATTCGGGAATGTTCTCATTTGCATATCGCTTTGCGTACAAGAGAATCGCCCGAAATGCTTCCGCGCTGATGAAGACTTTCCCCTTGACTTCTGGCTTCTTTGGTTCTGGTGCCTTGGAGACGGCGGGTTCCTTGACTGGTTGCTGCTTGTTGTTTCCAGACATCGTGTATCCCACGTCGCGCTCCGTATCCCTTGCATACCAGAGCGCCGTGCTTGTTATTATTATAAACGTTAAGGATTAAAATCCTTGTATCGGGAACCGGCCGGGCGGGCTAACTTATTATGGCGGGGAGGTGATCATTCTCTCAATCACGCGAGCCTCGGAAGGATTAATCCAGAAGCCTCGGAAGTATAGGAAAATGTTCAAGCACAAGCCTCGGGTCGATGAAATCCCCGATTTCAAGGGATTTCTCGTGCTCTTGAAGAAGATCAACCCGGAATTGCACGATCGATACATGGCGGAGATAAAAAAAGCCGTGATTGCTGATGTATCGGTATTCGTTTTTTTCTTGGTCGCTATCACTATGGCCATTCTCGCGCTCGTATCCATATATGGTAACGGGTATTTGGGACTCGATGCCATCGTGGAAATCGTGATTTTCCTGGTGATGTGGGCGCCAATCATCATTTCTTCCATATTTGGTAGAAGAGCCCACACGCAAGCGATCCGGATAGAAACCGAGATCGTGGCAGAATATCACCAGTCCGGTTTCAAGGAGCAATGAATGCTGTTCGATTGCATCCATTTTTTTCCGCAGTTCTAACGCTTTTCCTAGATTTTTGGCGTAAAAGAGAACGCCTTTGCTAAAAACGTTTAAATGATGATCTTGTTCCGATACTTGTAGGCGATCAATTTTAAAAAATACGGCTTTTGAAGGATTTGAACATGATCACAAGCGGGGACTCGATCCAGGCCAAAAATGGCGAAAAGAAAAGCATGGAAAAAGTCCAAGTAGACCTTGACCAGAACATCTTCATGGTCTATCCGCGGCAATCGGTGCTTGTCACGTCCCGGTATGGAGATGACGTGAACATCATCACCGTTGCCTGGACAACGATTCTCTCGTGCAAGCCGCCCATGCATGGCATCGTTCTATCTCCGCAACGATTCTCCCATGAACTCATCTCGAAATCGAAGAAGTTCATTATCAACGTGCCAGACCGGAGCATCATAACCCAGGTCGTGCAATGCGGGCGCCTCTCGGGACGTGTTAGCAAAAAGTTTGACGAGATCAACCTCACCCCGATTCCACCTGTCGCGCTCGGTGAATACGGCCCGCCTAGGATCGCCGAATGCCCTGTCCACGTGGAATGCGAGGTTAAGCAAGCCATCGATTTCGGTGACCAGACGCTATTCGCCGGCGAGGTCGTTGCTTGCAGCGCCAACGCGAACCTGATTAAGAATGGACTCTACCAGCCCGGCCTCTTCGAGATCCCGTACCACCTGGGTGGGCATCAATTCGTTTTTAATAGTTTAAAGATTCACTCGTTTTAAACGCCAAGGCGAGTGACCCTCGTTTTTTCCAAGTATCAAAAAAGAGATTAAGGGATTACACGAATCTTTATTTCTTGATGAAGACCGCAACCGGAACGCTCGCGGCTCGCATCTGCGTGGTCTTATCCTGGCTTGAGAAGTCCAGCTTGAACCTGCCGTGGTCGCCGCAGATCACGAGCAACGTGTTCTGCCGCAATTGCTTTTGCATCGACAGCATCCACTTGTCGGTCCTGAGAAGGAGACGTTTCACGAGATCGTCGAGATTTTGGCCCCGCTGCTTTGCTTGCTCGGCCAAGCCCTCGAAATCGAGGAAATGTAACCACGAGAAGCTATAGGTGTTGATGACCCGCGCAGCCTCGACCCACGTCGCCATATCGCTGTCCTTCACCCGTTCCTCCGTGTTGCCCGAATATCGCCGCAAATCCTTGGGTCGACCGATCATCGTCGTCTTGTGGCCGTTATCGTTCAAATACTTGAGAAAATGGAAGCCCCCGGGATTGTAGGGATGGCCGATCTTCGGCAAGAGCCCACCATAGATGATCTGGTGCATAACGCCCAGCGTGTAGGGGTTTTTCGTGTTGAGGAGGGCGAGCGCGTTGGAAAACTCGATCAGGAACTGGGGCTTGTACTGCGACAGCTCGAACAGCCCGAGATTGTCGAACAATGCGAAAACGATGCGCTCCGACTTGAACTTGGTCGATAATTCCGTCATTGGTGCCGGGATATCTTTTGGCACGGGTACGCCGAGGATGTCGCAAAATGTCGCGGGTAATCTATCCAAGTCCATCTCAAAAGTTGGCATTTCAGCAGCAGCCATAGGATGACCACGATAATGATAATTAAATATAATATAGACATTATAACTTTTAACT
>JAUQYW010000667.1 GCA_030587525.1 Candidatus Sigynarchaeota archaeon | reverse complement strand
GGCTCATCGATGCTGACATCATCGGCAGCGTGTATCTAGGGCGTACGTACGAGGGCGCTTTCGTCCCGCTCAAGCATTTCACGGATCCTTTAAACTGGCAATTCACGTATGACAAGGGCGGTGGCGGTGTGCTCATGGACCAGGGCGTGCACAAGTTCGGGCTTTTCAACTGGCTCCTTGGCGAGATAGAGAGCGGCCAGGCATGGCTCGGGAAGGCGGTCAATTCCCCGCCGAACAAGGGCGAGGATAACGCCTTCATGCTCGTGCGGTACAAGAGCGGGGCCATGATCGAGATCGCGGTGTCGTCGACCGCATCCCATCCCTTGAACAACAACTCGGAGCTGGTTGGCACCAAGGGCCACATCCTCGAAGACCACTCGTGGGACAAGCCGTTGAAGGTGTTCTCCAAGCATCCCGACGCCGTGAAGAAAGGCGAGTATTACGAGGTGGGCATGGAGCACGGGGCGTACCCGAAGTACTACATGATTTCGGCCTTCCACGAGGACACGCATTTTGCCGAATGTGTGCTGAACGACACGAAGCCAGAGTTCACGCCAGAACAAGCGAAGGAGGCCGTGGCCGGCGTGCTTCTCGGTTACTTATCCGCCAAGAAAGGTGCTCCTGCCAAGATGGATGAGTTGAAGAGCATGGCCGCGAGCAAGGGAACCAAACAGCTGCTACAAGGCTTGGAGGACGTGGTCTTGAAGAATTACCAATCCATGAAGTGGTAAGGGAAGAATGACGATTTCCATCAAGAACGGATGGTTCGTGGATGATGCCGGCCGAACCGTCTTGCTGCGCGGCGTGAACGTCGGCGCTAACTGCAAGTATCCGGCAAAACCGCTTTTGCCGACCCACGTGAAGACCGATTTTCGCGATCACCGCGATGTTTCTTACTGCGGCCATCCCTTCCCCCTGGAAGATGCCCAGGAGCATTTTTCCCGCTTGAAACATTGGGGCTTCAACGCGCTCCGGTTTCTCGTGAGCTGGGAGGCGATCGAGCACGCGGGGCCGGGAAAATACGATACTGAGTATCTCGATTACATTGCCGAGCTCCTCAAGATCGGCACGGATTACGGCTTTTACACGTTCATCGATGCGCACCAGGACGTGTGGGCGCGCATGTCTGGTGGTGATGGCGCGCCCGGTTGGACATTCGAAAAGGTCGGCCTCGATTTCACGAAGTTTGATGCGACCGAGGCGGCGCTCGTCATGCAATACCGGCACGATCCGGCGAACCCGGCGGCATATCCACCGCTCTACTGGTCGGAAAACACGATCCGATTCGCTTGTTGCACAATGTGGACGCTATTCTTCGGGAGCAAGGACTTCGCTCCTTCATGCAAGGTGGACGGCATACCCGTGCAAGACTATTTGCAGCAGCATTACATCAACGCGGTTAAGCAGGTCGCAAACCTGGTCAAGGACAACGCGGGCATTCTCGGTTTCTGCCCGTCCAACGAACCTCCCCAAGGCTGGATCGAGATAAAAATGGATGGTAGCAATTTCAAGGGCTTGAACGAGACCCTTGGCTATACATTCACACCGCTCGATGCAATGGTCACGGCTTCAGGCATCCCCCGAACCGTCGGGTACCGCGAGATCAAGAAGTTCGGCATCAAGGAAACGCGCAAGGACGAGTTGAACAAGGGCGGGCTCAGCACCTGGCTCCCGGGAAAGGCCGATATCTGGCAAAAAGAAGGGATCTGGGCCGTTGATACAAGCGGGCAAGCTATCATCAAGAAAAATGATCACTTCGTTACCGTGAAAGGCAAACCCGTGGATTTTTACCACGATTACTTGTCACCCTTCATCGCCAAGTTTGCGAGGGAAATCCAGAGCATCATGCCAAGGGCAATGATATTTTTCGAGGGATCTCCGGAGAAGATGCTCAAGGGGGAGACCTTGAATTTCTCGCTCCCGCCAGACTTGAAGAACCTCGTGTTTGCACCGCACTGGTATGATTCCGCGACGCTGGGCATGAAAAAGCCCATGCTCATGGCGAGTTTCGATATGATGACCAACCGGCCTATATTGGGAAAGGGAAACATTGCAGGAATGTTCGTGCGACATCTCGCCACGATCAAGAACACCGCGAAATCGATCAAGGAAAGCATGCCCATGATCCTCGCCGAATTCGGCTTGCCATACGATCTCAACAATAAAGAAGCATTTGGAAAATGCAAGACCGAAGGCGATAAGGCCTGGGACAAACACGTGGAATGCCTCTCCTTGTATTATGATGCCGTGGATGCAAACCTGCTTTCCAGCCTTCAATGGAACTACACGACGAACAATACGAATGAATTCGGTGATGGTTGGAACCTGGAAGACATGTCGATATATAGCACCAGCCAGCGTCACGATCCGGAGGACATCAATAGCGGAGGTCGAGCCATCTCTGGCTTTTGCCGCCCGCATTTCGTTTACTGTGCCGGAACACCGCTCGCCACGTCTTTTGACATGGAAAAGAGCAGATTCTCCTTCAGATACTTGGTATCTGCCTCAATCACCGATCCGACCATTATTTACATTCCCAGGATCCAATATCCAGGAGGATTCGATGCCACTGCTTCGCTCGATGGCGTGGAGATCACCATCGATGAACAATTGCTGTGCATTCGTTCAAAGCATGATGGGGAATGCGAAATCGTGGTGACGAGAAAATAACCGTGCATGGTATGGTTCTTATCCTATTTTTTCGGTCACGACCTTCTGAACAATCTTAATCCTATGGCGAGAAGGTTAACACAAAGTGATTTAAACTCTTTAACAAATAAGTTGTTGTAGATAAATCTCAAATTGGCATTCAATTAGCTCGCGCGAGAAGTGAAGAAAGTGGGAAAGAAGGCAAAGAAAGTTTCAACCGCGGAGATTATGGATGACGCAGATCAGATCGAGTTAAAGGAGGCAACCGAAGTACCAGTCGGCGACAAGGATAAGCTTGATTTGAAGGTTCCCGAGGACGACAAGATCGATTTAAAGGCGCCTGATCTCAAGCAAGAAGAACCTGCTAAAAAGGAAGAGAAAGTACCAGCTGACGTGAAGGAACCTCCTAAGGAAGCTGAAGCGCCTCCAGCTGCAGCAAAAGCAGAAGAACCGGCTAAGCCGGTTGCCGCGAAACCGGTTTCTGCGAAAGAAGCTCCATCGAAGGCGATCCCCGAGACAAAAGGGAAGGAAAAAACGGAAGGGGAACGCGTCAGCGTTGAAGCGATCATCCAGGACGAGACTGCCGAAAAGCCGAAGGCGGAAAAGAAGCCCAAGAAGCTCTTGAAGAAGAAACCTGCGAAGGAACAAAAACCCGCTGCGGCTGCAGCGAAGCCCAAGGCACCCGAGCCCGCGATGGCCAAGGACGAGCAAATCCCAGGACTGGAAAGCGACGAGGAGCTCGCGCCCGACCTGCTCGAATCCATGAAGGCGCAAGAATCGAAGCCCCGGGAAGCATGGAAAATCCTGTTCTCGGGCCTTGATTTCGCGGGGAAAT
>JAUQYW010000638.1 GCA_030587525.1 Candidatus Sigynarchaeota archaeon | reverse complement strand
ACCCGGCGGGGTTCCATATCTTGTACATTTCTTGATATTTTTGGCGCTCCTCGTGCTTCATCTTGAGATACGGCCACGATTCGCCGTTCAATTCTAGAATGGAATACAAGCCCCAGTGAATGCGCACGCAGAACTTCATATCGCGGAAGGCCTCGTGAGCCTCGACCGATGCGTGGGCATAATCTATCTGGGGGTTTTCTTCGATGTAGAACTTCTCGCCGAATTGCTTTTCCGGAAGGACGACATTGCGTTCTTTTTCCGTTACCATGAGCAACATCACTGGTTTAAAGCATCTCGCTGGTGCTTTAAAATCGTTTAGTGGCCACTCTAGATTCAAGGGCGTGGAATAGTAGCACCTTTGGCGTTCAGCTTTTTTTAGTTCGTAGGCAAGATGAACGTAATCATGACCAAAACTCCCGTCATCCTCGATACCGACATTGGATCTGACATCGACGATACCTGGGCGCTGGGCTTGCTGCTCAAGTCGCCGGAGCTCGATTTAAAGCTAGTGACGACTTGTACGGACGACACACCCTACCGGGCAAAGATCGTTGCAAGAATGCTGGAGATCGCCGGCAAGTCAGACATTCCCATCGGGATCGGCCCGCGGGAGTCTGAAGATCTCGGCCCGCAGGGGCCATGGGTCATAGATTACGACCTTTCTAGGTATCCCGGCAAGATTCACGCGGATGGCATCGATGCGTTAATCCAGACGGTTATGAACTCTGCGGGACCGGTCACCATAATCACGATCGGTCCATTGACCAACATTGCACTCGCTCTTGCAAAAGAGTCCAGGATTGCATCGAAAGCCCGGATCGTTGCTATGCTGGGAAGCATTCACGTCGGCTATGGGGAAAATTCGACTCCAGCCGCCGAGTACAACGTGGCCCGCGACGCGAGCGCCTGCCAGCATGTGCTTGCTGCTCCGTGGGACATCACCTTGACGCCCCTCGACACATGTGGGAACGTCATCCTCGCCGGTGAGCATTACAAGTCGATACTTGACTCGAACGATGCCATCGCGCAAGCCATCGTGGAAAATTACGAGACTTGGAACTTTGCAAGGGGCTACACGACAAAACCGGACGAAACCTCCGTGCTTTTTGACACGGTTGCTGTCTACCTGGCGATTTCCGAGGATCTTGTCAACATGGCGCAGTTAAACATCATCGTGAACAAGAAGGGATTCATGAAGATCAGAGGGGATGGCAAGGCGTGCCGGTGCGCGCTGTCGTGGAAGGATTTCGATCGATACAAGGCGTGGCTCGTCGAGCGGCTAACTAGTTAGTCATCTGGCGGTTGTTACAACAAATTCCCCGTTTGTCCGGGATTTTAAGCACCGCAACCTTGTTTTTCAAAATTCCTATGGATCCTGAAAGATACGGGAGGTGGTTGAAAGTATGGTAATTGACAAAACCGCAGAAGCGCGACTCGCTCGTTCGGAAAAAATCTTCCGGCACTTGTTCGAGAGCAGTCCGAACGCGATCCTCTTGATCGATAACAAGGGCGTCATCACGGAATGCAATATCTGGACGCAATATCTCTCGGGCTATGATAGGAAGGAGATCGTTGGGAAGCGTTTCGTGGATCTTCCCTTCCTCACCCCCGCATCGTTAAAGGTCATCCTCGAAAATTACCAGAAGATCCAGCAGTCATCGAATGGCATGCTGGAAGCCCCGATCGACGTCGAGATTATCAACAAGGATGGCCGGAGTTTCTGGGTCAGTCTCATGGGAAGTGTTCTCAACCTCCCGGATGGCCCTGTTTTGCAAGTCATCGGCACAAATATCACGGAACGGAAAAAACTGCAGTCGATGCTCGAAGAAGAGAATAAAAGGCTGAAAAATCTTGATGATCTCCGCAAATATTTTGTCATTAATGCCACGCACGAGCTCAAGACGCCATTAGCAAGCATCGATGGTGCATCGCAATTTCTTGCTGAGAATTACGATGCTCTCGATGATAATACTGCACGAAAGCTCGTCAATCTTATCCAGGGTGGCTCGACACGGTTGAAAGAGATAATCGAGAACCTCCTCGATTTCTCGCGGATCGAATCCGGAAACCTAAACGTGAAAAGCCAGCAAGATGATCTCGTCCCCGTCCTTCAAGAGGCCGTCAAGATAACATCTTACCAAGCCAACCAGCGCAAGCAAAAGATCGACACGCAATTTCCAGAAACATTGATCGTGAACTTCGATAAAGTGCATATAGAGCAAGTTCTCGTCAATTTAATCACCAACGCGATAAAAAACACGCCGCAAAACGGTTCCGTCCGCGTGAAAGCTTCCCGCTATGACGATGCAGTTCGTGTCGAGGTCATTGACAACGGCATCGGCATCACGTCCGAGGAAATGCCCCAGTTATTCACGAAATTTGGGAAGATCGAGCGGCACGACCTCGATGTCGAGATCAACATCCAAGGCTCAGGACTCGGGTTATATCTTTCCCAGGAAATCATCGAACGGCACGGCGGCAAGATCTGGGCAGAATCTGAAGGACGAAAGAAGGGTAGCACGTTCATTTTTACCCTTCCTATAAATACGAAGCACGCGTGAAAAGACTGCCAATCCTGCTTGATTTTTTGCGGTTCTATGATGTATAGGCCTTCCGGTCAACAACAAAAACCGCGGTTTCATCTTCTTTGGTCGCAATTTTCAAAGAGTCACATGAGATAAACGACCCTTACGAAAATGGTGAGACTATGCCGTGCATCATTGAAAGCAACCCGACCGTCCTTGGTGGAACACCCGTCATCAAGGGCACACGCATCCCGGTGGAATCAATCTTCGAGCTGGTTGCCTTGAATATGCCAGCCAAAGAAATCCTTCGCGAGTACCCGGAACTCGATGGAAAACTTCTTGATGAGGTTATCGAAATAGGTATGATCGCGAGGCAGGAACTGTCTCGTGTTATTCCGTTGAGGAAAAAAGCTGTGGCTCTGGCACAACACTAAGGCTTTCGTGAAAACTCCATTTTCCATTCGATGATGCAATTCATGCTGGACAGGAATTGAACTTGCACGCAATCTTTTCCTTTCAGTTGCTTGATTTTGGGAGCCTCTTTTCCTGATCGCGATGAGCCTTCCACGTTCACGAGCGAATATCCTCGCGGTACGTTGATATACAGCACGTAGGGATCGCCACCAACAATCTCGCTCGTACCAATTAAGGCCTTGCCATCCCATTTTTCTCCCGTCAATTCCAGGATGCCTTGCGTGACGTGGCGGGATGTGCTGATGACTTGGGGATGGTCGGTACATCGACGAATGCTGATGACCTTGCATGAACCGAACGGGACAAATATGACGAGTTTTTGTTTGGATATTTTGAGAACCTTTTTATCCCAGAAAGAAAATCCGACGAAATCGTTCGATGCACCAACACCAGCTGGGATGCCAAGGGACAATAGATCCAGGGTTATCATCTCGCCAAGCGGCTTGCACCAGTTGAATATTGCAATAACATCTCGCCGCGCGTGTTCCTTGCCTCTCGTATCCGCCAGGTGCCAGATTCTGGCAGGATCTTGCGTGAACAAGTCGAGAGGCCGGCCTGATATGCCTATCATGGGGAACGTACGCTTCACGACATCGAGACGCTCTGCATCCATGGCCGGGAGCCATTCACTCACGATATTGAGCTGCCCGCTCACCGCGACCCAGCTGCCCCACGCGCGAGCCATCCCAAGCGTGAGCGGTTTTCGCAGCATGAGGCAATCCGGATCGTTCCACCAGACCTTCCCGTTGAGAAAGTATAGCCGCCCACCCATTTCTGCATCTTTGATAATGAACGGCCACCAAGGCCCGATGTCTCGACCGATCCGCATCGCATCAACGAGCCCCATCGCTGCTCCGAGCGACCGCAAATTTTGAGCGATCGTGCACCCGAGCAAGAAGGTTCCTGGTGCTACGGATTTTCGTATCTCGTGCATCCCCGCCCGATATGCTTCCGTGTTGGTCATATGCGGATCGTAGAACAAAGCATCGCCGAAACCGTCCGGCGTGTAAACCGGGTCTTGCGAATAAACGAGCTTGACCGCCAAGCCGGTCCACATTGCATCCATCTTGAGATATCGATAGCCCCAATCATCCGTGATACGCTTCACGGTTGCGCCCACGTGCGCCCGGGCTGCCGGGTGCGTCATGTCGAGGCACGCGCCTGCCCAACCTACAGTGTAGATCGAGTTGTCTGACTTCCGCCGCACGTACCAGTCTTGATGGCCTTTCATAGCATCAATATCAGGATGCCAAGCGAAAGGCATTAACCACAGGCCGGCCTTCATGTCTCGGGTCGTGATTTTGGCCGCGATGTATTTCATACCGCTCGGGTAAGGTCCTTTTGAGTCGTGCGTGGTGAAATCGCCACGCGGGCCATCCTTGCGCTCTGGACCTGCTTGCCATTTGTCGTCGATCTGGATCATCTCGAAGCCGTATTTCACGAGCTCCTTGCTGCAGAATTCTGCTAGTTCTGCGATGCTTGCTTCGTCTGCTGCGCCGTTGTGCATGCCTGCGTACCACGTGCAATAGCCACCCTTGATCGGCTGCAACTTGATGTCATGATATCGGGTGATGGCACTTGCGTATGCATCCAAACCGTCGAAGCAGTTGGCGAACCACCCGAACCCGAACAAGTCTCCACGACGCGTTTCGCCGGAATCGACACGGAGGCTCCCGAACTCGCAGCGACCAAGTAGCTCGAAGGATGAGGCCTGGATATCACGATACACGACTGTGCCACTGCATATTTCCTGGGATATCCATCCGGCCACGATGCCAACCATCGTCTTTGGTTCTACGATGGTCATGAATGTGTAACTCGTGTGTACGGCCATTCCCTGCACGAGGCCATCGCAACCCAGCGATTTTATGACAGCAAACGGTATGGACGGCTCCACGTGCAGCTTGGCTACATCCGCGTCCACGATATTGGCGGGCAAGTTGGTCGGGTTCGAATAATCGCGCCGCACGCACACGAATGGAATTTCATCATGGAGGATCATGTAATCAATGCTGTCGTCGGCACGGGTGAGTTTTATCGCTTGTCCCTTTCCGAGCTGGGTCTCGATGCTTGCGATTGTTGCGTCTTGCTGGTTCGTGCCAAGAAGCCACTTGATCGTTGCCTTGGTCGACTGGAAGATAATTGAAACGGCGTCGTTGCCGGGTTGGAACGTGATCGACGCGTACCGATTCGAGATCACGAGTTCGGTATTTGCCATGTGCAGATCTTGTTCTCAACTCCTTGAAAACGTTTCGGCATCGTTTTCTCGGGCTGCCACATGGTGTTTTAAATGAACCCGGTCCCGTGCTCCACTTATGGTTGATGAAGAGTACACGATCCGCCCGATACAGTTACCCACAGAACTCGATGTGCTCGTGGCAACGTGGAACGCCGCCTTGCCAGCCTCTTTCACGATGTCTCCAGAGCGGCTGAACGGGTATCTTTCCCTCGATCCAAACTTCGATCCTGAGGGTTGCCTCGGAGCATTTTCAGGAACCGGTGATCTCCACGGCTTCGTGATCGGGAAGCGCTGGCTGATCCCGAACCATGACATGGCCGATGACGATGCGACCCAGTGGCGGAGGGATGGAACGATGGGCGTTGGCATGATTGGCGTTAAACCGGACTTCCAGCGAAAGGGCATCGGCAAGAAATTGATGAAAGCCATCGAAGCGTTCTTCCGGAAGCACGAAGCGGGTATGGTGAGCATCGGCCGCGAGCCTGGCCGCCACTTCTTGCCCGGCGTGCCAGGATCCATCGAGGACACGCTGGAGTTCTTTGACAAGTGCGGATATAATCGCGGTTTCGAGATGGCCATCGACATCATCGGCGATATCAGCGCTTACGAGGAGTTTCCAAGGGATAATCCCAAGCTATGCGAAAAGATCAAGAACAACAAAGCCGACGGCTTCGACGTGGTGGGATTTAGGCCCGCGCTCAAAGGAAAGGTGCTGGCGTTCATGAACGAGCAGTTCAAGGGGCGGTGGTATTGGCGCGTAGCGGCTTACGCGAACGAGCCGCGAGCAGCGCCCGACGAGCTGCAGCTGCTCGTGCGCAAGAAAGGCAAAGCCGTGGATATAGTCGGGTTTGCCGCGACTGCATCCCAGGCCAGTTTCGCGCTAGGCTCGCCGACGATCGTACAATCCCGGGGGGACACGCAGTTCGGCGGTCTGGGACCGATCGGCATCGCCCGGGAATTGCGGGGCAGCCGCGGGCTCGGCGCTATGCTCTTGCACTATGCGCTGCTCAACCTGAAGCGTAAAGGCGTGAAACGCGTGCTGATCGACTGGACGAGCCAGGATTTGCTCAAGCGCTATTATGGCCCCGCCGGGTTCAAGCAGTACGAAAATTACGTGTCCGTCAAGACAGAATTCGAGTGAACTACTCACGACTAAAGTCATTTTTTTATAAAATTCCAGAGAAATCGAAAAAGCTCGTTAGAAATCATTTCAAGATCGTCATCTTTCCTTCTTTCTTCATAACCGTCAATTCTTCCATTTCCTTGTGTGCTTCTTGATACGGAATAGGCCATCGGCCATGCAATTTCAGCCTCCTGCTGATCTTGATGCAAAAATCGACCTCCCGCTCTATTAATTTGAGCACGGGCTTGCTTGGGCCGCTTAACTGGATGGCTTTCTTGAACATGAAGAGGCTGTAATCGTCCCATCCACCGAGCAGCGCCGTGAGCGGGAAGAAGATGAGGAAAAACATGACCGTGAAGGCCATGAGAATGGATACCGTGGCAGCGATGTAAACGCCTGCAGAATTCATGAGTGGCCAAAATGCAAAATTCCACCATGCCCACGAGAGCACGAAGATTGGAAGGGAGGATGTGACGGGGATGATGACGCTGCTCATCCAGTAGACCCTGACCTTGCAAATCTTGTAATTCGAGTAAATAATGCCCACGATTGACTTGACTGTCCATGGAATACATTGATCGAACACGATCAAGAACGTGATACCTGAAATACCCTTATCCTGAATGTTATAGACGAATAACCAGAGCCACATGCAAAATATCTTGAAACACTCCTCGCAGATGCGGAGGATGACCCAAGCCTTGATATGGAAGGTGCCGAGGATCACCTGGTCGGGAAGCCATATCAGGGGATCGCATAGTCGCCGGAAAATTCCGGGGATGAAAAACACAAGCGCTGGAACCCAATATTCCAGGCCCGGTATCCGGCGGATGACGGCATCGAAGAACGGAAACACGGCAAATAAACTGACGGCGAACACGGAGAGAAAAAACAGTCTCCAGCGCATGGAATACGCGATGTAAAACTCGGAAAGCTTCTTCTTTCCATTTGGATATGCTTCTGACAAGCCTGCCGACAGGTTATAACCGCCGAAATTGCCCATCACGCCGGAGAGCATGGTGCCGGTGCCAACCAGTGCCGACCAAGAGGCATAGCTCGCGATCCGGGTCGTGTTCCAGATCAAAAACAAGGTCCCGGT
>JAUQYW010000637.1 GCA_030587525.1 Candidatus Sigynarchaeota archaeon | reverse complement strand
AGAAAGCGGGCAAGACGGCAGATGTCGTCACGAAGGTGGACCTCGATGAACTAGCCCGCATCACTTACGGCTATTCAGGTGCAGACCTTGCCGGGTTGGTTCGGGAAGCGATCAACGTAAACTTGCGAAAAAACGACGCGTGGCTCCCGAAGGACTGCAATGTCGTCATTCCTGAGGCTTTCCTCGAGAATCTCGTGCTGTCACGGGAGGATTTCATAGAAGCAAAGAAGATGGTAAACCCGTCGACATTACGAGGCGTCCGGGTCGAGGTCCCGATGGTTACGTGGGACGACGTGGGCGGGCTCGAGGACGTGAAGCAACAGATCGTAGAGGCCGTTAGCTGGCACACGACGAAACGGGATGCCATCAAGAAAATGGGCATCCGCATGCCGCGCGGTATCTTGCTATACGGCCCACCAGGCTCAGGCAAGACGCTCTTGGCCAAGGCAGCAGCGAACGAGGGAAAGTGCAATTTCATCGCCGTCAAGGGTCCCGAACTCGTGTCAAAATGGCTCGGGGACTCGGAGAAGCACGTGCGAGAATTGTTCGCTACAGCCAGGCAAGCTGCGCCGTGCATCATATTCTTTGATGAGTTCGATTCAATTGCTCCTGCACGCCAAGGAAATGATGGCTCCGAGTCTGACCGCGAATCGGAACGCATGGTGACGCAATTGCTCACGGAAATGGATGGTATCGAGCATAACGATGGCGTGGTCTTGATCGCCACGACCAACCGTCCCGACTTAATTGACCCGGCGATCCTGCGCAAAGGGAGGATTGATCGCATCATCCACGTGCCAATACCCGACAAGGCGTCCAGGGAAAAAATCGTTGCCGTCCATCTCCGCGGCAAGAACTTGGACCCGGCAATCGATCAGAAGGCTCTCATCACCGAGATCGGTGAAGCAATGGATGGTTTCACCGGTGCCGATATCGAGGCATTAATAATGGAAGCCGGGATTTCTGGCTTGCGGGCGGGCAGGGATTTCATCACCCGGGATGACATTTTCAAGATATTAAATGGTATCCTCGCTGAAATCGACAGCGTCATCGCCGAATCAGAAAAGTTCAAGCAAGACCGGTTGAACTACATCCGGTAAACGTGGTATCTTATTTTTCTTGTTTTTTCATAAACCCGCCATGAGATGCGATGCAATCGTCGATGTTTCGAATCTCGACCAAGGTTAGCTTGATCGCATCGACCATCTTCGTGAAAAGAACCGCGTTGCTGGCATCCAGAATGTGCCCGATGCGGTCATCGATCCACTTGTTCACGACACGATATTTTCCCACCTGGAACGCGAGCACGTCATCGGACAGGCCATCGAAATAATCCAGTTCATTGATGTAGAACCGACCTTGGCGAAGCCGCTCGCCCTTGGCCTTCTTGATCATGCAGTCGCCCGCGGCATGGAATGTGCAGGTTCGCTGCGTGCCAAGAATGTGGTCAGCAAGCAAGTGCGACAGCACCAGGTTTTTTCCAAGCGCGTGCAGCTCCGAGAACAATGTTTTATCATTCGTGAGCGGGATACGGGGGGTGCCTTGCTTCAAGCAAGCCTTGTACAATGTCTTGTATCGGGATGAAAATAGCACGGCGTAGATGTACCCGATCACGCCCGGGAGATCATCGTGTCTCGCCGTTGCACCCATGCGATCGAGGTATGACAGGTATTCGGTGGCCACGTTCCACGTGGTTGTCCGGTCCGGGTTCACGAGCAGCACGGGGAAGAGGTAGCAGTTCGTCGAACTCGTGTTGGAAAGAAAAATGACGTCCGTGTAACCGGTCGACACGAACGCGTGGTTAAAAGTCCTGTCCTTCACGAGCTTTGTCGAAAGCAAAATCAAGTTATTTCCGCTGCATTGTTTCTTGATTCTCGTCACGGCACGTGTCCAGGCTTGGGCGTCATAGTATGCGAATCGCTTGTCGAACGGGCGATAGGTGTACTCGATCACGTTCGCTTCGTTCACGGTGAATTTTCCCGAAAGAGCGAGTAACTTCCGTTTTGCCTCGGTCAAGTTCCCGGGATCACTGTTTCCACGGGCTTGAGAGAGAAAGTCGTCGATCTGCTTGAGAACCGTCTTTTTATCAAGCGCGATGAATAGATTGTCGTCCCCGGGCTTCCCGCCGACGTTGTGATACGGGAATATTTTATCCAGGGGCAAAAAGGTATTGTATTCGTCATGAACCCGGGCATCCATCGTACCGGGGACAAACGCGTAATCCGGAGATGAGGGATTGATCTTTACAGTCCACGACATGTTAGATACGTCGTGCTCGCCGAGCCACGTGAACTTTTCTGCCCGCGAGCCAAACAGGTCGAGGTGATAAATCGTCGTATCCTCACCCGCGGGATCTCTCGATTTCACTAGGAACATAATACAGACACCCTGCTGGATGGGAAACACGTTTTGATCGGTCATGCCTTCAGGAATGTCTTCCTGGATCTTGGTATTACCGTGTAAATCGAGGATGTAAATCTTTTGGAAGGAGCCAGCCAACGATCGCCGCATCCCTCGGAAAATCGGCCCCTTGATGAACGTGTGGTTTGTGATCATGCCGACGATGCCCCAGCCATTCTTGTCAACGATTGCTTGGGCGAGCCGGATGAATTTCACGTAATCGTCCGACAAGGCTTGTATATTTTTGTCTGATTTTACCAGGTCCTTGTAATCCTTCAAGAGAGGCTCGATGCTGGTGTTTTTATTTTGGGATCCCCGCGCATATGGCGGGTTTCCCACGACGACGGATATGTTGCGGCTTAATTTCAATCCTGCCTCTAGCGCGTCGGCGACGATGACGTTCCCGGGAAAATGCATGCCCGATGCCACGTCCCCGGGCTCGTTGGCCAGCATGTGCATCTTTAACATAGCAAGCATACACGGGACGGCCATCAATTCAAAGCCCAGGAGACGCGGGAGGACTTCGTCCTTGATCATTTCCCCTCGATCCACGACCTGATCGCCCTGCCCGGGTTTCAACGCCGTGGCAACCAAGGATTTCTTCACGTGCTCGATCACGTGTGTTAAAAAGGTTCCGGTTCCCGCAGCGGGATCTAGCACCTGGACGAGAAATTGATTCCCTGTGTTTTTACTATTCTTGCCGCGATCATCGATACCTGCTTCGCGAGTCCCGTTGGCGAGGCCTCCGGCCAGTTTAAAGTCGGTGCGGAGCAAGATATCGATCGAACGGATGATAAATGAAACTACCGGATCAGGGGTATAGAACACGCCCCGATGCTTCTTGCGAACGGGATCGTAGTGCTGGAGAAATTGCTCGTAAAGGTGGATCATCGGGTCACGAGCTGCCACATCGTGATCGTTCCTGGAGATGAACCAGGTGATGTCCGCGTTTTTCAGCAATGTCACGAAGTTCAATACTGGTTCCGATCGTTCCAGGCTATCCACGAGTGTTTCAAGACGTTCGCCATTTTTAAAAACAAGTCCCGGGAACCCGAAGGAATGGATCAAGCGGAGCGTGCGGGTGACATATTCATGAACGTCTTCGCCCGGATCGTGAAAGAACCTCGTGATGAACAAGCCGAACACGAGCACCTGGGCCATGGCATCCGCCAGATCATCCCGGTCAGAAGGAACACTTCTTTCTTGATCGCCGGTGGCAACGAGCCCTCCTGCTTGATCACTCCCGAGGGAGCAAAGTTGTCTCGTAACGAGCATGTCCTTGATTCTTGACGCAGCCTCGGCCATCGATGTGGAAATGTCTTGCGTGGCCATCGGATCGAGGTTCGATTTCACGTTCACGTCCGTTCAAGGAGGTATTGTTCCCGTGACTATTAACGTTATCAAGAACGCAAGCGAACGTTAAAATATTAAAAAAAGAGTGAAATTTCAGATTTCAAAGAAATCCTTCATTTTCCAAGATGGTTACGAGCATTACCGCATTCCGCGTGCCGACGATCTGGCCGGGACCTGGTTTTTCATCGTCCTCTTCCTCTACTTCCTCGACCTCGTCGTCTCCATCCGCGTCGTCCGCTTTCTCTTCCTTGTCACTCCCCTCGCGGATAACGTGATCTAGCGCTTTCCCGTCCTTCATGAAAACCAGGGTCGGGATGGCGGGCACGTGGGTCGCGAACGGGTACTTTTTCGCGATGGATTGCATGAGCTCTCGCTGATCGACATTAATCTTGACGATTGCGAGTGCCCCGGGATGTTCATTATCCAGTTTTTCCAACAGTGCACCCATCATGTGGCATGGCCCGCACCAATCGGCCCAAAAATCGACGATGACTTTCGGGTTTTCCTTCACGAGTTTCGTGAACATCGTTACGGTCTTTGCATGAACAATCATTGTTGTTCATCCTCCTCGTTTGCATTCATAGGCTTGCTTCAAGTGCAACTCCACCTATATAAACCCTCGCGGTTTAACAAGGTTCTAATGATTAACTGTATTCATAACGAGGTAACAGTAAAAAGGATGATTTTATCGGTTCCGTTTGCAAATGGGCGCAAAAAAGGTAAGATAAAAGCCCGAATCGAGGCCGTTTTGGATCCTGGATGGTTCTTGTTAATTTTAGCAACTTAGCATAACTATAAATGTATGTCTTTGCCCATATACATGTGCTGTATGGCATTATGCATCCAGACATGATCCTCGAAAGAACAAGGAATGGCGCCCGGGAATCCATCGCTCCGAATCCTTGTCTTTTTCCATCGCAGGCGACGAGTGAAACGACATGACCGAAGAATTCAAGATTTTATGGCTCGAGAACTTGCTCGATATCGAAAAAATCATCAACATACTGGAATCTTGCGATAAAGAATGCACCAAGTGCACCAAGGAACAAAAAAATGATTGCTTGCTCGAAATGCGGGAATCCATCCATAGCCTTGCCATTCATTTCAAGAATGCAATATATTCCTTCGTGCAACTCACGAATAACGCGGATTCGCAACCGGTCGCACAAAAACAAGGCGCGCAAGAAAAACCCGGCATATATACCTGAGAGATTTTCTTTTTCCCATTCATTTGCATGCTGAGCAAATGCTATCCGAGTTGCCGTTGCTTTTCAAGCTTGCAAGACAATGTGTATCTGAGGTGCTTGATCTCTGGCCGGCAACGTCGCGGAAAAACTCCACGTGTGTTTCACGATGGACGTGGAACGGGAGCGCACGTTCAGCCCGGGAGGAGGCCCGGCGACGATCAAGGACTCGGAACGGGCCATCACCAGTTTTTCAGATCTCCTGGAATCTCGCGGGTATCGAGCAACATTCTTCGTCGTGCCGGATGCGGCACGAGACCTTGCAACTGTGCTCACTGACCTCGCGCACCGGGGACATGAAATCGGGCTCCATTTTCACGCGAACTCGTGGAATGGTAATTACACTTTGGATCGCGTGCTGCCGATCGGCGCGCAACCCGCCGGCGTGCAGCGCGAATGGCTTTCCGCAGCTAAAAAGCTGTTTGTCGATGCGCTGGGATTTCCCCCGCGATGCTTCCGTGGCGGTTATTTTTCCGCGAATCCATCCTTGTACGAGGCATTGATGGACCTGGAAATCAATTGCGGGAGTACAACCTTGCCGGGGCGGCATTCGAAGAGATTACACACGTTTTGGAAGCACGCACCACCTGCTGCCCATCGCATCGAACGCGCGGGACCGAAGACGGATGGCAAAAACCAATTCATCGAGGTTCCGGTAACCAGCAAACAAAACTGGCTCGGATTCCTTGCGAAGGATGGAGACGTGCGCCTCGAACGGTTGACGTCGATCGACCAGCTGTTCGATGCGGCCACGTACTCGCTAGCAAGGCAACGCAAGATGGATGCCCCGGTAAAACATCTTTGCTTTCTCACGCATAATACGTATGATTATGGCGACGGCAACTCGCCAATGAAATGCAAGCGATTAATCCTGGAAACCTTGCTCGATCGCTTGCCGGAAATGGCGGATCGGATCGGCTTCACGCCGTGCCCAGGCACTGTGCCGGGCATTGCAAATGCCCTCGAAAAATGCAATAATATAAAGTCTGCATGCGAATAGTCACCATTCTTACTATGGAGAAGAGACTCATGGTTGTCCTTGACGAAGCAAAATTTCTACCCCCGGTTCAAAAATTCATAAAAATGGATGGAAAACGCTTTATGAACCAGGCATTGATCTATTGCATCAAAAAGCGGTTGAGCGTTGCCAAGCTCAAGAATATAACAAGTAAATTAGCGACAGCTGGCGATATTGCATATAAATCACGCACGATGGATCTAGAGAAGATAGGAATACCGATCACGCAGGAAGAGATGAAGCTCGTCGTTGACTTGGAACGGTACGTGACCGACAAGATCTCCCGGGTGGAGATGCGAAAATACAAGATTCCAAAGGCCGTCCGGTTCGAAAATGTCGTCGCTAAGGATGTACAAGCTGAATGGCAGATCGTTCCTGGCGCAACAGAAGGCAAGGTTTTGTTCTACATCCATGGTGGAGGTTTGTTCTTCTATTCTGCCGTGAACTACCGCGCCTTCACCGTTCATCTCGCCCTGAACGCAAAAGTGCGAGTCCTCAGCGTTGATTATCGCCTGTATCCCGAACACAAGCATCCATCGCACATCGATGATGTGCTAGCCGCATACACGTGGCTTCTCTCTACTGGAATCGACCCAAAAAACGTGATCGTCGGAGGCGACTCGGCGGGCGGCTTGCTGGTCATGCGATTGCTCACGAGATTGCGGGACGAGGGCCGTCCTCTACCCGCCGGCGCCTTTTGCCTCTCGCCGATGACCGATCTCACCTTTTCCAGCAAAACGATGTTTGATAACATGCCAACCGATTCTACATTCGGCACTAGTGGTGCCTTCGTCCTTCTTGACCACGTGTTCAAGACTGCCGATCCAAGCATCGACCCGAAGGACCCGGCTATCAGCCCGGTATTCGCTAAGATGGCCGGATTGCCACCATTGCTCTTCCAGGCAACACCGATGGAGATGCTCTTCGACGATTCGCGCCAGCTCGTCGAAAAAGCAAAAAAGGAGGGCGTGGACGTGACCTTTCAAACGTGGGATGGGTTATTTCACGTGTTTCAAGCGGGGGGATTGAACTACTTTCCTGAAGCGCTGGAAGCGAATCGGAAAATCGTGGAGTTCATAACTCAGCACCTTGCGTGAAGGTTCCCAGCACGAGAGATTCACCAGGTTACTCGCTGATTCCCTATATTTCCTTCTGGGACTTGAAGACGCCTTGATATTGCGCCTTTCCCTCGCATCGCTCGAAAACGAGTTGGGCAATGGAGATGCCGGGCCGTAACTTGATCGCGTTTCTACTGGCATTGTAAATCTCAAAAACTTGCCGGTTGTTGCTGCCGGGCTGCAAAAAACTCGCCGTGATGTGGATCATTAAGCCCATGCGTGCATAACGACTACGTCCATTGATCCAGCCAGCAATGTCTTGTGGAAGGCGAATCATTTCTTCGGTGATGCCAAGAACCAATTCGCCTGGCTTGAGCAAATAGTAGCCATCGGCGGGCATATCGACGACCCGCGTGATCTCCGCAATCGAGTTGGCGTCCTTGGCGACCGTGGCAACATCGATCTCGTTCAATCCTTCCATGAAGACTCGGATCTGGTGATGCAACGTGACATTGTAAGAGGCGCTCTCCAGCGCTTCTTCATGAAAAGGATCGATCGCCATTTTACCGGCTTTGATCGCGGCTAGAATTACATCTCTTGTAAGAATCATGTACACCATTCTTGGACCGTGTTTTTTCTTCCTGTTTTTTCCGCATCTACAAAAAAAAGGAACGAGATTAAAAATACAACGTTTTATAAAAAATACCCGAGAAGGCCCCCAATTTTAATCAGGGGATGAATCGGGGGATACATTTTCAGAAATTTAGTCGTGGGTAGTTCACCCAAATAACTCCTTGACCAAGGCCTTCGTCGGTTCGAACGTAGAACTATCACCTTGCCAGTCCTTCAAGACATCGTAGTAGAACCGCTCGAACTTGAAGACGAACTCGTGTAAGAGGAAACGCAGCGAGTCCGTCTCCGTGTCCGCGATCATGACGACCAGCACTTGCTCGCCTTGTTCCAGGAGGAGCTTCTTGTCCTTGAAATCGAGCACTTTCAAGCTTCCGGCTTGCAAGACTTGCTGGAGCACCGACTTGACCATTTCCAGCGCGCCACCGACCATCATGCTGCTCATACCATCGCTCTCTTTCGCTTCCTTCTGGAAATCTTGCTGGTAGATGCAGATGCCACCCTTGTATATGACAAACAAGGTCTTGAGGGCAGCGCGCCAGTCAATCTCGCGCCATGATGGAAGCATCGAGAAAAACATGCCCATCATGCCAATCCCGGTTATTTGCATAATGTCTCCAATGACCCGAATATAGAGACCTATACCAAGACCTTTAATAGCGAAATCCGTTGCCCCCATGAATCCGAAGACGAACATAAAAAGCCCGATAATCATAAGGGTGGAATAAAGTTTCATTTTTCCTTGGATTAGCTTGTTGATCTTGGCTGTGTAGATGAAGAACAAGATGATCATAGGTATCCAGAAGGATATTGCGAAGTATTGCACCAACGAGCCTTCCACAATGTGCACCGGCACGGAGAGCACGACCATAATGACCAGGATGGCGTAAAGCGCGGAGAAAATGATCGTGAAGGCGTGCCTTGTCTTGATGATGCCGACACCTTCGATGTTGTAGATGTAAAACAATGCACCAGTCGCGAGACTTAAGTACCCGAATTCGAGTAGCCCATAACGGGTCGTGGAGTCTAGGGCATAATAATCGCCGATGATGTAGATGAGGGTCGTGATGGCGTAGGTAAAAAAGAGCCACCCCCACGCGGCATGCATACGAGAACCGCGCAAGCTATCGTGCATAGTGCGATAATTCTTGAAAAACTTGAAGGCCAGATGAATGCCGAAAATCACGCATGCCACTTCGATGAGCAACAGCACGATCCGGAGGGGATCAATGTTCGGCCACTGGAGCCCTAGCGGTAAGGTATAGGGGAATTCAAGTATCACGCTTTCTTGGCCTCCTTTTTTATCTGGGTCACGTCAACGAAAATACGAGACGCTATCTTGTCCACGGGCAGGAACTTCTCCGGATTTTTCGCGAAGCGCTTGACCATATCCCCGTAGAAGAGCATAAACGTGTCCTTGAAGCTCTTCAACTTCCAGCTCAGGATGGGTACGTTCTGTTTCGCTAGGAGGATGAATATCAGATCACCCTCGTAAGCAAGTAACAGCTTCACAACGCCTTGATCGATGAATTCGACTTTTTCCCCCGATGTCTCCATAGTTTCCGAGAGCATATCCGTGATGCCGCCTATACCGCTGATGAAAACGGTCTCGCTTGCACCGCCTTCTTGCTCATCCTTCCTTCCAAACGGCAGCGCTTCGATCGCTTTTATGTCAAAGACTTTTTTGAAGAGCGAAAACCGCGACGTTTTATCAAGCACGTAGAGGGCAACGAGATGGTTTTTCCAGAAGAAGTCGTCTACGGGGGGCAAATAGAAAAATCCCAACGCCTCCATGGTGAGACCGATGACGATGATTACTAGGACCGCAAGTTTCACGGAACTGTAAACTTCGGTGCCCAACACGGCAGAGATGGAGACTTCCACGAGCCGAAAATTGAAAAGCATACCAAGAACATTAAGAAAAACGCCGATCAAGATGAAATAGAACAGATTTTTCCGGCCAGAATCATCGTGCTTGGCCAATTGCACGAGAAGGTACATAGGAAACATAAACAGAACGAGTAGGGGAATGCCGGCAAAAAGCAGCCCGATTTGAATGCTCCACCCCATTAAAGTTCCAATCACGTTCACGACCGTCGATATCATGCCCAAGATCATAAAAACGAGTCCCATGGTGCTGGATCGCCGGCCGTTGCCACGGAAGAACCCGAACAGCAGTAGTCCGGTCCCGATGCTGGCTACCGACACAACGATCATATCCAACTGGGATATCAGATCTGCTATAGTCACGTTTCCGCCATAACCAAGATCAAGGATGGCACGGAACAGGTATACGACGCTGAAGGAGAGCATAGTGAGCGAAAAGGCGAGGATCCACGCCGGACTCCTGTCTTTTCTCATCATCTTTTGAAAAATAAAAAACACGGATAATTCGAATCCCAAGATCAAGATGATGAAATACGATACGAGCAAGCTCTCTACATAGAACTGGTCTAGAATAGTCAGTATCAACATATTATGTTCCTTACTCCACAGATCATTATGATCAATGACTCTCGAAGATCGTTTTCTTTCAGTATTATTAAGTTGTTTCCAAAGTGAAACTTGCCTCAATGCCACGAGTCAATCGGTCACGTGCAATCGAAATTGCAACATCTGATGAATCGACGCCAATCCATGGCCGTCCCATCGATTCAGCGACGATCAGCGACGTTCCAGAACCACAAAAGAAATCCGCGATGATGTCACCTTCCTTGGTTGCACAAGCTATGACGCGCTGGAGCAGTGCTTCCGGTTTTTGTGTTGGATACCCAAGGCGCTCGTTTGCTTGGGAATTGATGATGGGAATTGCCCACACATCATCGATCATATCGCCGCTCATCTCATCGAGAAACTGCTTGCGACGATACCGGCCCGTCTTCGTCTTGAACACGCGTCCTTCAGAGGCGAGCTCGTTGAACTTGCGTGCCGTGATTTTTCCCACGTTTTGATCAACCCAGAGGCGCCCGTTCGGATCAGTTCGGGCGCGATCGCGCAGATATTGCTTGATCGGCGCGTATTGCGGGGAGAACGTGAAATCCTTGCCCTTGGCATAGTAGTAGATCACATCATGTTTCCTCGGAAATGATGTCTTCACGGGGCTCGGGCCGCCATAATACCAGACGATCTCGTTCCGCAAATTGCCCCGGCCGAAAATCTCGTCGAGCAAAAGCTTGATGTAATGGCCCGCATGCCAATCCACGTGCACGAAAATGCTACCCGTCTCCGCGAGTAGATCTCGCATTAGCTGGAGCCGGGGAAAGATCATCGCCAAGTATGAATCGATACCACCTTCCCACCGATCCTTGTAAGCAAGCGCTTCTTCTCCGTTTGTGTAATAGTCCTCGCCGCTCCAGAAGGGTGGATCGATGTAAATCAGGTCTATTTTTTCCTTCCATCCCGTGCTGAGAAGGTGATTCATAACCGCGATGTTATCACCCTTGATCAACTTGCACGGGGGGCGTTTTTCCGGGGGAAGCGAAGCCGGATCCACCGCGTTGCCATGTAGGTAAACGCTATCCAGCTGGAGCGATGAAATGGGGATGCCCGCTTTGTTGCTGGATTTACCGTTCCAGGCGAGGAGGGCAGAATCTTGCTTTCGACTGCTTTTTTCCCCCTTGCCGACCACCGCATCACCTCATATTTACAGGCTTTCATCGATCATTTTTTGCATATCCTTGGTAATCCCGTACAACTTAAAGACTGCGCTGTCGATCCTTGCTTGCATAGCTTCGACCTTTCGGGTGTCTTGTTCGTGGCCGTTACCGGTCAACGCAACAATATGGTTTACCAGGGCAATGAGGACGTGCTGCTCCTCGCTCCTCGGAATTTTAATGGGAACCAGCGCCTTTCTGGCTTTCGATGGCTCGAGCTTTTTCGTTTTCCCGCCATGGTACTGGAAACCAAATGCATTTAACCAGAACGCGGATAATTTGCTATTCAATATGCCCAGGACATATCGAATTGGAATCTTTTTTGAAAGGATCATAGAATTTGTTCCTTTAAAAACGGAATGGCGTGAATCCAGCGCGAAGGAGGGCCCCGCCGAGGTCCTCGGGGCAAGGATCTTTTCCCGGGCTTGTAAAATGGTGTCAAGGTTCCGGATATTTGGAAAGCACCACCACGAAGGCTTGCTAGTATCGACCCGGGAGTTCAAGATTCGATGCAAGGTGGGACATTTTGCTTCGAATTCCCTTTCGGAACCAATCTTGTTCGCAACGATCCAAAAACGATCGCCGGAGGGGGATATGACGTATTGTTTGATCTCCCGGGCGTCGTGCACGAGAGGAAAAACGTGATCCCGCTCCAAAGGTAGGAGGTTAGCAAGATCAAGGCTCGATACCTCGAAGAGCCGCGCAACTTCTACCGGAGGCTGGAACCCGCCATGGATATCGAAATATCGCTCATCATCGAATGAGACGACGTCCCGCTGGAGAATGGCATCCTTGATGGTCTCCAATCCAGGTTCCAAGAAGATCCAAGGAGCGTGGCCCTGAAGTTTTTGAAACGGAATTTCTATCGTCTTGAATTCGGGGTCCCGATCAATCGCCGAGAAGATCTCTTGGCTATTTTTTTCCGGCATGAAGTGAACCAAGAGCATCGCATTCCCGCGCTTATGCAACGTGAGGATCATAGACGTGGTCCCGGCGTTCGCGCCGGGTGTATTGAAGAGCTTGGCCTCGGGATTGAATAATACCACTTCGATCTTTCCAAAATGATCGAGCAAGTAGTTCCTAAACGCGACGGCTCTGTTATGGTACAGCCATTCCTGCGGGAGGAGAAATGAGATGACACCCGTGCCATTGATCAACGATGCTGCTCGCACGATGAAAAACAGGTAATAATTCGGCTGCGCGTCGGCGTGGTTTGGCCTGCATGCAAAGGTCACGTCGATATAGATGCCGTTTTCCAGCGACGCGCGGTCGAATAGCGGGATCTTGTCCCACGGCACGTAGGGCGGGTTGCCGATAACGATGTCGAAACCGCCTCGATCGATCACGGACGTGAACGCGGGAGGCCATTTGATGGTTCCCGTGTCCCACTCCGGGATGGCCAGCGTGTTTCCATGCACGAAAATTACCCCCGGGATCGTACTCTCGGCAATTTTCAAGGCTTCGGCATCGATGTCAATGCCAAAAATATCCGGCTTCGAGCCACCGTTTTCCACGTCCACGGGGTGCTTGGCTTCGAGATATTTCACCGCTTCAGCGAGGAACACGCCCGTGCCGCACGATGGGTCAAGTACGGAAAGCCTTTGCCCACGCAACCGCAATCCAGCTTCAACGCACTCGATCGAGTTACGCGCCATGTATCGAGCGATTGCCACGGGCGTGTAATAAATGCCTTGGTTTCTCCGATGCTCGCGCGTTGTTCTACGGATTTCGTCTGGCGTTGCACGGCCGTGCACGCATCCTTCATGCATCGTCATTGTATTGACATTACATCAAATCTGTCGTATTTTAATTTTGTGAAGGAACCGGGTGATTCTCGCACATGTTTTTTAAACCTCGCGTTGAAGGATCGAATGACGAATTATGAAGAAGCCGAACCCCCACAAGTACGACGCTGCTAAGTACGGCAGCATCATCAATTGGGACAAGCATTCCTTGAAGATCAACGGCCAGCGCGTGTTTCTCGTCGGCGGCGAGTTTCATTACTGGCGCGTCCCGGACAAGGAACGATGGGCTGACTTGTTAAAATCGTACAAGGCCGCGGGCTTGAACTGCGTGCGAATATACTTCCATTGGGGTTATCATTCCCCTTCGGAAGGGAAATACGTCTTCGATGGGAACCGGGACGTGGACTACTTGCTTCGCTTGTGCGAGGAAATAGGCTTGTTCGTGCTCGTGGCGTCGGGGCCATACATCTGCGCCGAGACGACGGCGGGCGGGTACCCGCTCTGGTTATTACAGAAGCGAGATGTCAACATTCGCCATATGAAGGGAACGCTGCGTAAGAAATATGACGAGAAATATATGGCCTATTGCAAGGAATGGTTTTCCCATTTCATCCCGCTCATCAAGAATCACCAGCGCACGACGAATTCCGGTGGCTGCATCATCGGATATCAAGTTGAAAACGAGTATTCCGCGAGGATCGGTCCTGTCACGGGGATCAAGAAGTACATGATCGCCCTCATACAATATCTGCGCGAATTCGGTGTGACCGTGCCAATCTTCCACAACGACGGGATCGAGACCGGCTCGTGGGACGGGCTCGTCGACTTGTATGGGTTTGATGAATACGTCGCGTTTGCCAACCCGAGAGTAAAAAGCCTGGCACCAGAAAGCTGGGACATCAGGCTATTCAAGTTACTCGTTGACCGGGCGGAAGCGACGACCCGTGGATATCGAACAGCTAGAAACACGCCGATCTTCATTCCTGAGCTCCAGGGAGGCTGGTTTAATCACTGGACCGTGAAATATGGCTTTGACGACTTGTACAATTTCTATGGCTCGCAATTCACGAAAATGCTCGTGGAATCCTCCGCGGCCCAGGGCGCCAGCATCATGGATCTATACATGTTCTATGGCGGTACCAACCACGGGACGTTATCGAACCCGGAAGTCTACACGAGTTACGATTATGCCGGGTGCTTGCGCGAGTACGGGTATCAGAACGACCGGCTCAAGCTGCTCAGGCAATTCTTGCTCTTTGCCCGCAGTTTCCAGGATAGCATCGCCGCGACGGATCGCGTGAAAAAGCCAACGATCAAGTGCACGCCAGGAGGCATTTTACACCGCCAGCGGCGAGGGCCCGACGGGATTGACTTTTATTTCTTACGCAATTTCACCAGCAGCACCGCGTTCTCGATCACGCTTGCAGATGGCACGAGGCTGCCGAAAGAAGGCAATCACGTCTTGAACAAGAGGGAAAGCTTCGTGGCAATCGGGAACCACGCGATCGATGGGTTCACTATCAAGTTTTGCTCGATGCCCGTTCTCGTGAAAGTAAAGATCCAACGCGGCACGATCATGGTGGTCGAGAACAACGGAGGGGAGCTCTTGCTCGACGGGACGGGGTTTGAGGTCCAGGGCGATGCAAAATCGAGTCCCGATGGAAAATACACCCGGGTATCGTTTGCCGGGGAGGGGAAGGCATCGATCTCGGCTGGAAAAGGAAAGGTCCTCGATATCATCTGCCTTTCCAGGGAAAATGCGCTGTCTTGCAACGCCTGGATTTCCGAGGATCGCACGCGCATCACGTGGGGGTCCTATGCATCGTATTTTGGCAAGGACGGATCCCTGGAGATCCAGGCCATGGGCAAGCAGGACGTGCATGTCTGGTCGCCGGGCGGGAATGTCAAAGGATTCACCCCGCTGGATGAATCAGTTTTCCCGGGATTGCAACATGCCGTGCTCGGGGAGGACATCAACGAACCCGACATTGAAACGAGCGAATGGTCTCGCGCGGTCGTCGATCTCGCCGCGGCAGGGGGACCCGTGGCTTGGAAACCCATCGACATCGCAACGCAAAAGGATCCCATCGATCACGGGTACATAAACGGCCACGTGGCTTACAAGTGCGTGTTCAACCCGGGAAACACCAAGTCGCTCGGCCTCTCGATAAACATCCGACATAAGGCAGCGATCTGGCTGAATGGCAAGCTCGTGGGTGCTCCTGTTTCCTACGCGATCGGTGGCATCAAGGGATTCAACCCGCTCAAAGCGGGCTCGATCAATGGTCCCGATGTCACGCGACTTGGCAAAAAGACGTTTGACTTGTCCCCCGCACTCGTGCCCGGTAGCGATAACGTGCTGGTTGTTCTCACGGAATCGATGGGCCAGAACAAGCAAATCTTTATTATGAACGATTGTCGCAACCCGCGGGGCATCTTGTCCACGCGCTTTACAAAAACGGTCGCGAGCGAGAAATGGTTCATTGCCGGCACCGACGTGACCGCCGTGCCAGACCCGTATGGCATATCCGGCCTTCCAGGTGAAGGTACCGGGTACCCCACCGGCGACGGGGAAGGTTGGGAACCCGTCGACGAACTCTCGTTGGAGCCCGGCGACAAGGTCACGTGGTTCAAGGCCGAGTTCTCCTGGAGCAAGAAGGAGAACGCGTGGATCCCGCTGCGGCTCCACCTCGACGGCATGCACAACGCGAGCATCTATCTCAACGGGCACTTCGTGGGCAGGTACTGGGGCGAGAAAGGCCCCCAGCACGACTTTTACCTCATGGACAAGCTGCTCAAGCCGCAGAATACGATCGTGCTCGCGTGCTGGACAACGACCGATGACACGTTCTCGGCCGAAATCTTGACGTACACGATAGACCCTAGCAGTGGAAACATTGATGCCGCTGGAGTACCAGCGATTGCCACGCTGCACAAGGTTATTCCATAATTTCTATTTCTTTTTTGAGAGGATTTGGTCATGAGCCCGCGTGCTGCCGTGATGTCCATCCCGTATAAAGCCTTGAGTGGCGATGATTGGTTTCTAGAGGCCGAGTTCATACCAGGCGAGGATTGTTGCGACGAGCTCGCCATCATCTGCCACCCGCACCCGCTGTTCGGCGGCGAGATGCACAACTACGTCGTCGACACGCTGTACACGGGGCTCTCGGCGGCGCGTTGCACGACAAGGTTCAATTTCTCCAGCGTCGGTGGCTCCGACGGCGTGCACGAGGGTGGCACTGGCGAGGTTGGGCAGGTTTCCGCGGTCATCAACTACATGGCCGGCGCCTTCACGTCGGAATGCTGCGCCGGCAAGCCATGGACCGCGATCCACGTCATCGGTTATAGTTTTGGAGCGGCGATGGCACTGCCAGCGGCGCTTTCGTCCAGCGCGTCGACGTGCACGTGCATCGCCTTCCCATTCGAGATGTTCGCGGAACAAGCAAAGGATTCCCTCGCCAAGTTTCGGCAAAGATCCATTCCTCTCTTTTTCGTGATGGGGGAAATGGATAATTTCACGCCATTGCGCGTGTTCAAGCAGTGGGTATCCAAGTTCGATTCCGCCAAGCAAACCATAATCGCCGGTGCCGATCATTTCTTCGATGGTTACGAACGGCAAATAGTGGCCGAAACGCAAAAATTTCTTAATGCGGTGAAACCAGATCCTAGTGACAGACCATGATCGAGGGCCCACGAATCTACAACTTGTTCCCGAGAATTCTCGGCCCGGTCGACCAGTGGGGCAAGCACGTGGACCGCATCAAGGCCATGGGATTCACCTGGATCTACATGAACCCGCTGAACTACCCGGGCTTTTCAGGGTCCTTATACTCGATCAAGGAGTTCTACAAGTTCAATTCTCTCTTCGCGCCGAAAGACGCCGAGGATCCCTTCTCGTGGGAGCCCTTGAAAGCGTTCATCAAGAAGGTGCATGCAAAGAAGCTCAAGTTTATGCACGACCTCGTCATCAACCACACGAGCATCGATTCACCCCTGGTTGAGGAGCACCGCGACTGGTACACTATCAAGTACGTGGTCGCGCGAAAATCCGACGGGAAGGTCATCCTCCAGTGCCCGGTCGACGAGGAACCCAGCACGAGGCATTTTCCCGAGAAGAGCTATATTATCGAGAAACGAGTTGCCCATCCAAGTGCCATCGACCCGGCCGATGCGAGGAAGGTCACGATCTGGGGCGATCTCGCCGAGATCGACAACCGGAATTCGCCGGGCAAGGACGCCTTGCTCAAGTACTGGATCGACCTCGTGCATTTTTACATCGAGCTGGGCATCGACGGGTTCCGCTGCGACGCGGCATACCAGGTGCCGGGATCGACGTGGAAGGCGATCATCGCCGAGGCCAAGGCAGCGAAGCCGGGGGTTCTGTTCACAGCCGAGACCCTGGGCTGCACGCTCGACCAGCTGAAGGAAACTGTATCCGCGGGTTTCGATTACATCTACAACAGCAGCAAGTACTGGGATTTCACGGCATTGTGGTGTCCCGAGCAATACGAGTCGTTCCGTGCCCACGCGCCGTCAATTTCCTTTCCGGAGAGCCACGACACGCCACGTCTTGCATTTGAAACGGAAAAGCGCGATGATGTCCAGCGCTTCCGGTACCTGTTCGCGGCGTTTTTTTCTGCCGGCGTGTTGATACCCGTCGGCTACGAATACGGGTTCACGCGGCCGCTCGACGTCGTCGCCACGGCCCCGTCGGACTGGGAATCGCCAACCTTCGACATCTCGGAATACATCACGAAGGTTAATGCGTTCAAGAAGCGGTTCCGGGTATGCAATGAGGACGGCCTGATGCGGCATTTTGATTACGGCAACAAATCGGTGCTGGTCTTGCGCAAGACGTCGACCGACGGGAAACAGCACCTGCTACTCGTGTACAACAAGGACTGGACGAACGACCAGGTCGTACCGCTCGACTCCTTGCCGTACTTCCTCGACCTCGGGGCGTCCATCGCCCAGGTTGGCGTTGACATAGACGATAAGCCCATCGAAGGCCCGTCGTGGAAGGCGACGTTGAAACCGAACGAGCACGCGTTTTTTTACCAGGAGAAGAAAGACTAGATCATTGTTCTGCACACACGAGGGATCGACTTGGAACTGGTTCTCATCTATTTTCACAGGCAGCAGGGCCCGATCGCGTTTCACGCAGTTCCAAAAGAAGTTGATGACCAGACCGCGAACGTGCTCGGTAAATTGCTCGACATTTCCGAGGGAGAAGGTTTTTTCGAGCACGACACGAAGGTTGGCAAGGAACACCTTTCTTGTGCAAACTACAGCTTCGAGATAGACAGCCCGTGGGCACGTGGCAACAAGGATGCGGCCATGTTCAGCCTCATCGTCGATGCGGATCAGAAACCGGAGATTTTCGAAGCAACGCTGGAAAAGTTCGCGACTGAGTTCAAGAACGCCGAGGACATCTACAAGGGCTTCTACACGCGCACCGACAAGACTGACAAGGACATCCCGCAGCAGAACCAAAAGATCCAGGACCTCGTGAATGATTGCTACGAGGAATGCAGGCGGTTGCCAGAAGCACAGAAACCCGGGAAAATCATGATCCTCGGGCTCCAGGCTGTCGGAAAGACGTCAATCATCAACCAGCTCACAGCGAACAAGTTTGACCCGAAGATCAAGCCTACGCTCGGCATGCAGATCATTAAGTCGGTTATTGACAACTTCAAGTTCAATGTTTACGACCTTGGTGGCCAGGAGAAAATCCGGAAAGACTGGTACAACAAGAACATCATTCCCGATGCTATCATCTTCGTCATCGACGTGAGCGCGGGTGAAAAACTGCAAGACGAAGCAAAGGAGGAGTTCAACCGCATGATCTCTAATTTCTTCACCAAGGGCAGCGAGCAAGAATTGCCGGAGGACACGCCCATCTTGATTTTGGGAAACAAAAAAGATTTAAAGGAAAACATTTCGACAAAGAAGATCGAGGAGTTTTTGAAGCCGAGCGAGAACTTGAATTACCGTGTCGGTGTTTGCAGTGCCTTGAAAAACGAGGGGCTCGAAGAGGCCTTCAAATGGCTCGTGAAATCGTTCCTATTCGTCTGATAACGATATGCCGGCATATCGATGTCGGTATAACGACAGCACGAAAGTGAAATGGCAACGTGAAGGGCGATCTTTCAACAA
>JAUQYW010000623.1 GCA_030587525.1 Candidatus Sigynarchaeota archaeon | reverse complement strand
CGAGATCCGCGATGCCGATGGTGACGCGAGCACGGCGACCGCGGTGGTGCGCGTCTTGCCTCCAGATTTGCCGCCGGTCTCGTCGTTCCACTCCAACGCCACCGCGAGCATGGGCACCGGTACCGCCGTGGCCTTCACGTTCGACGGGTCGTGCGGGAACGGGACGCTCTCCTTCCACTGGAATTTCGGCGACGGAGAATGGTCGACGAGCCGGGATCCCGTCCACGTGTACTGGTCGGTCGGCACGTTCGACGTGAACGTGACGGTCGTCGATGGCATCGGCAGGTCAGACACGATGGTCAAGCTCGGGCACGTGGTCATTGTGGACCTGGTGCCGTTGGCAATTTTTACCACTAATGGCACGATGATCGTGCAGGGCAGATGGATCGATTTCACGTTCACGGGCACCACGGGTGACGGAGCAGCGATGTTCGCGTGGGATTTCGGCGATGGCAGCCCGGCCGCATCGACACGGGATGCGATCCATCAATATACAGTCGCTGGCAATTTCACGGCCACGCTGGCGGTCACGGATGCCGATGGCGATTCAAGCACTGCCACTTGCACGATCGTGGTGGGCTACAACCACGCGCCGTTGTTGATCGATGCGATAACCTCGCCAACCACGGGCATCGAGACGACGACGTTCAACTTCAGCGTGCGGTATTTCGACGAGGACAACGACATGCCGGCCGCCATCACGGTCACGATCAACGGGACCCCGTTCACCATGGTAGCTGTGAGCGCGGCGGACACGAGCGTGGTGGATGGCAAGACATATTGCTTCGCGACCGAGCTGCTGTGGGGGCACTACCGGTTCCGTGTGGATTGCTCGGATGGCATACACGCGACGTCGATCGCGTGGATTGCAGGGCCTGACGTTGCACCATTCCAGGGCTTCTCCCCATCCCTGTCCAATTCTAACGCCAGCATCGTTATGCGCAATGGATCGAGCGCGGTCGAGTTCTCCGTCATGTACACGCATCCATCAGGCGCAATACCCGTGTTCATCGACGTGATCATCGATGGTCATCCATTTTCTATGGATAAAGCCGACATTGATGACGCCAATTGTACCAACGGGTGCTGGTTTGTCGCCGTGATCGCGCTGTCGCCGGGACGGCACGCTTACCAGTTCCGCTGCGGCGACGGCTGGAACACGGTCTCAACGAGTTCCACGGTGGTCGACGTGGCACCGGGGAATGGATCAGGAATACTTGGCCCGGACAGCCTAAAGCTGGTGTCAATTATATTGTCTGCAATGTGCGCGGCGGGTGCCGTGTCGACGGGCGTCATTTCCCGGCGGCACAGTGTGAAGCGACCCTGCAAAGGCACTGGAGGCAAGACCCGAATTCGATCTCGCCAACTTTCTTGATGCATCTAGGGCTTCTCAAGACGAGTTTTGAAGAGAAGGATTATATTAACGCTTCTATTTTAATTACTCTTTTAACGCAATGTGGCCTGGAATCATTCAGATATAGTCAATTGAACCCGATTAAAATCATTAGGTCTTGATCAAGCTATATTAAAACTTCACGGTTGAAATCGATACATCACAGCGCTCGAACGGATGATTCCTCATTTTTTTATGGTTTTGTATCAATAGCTTTAACGGGTTTTTTCGCGGCGTTTATAAGGATTGAAGGAATTAGATTTTGCCTTCAATAGAAGGCAATATCATCATGCAAACTATTGTGATTTTAAATGAAAAATATTAACAAGACATGTAAATATATCAAAAAAGGTTTTTTGACGATTAGTATCTTGATGATTTTTCTTGTTCCAGCGGAAATCGCGGCATTTCAAGCGGTTCCCGGTGGAAACAGAGTGGAGCTCAACGATAGGCACTCGCTCGCCGCGAGCGATATTGGCGGGACGAATAGCACGGAATTTAACCTCGATGAAGAGATCTCGTATGGCAACGGGACGCTTCCCGAGATGGAATCCTACGGGGAAAGTTCCTCGGAAGAGATGCCGGCGGCGAGCAATCCGGCGAGTTATGAATATCCAGCGACGTGGTCCTTTGCAAACGATACGACGGGATACGACCCGGCAGGCTGGAATGTCTATGATGATCCAGAGACCGACATCCAGGTCATTGCAAACTTTAAAGACGACCTCAATTGGACCCACGCTTCGGTGCTCCTTATCAACGACACGGATTCCTATGTCGACAGCGCGAGGAATAATTTCACGAGCAATCAGCCTTATGGAACCATTGAATTCTACTGCGCTTTCGGGGAAAATAATAAGAGGCACGTGATCCGTGTGATCAACACGAATAATGCTTCGGCGATCGAATTCGCGTTCAGCAGCGATGGTCACATCCGCGCGAAGAATGGAAGCACCTGGAAGGACGCTCGCTATGGTCCCCTCGACTACGAGGCAAACAAATTCGTGCATATTCACCTAGAATTCGAATGCACTGGAACTCAGTATAATGATCTTCGGTCAACAAATCCCTTAGATCCTCATGATTATAACCTCTGGGTGAACACGAAGCTCGCCTTCGCCGATTTCGACATGAGTGCATCCGCGGGAAACATGTCGGCGATCGAATTCAGCAACAACGAAAGCGGTGCCGTCGCCTATTATGACGCCATAGATTACTCTTGGGATTCGGGTCACTACAACGTGACCGTGGATGGTGCCAACATGCTCATTGGCACGGTCGAGAACTTCGAGGGCTTCACCGAGAACGCAAATGTCACCACGTCGAGCGCGTGGTCCGCCGAAGCGGGCAACGACTGGGATGGCACCACCATCGTCCACGATGTCGTGACGCAAGACGATAGCAAGGCCTTGCACATCAAGGATGATTCCACATCGAAAAGCATCAACATCACGCGAGTCCTCGGCGCAAATCTTTCCACGGGTAACACAATACACCTGGATATCAAGCCTTTGACCAGCACGACATCGGGAAGCGCCCTCTACATCGATATTCGAGAGGGCGCGGCTAACCGAGTGTGGTTGCGAGTGGACCAGGTCAACGGTACGATTTCATCGTCCAACGGCAACACATTCGTAGACAGCGGTAAGAACGTGACCCTCGGATCGTGGCAGTCGCTGGAGATCGAGCTGACGAGCAGTACGACGCACAAGATACGGGTAGCATCGAGCTTATGGTCAGCGATACTCACGAACAATGGAACATTTTACTGCCACGCTAGCCAAATCAATTTTCAATCGATGGACGGGAGCAAGATCGAAACGTATATCGATAAAATCTGCGCCAATTATCACATGTTCGGTGGGTTGGCCATTCATGACATCACGGTGATGTATGACGGTAACTTGACGGTCACCGGCGAGGAAACCTACTTGCTGGTGACAGGATACGTCCAAGTGGCGGCGGGTTGCGCGGTCTCGGTGACGAATGGCTCGACGTTGGACTGCAGGGACGGGTTGAACTGGCGCTATATTAATACATCTCCAGATTATTTAGTGAGAGACATCTCGTGTGAAGGGAATTCAACCACCGAGAGCGTGTTAACCGTGGATAATGCGACCTTGTGTAGCGATGGGATCATGGCTACCTGCACGCAAGTCGAGTTCATCGATGCCGTGGTCCATACCGGCGTGTTCTATTACCCGGGTAACATTGCAACGGATGCTGGCGAGGACTTGATCATCACCAGTTCCACGATCACGTGCGACAACGTATTCCATCCCATACAAATGAAGGGTGATGCTATAAAAATCAATGGAACGGAGCAGAGTCCTACCGTGATCAACACGTCGTGTATCTCGCTTGGCTCGGGACAGTATAACAATGATTCAATTAATGCCAAATGCGCCGAGGTGACGTTCGAGTACGTGACTACCACGGCGTTACTTCTTGTTGATTATAATTACAATGTCACCATCGATCATTCCAGTATTCCCGTCTTATGCATGCAGGAACGTGACGGTGATACTCAATCAGAATTTATAGATTCGATCAACGTCTCGGATTCCCACATCGGAATATACTCGCCCTCCATCGGGAAGGGCGATAATAATAGCCTGGGTCTCATCGTGCAGCCCTGTAACGGCTCTTGGCAATTTCCCGATGAAACCGACCCGTTCCACCATTATGAAATCCTCAAGAATGAACCAGGGAACGATCGCGCAGTACCCATGGAATGGGACAATGTTACAAAAAAGTGGGAAGGCGATTACTACTTGTATAAGGCAAATACAGACAACAACACCATCGTCGATCATATAATTCCATCCGCATTTGCCTATGGGCCTCACACGCAAGCGGAGTTCAACATCGTCAGGGACTGTTCGACGAAGGACACGATGCTGCTTGGAATTGGCCACTGCAACATCACGAATACCACGTTATCCCTGATATCCAGCGAGGACACATGGTATCCCTTCAGCGTTGTCAATTGCGAGTTTTACAACATAAAGGATATGGACTGGGACGGGACGTCCTTTGATCCCGCGGGTCTCGGACCGCTTGGCAGCGCTAATATCCACGAGTTTAGCCTGGCACACGATTTCAACATGCAATTCGTCAATTGCTGGTTCCCGCCCGAGTTCACGGCATTCTCCGGATCATATGGTGTTCCCTACAGCTCCTACATGGATTCAAGTCTCAAGTACAGTTTCCTCTTCATCGATACCAATTTCGTGCCGTCGGCGGAAACCATCGATTTTTGCTGGTGCCTGAACCCCTGTTTCAATTGCATGACCATGACCACGACAACGGGGCCCCCGGCGTCGCTGGATGAGTTCAAGTTCCGGAAAGCGCACTACAGCGGGTACGACGTCGCGAACGGAGAGTTTCCCGGTAGCGGCCCCGTGGCTTGCGAGGTCGTGGTGCCGGACACGACCGGATTCACGCCGTTCAACGTAAAGGTGAGATATCAACCGAACTATAGCATCGCAGAATCATTCGCCGTGAACGCAGCAGAAACCAATTTCACCATCACTAAGTTCACGTCATGCAAAACCTTCAACATCACATTCGAAACCTCAGGCGGAACAAAGTATACACTCGACCGGATATTTGACATCAACTTTCGAGACGATTTTGAGCTCTACGCGTCGTCGTGGCGCTACGCGCGGAACATCACGATCTCGACGAATACTACGGTCGCGAACGAAACCATCCGCGTCGATTTGGATTCATCATTCGATTATGAATCGTGCCGCAGCAATGGCGAGGATCTGCGCTTCGTGGATGCCAGCAACACAAGCCTGTCGTACTGGATCGAGCAGTGGAATGATGGTGGAGCTTCGATCATCTGGGTTAGGGTACCCGTGAACAACACGGACACCATCACCATGTATTATGGTAATTTCATTGCCCCGGCCGGAACCAACGGCGACACAACTTTTACGCTGTTTGACGATTTCACGGAGGGGATGGTGGACCAGGACAAGTGGACCATACAAGACGACGTGTATAGCACGATCTCCATCGCGGACGGTATCCTCACATTAAATAGCGCCCCGCCATCGACGTGCACCTTGTATTCATCATATGGCTTCACTGACATCACGATCACGTCCGGACAGGCGTCGGGAACGACGGTGAGCAACGCTGCCCTCGTCGGACTGCCCAACACCATTTTGACGAGAAACAGCACAAATGCCTCCTCGACAATCAATGACCACCTCGAAACGTGGAATACATGGGACATCCAATGGGTGAGTTCCTCGCTTGTGATGTATTTCAAGGATGGGGTCTCGATCGTGAACCACACGACAAACATTCCCACTGGCAGCCATCCGTTGAAATTGCTGGCTCGCAACGTGTATTATGGTTCCGGCACGCACTGGAAGAGTATGCTGGTGTCCGCGAACACTACCCTGGGATATGCGGGCATGGCGGTCCGCTGCCGGTCGTGGCACCACTACCGGGCATCGTCTTCATCCGGCACCGATGCCGGCGTGCTCGATTGCGACTGGATCTTCGTTCGTAATTGCGGTTCGGATGAAATGGAAAGCAATGTGGAGAATCGGTTCCACGTGGTCGACTCGCCCTTGGATTCCATCCAGTACGGGTGGATGTATATGCGAAATCTAACGTTTAACTCGACGACAGTCGCGAACTGCACACTGCGGGTCGATTTAGGTGCATCATTCGATTACTCGTCGTGCCGCGTTGATGGGAACGATATCCGGTTCAAGGATGTCGATGGTGAGGATTTGCCGTATTGGATCGAAAAATGGAACGATGACGGGGAATCGACCGCATGGGTGAAAATTCCACAGGCCGGCACCTCGTCCATCGTCATGTGTTATGGGAATTATTTCGCTTCGTCCGCCGCTGATGGAGACGCGGTGTTTCCATTTTTCGACGATTTCTCTGGAACCACGATCGATGGCGATAAATGGAGCAATCAAACTGACCAGTACAGCACGATCACCATCGCGAGTGGCATCGCAACGCTGAGGAGCGCGACGCCATCGACGTGCACGCTGTATTCATCATACGGTTTCACCGACACCACGATCACCTCAGGGCAAACATCGGGAACGACGGTGAACAATGCAGTCATCGTCGGGCTCACCAACACCGTCTTGACCAAGAAGTATCCAACGGACACGACGACGTCGGATAATCACCTCGAAACGTGGAATACGTGGGACATCCAATGGGTGAGCTCCTCGCTGGTCAGGTATTTCAAGGACGGCGCCTCGATCGTTAATGACACGGCGAATGTTCCCACGGGCAACTACTCATTGAAGCTGTTCGTCCGCGACGTGTACTATGGTCCTGGCACGCACTGGAAAAGCATGCTGGTGTCCGCGAACACCACCCTGGGTCAGCCGGGAATGGAAATCCGCTGCCGGTCGTGGCACCACTACCGGGCATCGTCATCGGTTGGTGTAGATGCTGCCGTGCTCAAGTGCGACTGGATCTTTGCCCTGCCATATAATAAAACGGAAGTCACTTCCACGATTGGAACTCGCCAGGAATTGTCGCGGTGGAACTGGACAATTTCCAATGATACAAGCTGCTCGGCGACCATCGACTGCGATGGCGGGAACAATACCCTCCTGCTCGAAGATTTGTCGTCCAGCGGTTCGGCCCTGGCATCGTGGCAGATCCCGGGAACGTGTCCTGATGCGGGCACCATCGCCTTCGCGATCAAGGCGAACGACACGAGTTATGCAACGTTCATTAATTTGGCGAATGGGTCATGGACTGATGGCGATCGTGGCATCGCTACCGGCATTAAAATCGATGATGGCTCGATTTTCTGCAAGAACGGGACGACGTGGGTCAACATTGCAAACATGACCGCAGATCAATGGTATGATATCGAGATCCATTATAATTTATCTAGTGGTCGTTGGCATCTTGAGGTCAATGGCACGGCGTTCCAGGCTGGAAATGAACTGTATTTCGAGTCAAACATCACCAGCATCACCTATGTCGAGATCATGACGAGCGACGCCGATGACGTTTATCGATCCTACGTGGATAACATGATGATCGATACGGGGAGTTAGGAATGTAATCCATACCGATTTCTTTTCTTTTTTCGACTACACTCTATACTTTTTCAATATCTGTTCCTATTCCACACAACCTTCTCATTTATCGGAAAAATTAATGAAATCCACTTGAAAATCTATTCTTGAGCTTGACCCATTCATCATCTTCTTGTATTATTTTCAACGTCGTTAAGTTTTTTTAGTTTTACTACGGTTAGCTAACTCGTGCATTTTTGCATTGGCAGCTTGAATCGAAAAATCATCCCTAATCTCGGGTAAAAGTCGAGAAAAATCACTCCGGATGCAAAGACTATCCGCCGGTCGAATCGAACTATGTCTCTCCGAAAACGCAAAGTCGTAGGCGAATTGACGAAGCGCGATGTTGTGAAAGGCATCGTGGTGGCTAGCATTTTTATCGCGATCTTGCTCGCGGCCTGGATTTTTGTGCCTACCGTGATCGACACGATTTTTGGGGGATCCCGGGGCGGATACGACACCGACGTGGATCTCCCCGAGGATTGGGAATATTACAACCAGACCGCCATCACGGTCAACATAACCATCAACATGCCAGATCCTAACCTGTTCGATCCAACGATGCTTCAAGATCTTCTCAACATGTTCGATCCAAGCGGTTTCACCCTCACTGGCGATTTCGGGCAGTTTAACCAGACGAACTTTAATATTCCCTTGTTTTTCTACGAGGACTGGAACATCGGCACGGATTTCTTCGGGCTAATGCGGCAGAATTGCTTCGACACGATCTCGGCCGACCAGGCAACGTGGTCACGCTCCACCGACCAGTCGGCTTTCATCAGCAGTAGCAACATCGTTTCCCAATCGCCCTCGTACCGGCTGATCAAGTTCAACTTGACGTCGACGGCCTCCATTAACTTGCGGCTGCCATTTTTCCCGTACCGCCCGCAATACATGGACTATTCCTTGGGATTCGCGGACATCGGCGGGAACCCGGCGAGCTCCCAAGCAATAACGCCGGATAAAACAGCCTTGGTGAAGGACATCAACGATCTCGTGTCGTGCCAAGCACCAGGCCTCCAAAGCAATGCCAACGCGAACTTGACCTACAAGATGCGGTACGATCCATCCATGAGCGAGGCGGAGCAAAACGATTATATGAACGGGAGCCCCGCCAGCCTCGCCCCGGGGCCGACCATCCCCACCAATTTTTCCTCGTACCTCCAGATCCCGTCCGTGAACCCGGCGACGAGAAACCTGGCCCCGTACTTGAGTGGCCACACGAACTTCAACAATGCCTATGTTGTTTTACTGGGCCAAGGCTTGAACAAGGACACGACGCCCGTCAACCAGATCTTGCAAGGCATCGGGACATACTTGACGTCGAGGTATTCCTTGTTCACCGGGGTGCCGGAACGGCCTCCAGCAGGTGGCGACATGATCGAGTGGTTCCTCGGCCGTCCCGCATCGAGTTTCCCGACCGGCAGCGGTACCCCGTACGATTTCGCCGCGGCGTTCACCATGCTCGCCCGCGCGTTCAACATTCCCGCACGGCTCGTGACCGGCTTCGATGACTGGAACCACGATAACATCATCAGCGTGGCAGAAGTGCACGCGTGGTCGGAAGCCTTCTTGCCCACTGCCGCGGCGCCGGCGTTTCGAGGCAAGTGGATCATGTACAATACCCTCCCCGGATATAGCACCGGGAACATCACCGGCCCGCTGGTGCCCTTCATCCACATCGATAACCCCGCGCCAGGCCAAACCTTCAATTATATGAACAATTTACCCCTGAACCTCGTGATGTACAGCGACGTGCCCATAACGGATGTCACATATGCGCTCGATTCCGGGACCAACATATCCGTGAACGTGTATCGCCAATCCGACGGTGGAGGATTCTACCACGTGAACCACACGTTCAACGTGGCGTCGAACGGCACGCATACCGTCCAGGCTTACATGCACCTGTCCAATGGCACGGTGCTCAGCACCCCGCCCATCGGGTTCGTCGTCATCCAGGAAACTGCGACCATCCGCGTCGACGCTCCGGTCAACAACGCGGCGCAGCTGTCGAGTATTTTCCCGCTAGATTACACGGTCTTGAACAACGCGTCGAGCATTCGAAGCGCCTATTATCACGTGTATTACGAAAACGATTCCTATTTCATCCAGAACCAAGCCCTGCCGGCCGTCACGCATTATGCCGGCACGTTCATAGTTATGCCGTATGGCCGTTTCTACATCGTCGTCCACGTCGTGACCGATTTGTGGAATATCGCTTCGAGCCGGGTGTGGTTCAACCACACCTCCTCGAACCTCCAGCCAAGCGCCGAGTTCAATCCTTCGGTGCCGATCACCATCATCCAGAACCAGTCCGTTCTATTCAGCCACACGGGCAGCAACGGCAACATGCCAGCCACCTATTACTGGAATTTCGGTGACGGGACCACCGAGACCACCGAAAACCCGTCTCACACGTTCCTGTCGACCGGCATTTTCAACGTTTCCCTCACGGTCACCGATTCCGATGGCGAGTTTGACACCGTCACGAGGCCGTACCTCATCACGGTCACGACAGATCTCCTTCCGAACGCCGCGTTCTTCGCGAACCAGACGATGCTCTACCTCAACCAGCAGGCCGGGTTCACGCATACTGGCAGTCATGGAAATATGCCGGCAACCCACCAGTGGAACTTCGGTGATGGGACCCCGAACAGCACGGCCGAAAGCCCAGCTCACCAATACATGTCAGCCGGGACGTACACGGTCACCCTCACGGTCACCGACGTGGACGCGGATTCCAACACGGTCAGGCGAACTAATTACATCATCGTCACGAACGATCTCTTCCCGAATGCTGCGTTCCACACCAACGCTACCTTCATCAACGCGAGCCAATACGTCGCGTTCACGCATGATGGCAGCAACGGGAATGCCCCCGCGACATACCAATGGAATTTCGGCGATGGTCCCACCAACGCGACCATCGAAAATCCGACGCATCAATACACGTCGGTCGGCACGTACGCGGTTACCCTCACGGTCACGGATAACGATGGCGACCGTCACACTTTCAGAAATGCCGCGTGCGTCTACGTCGGCATCGTCAACACGTCGATTTCCGGGCTTATGTACAATCCCTTGACCGTCGACCTCTTCGACAACATCACGATATCGGGCAACCTCCTCTACGAAAACAACCACACTGGCTTCGGCGGGCAGTACATCAGCATTCGTATCGAATATTACATCGGGACCACGCTGCAAGGAATCGAAACGTGCAACGCGACGACCACGAGCCCGAGCGGTTTGTTCACGGCATCACATCAGGTTAGAACGGCGAGCGATCGCATCCGCATCATCGCGACGTTCACCTCGCCCTCCATGTATTTCTTGTCATCAACAGCAATGGTCGAGGGGTAAACCATGCAAGAAGCGGCAGCGATCCGGGCGTTTAAGATCTCCACGTTTTTGTTGCTCGGAGCCTGCATTCTCGCGATGACGATGACCGCGGTATTCCAGCATAGTTATCGTGCTACCGTATTTCCAGTAGATGAAACTACGCGTGGCGGATTCGGCGATATTACACCTTCCGGGTCCGTGAACACGAGGATTTACGTCACGGGCATCAATACACTGTCGCAAGTGCAGAACGGCTGGTTCACGCTCCGCGGTTACGTTCACGTTGCCAATAACCTCACGAGCACGTGGGATCCATGGCCTAATGTGAGCGTGGCGATCATGATGAACAATTCCTTCATATGGCAAAGCACCACACCTGGCAGTATGGTTCGGACGACGACCAACGGCACGGGCAATTTCACGTTGAATTATCGCGTGGCCTTCAACCACACGATTGGCCGGTGGAACATCACGGCGGGCTTGTCGCCAATCCCGGATTACAATTACACCTACAGCCCGGCCTTCGCGGGCACGACCGTGTACAACGTGAACATCACGGCGAACGTGCTCATGCCGAGCATCTTGACCTACACCCCCGATGTCATTTTCCCGACCGACACCTTCGCGATGCACGGGCGGCTGGTCACGGAAGGCCTCGCGCCGGTTCCGCTGGTCACGGTGCGTGCAAGTTTCAACAACACGGTAAATTTCACGTCGTCCCCGACAAATGGGACCGGGCATTTTACCATCACCGTGAACACGCCGCTCAATGATCCAACTTACCTTCTCAGCTTGCATTTCTTCAAATCCGGGTACTACAACGCGAACTCGGCGAGCATCCCGTCGTTCAAGTTTTTAACGAGCGTGGACCATGCATTCGTCGGCGACCTCCTCTTAAACACCGCGAGCAACCCGAGACCCGTCAACACGACATTGCAAATACAAGGGATATTCACGTACAATGCTACCGCCTATGGTGCCGGGGACGGCTATGTCAAGTCGCGAAGCGTGCTCGTTCGCTGGATCACGTACACTTCCGTGGAGTCGTTGGTGGGCATGGTCTCGACGGACATGTACGGGCGATATAGCTACTCGCACCAGGTGAGCCCCTCCGAGCCCACGGCGATGAATTACACGGTAGGCCAGGTCAAGATCAGCTTGGCCGCTTTCCCCAGCGTCAACTACACGCGATCCGTCTATATCCGGCCCAGCATCTCGACGGTTATCATCAACACGACGGCACCCGCATGGAAAGACGAAGCGGCGATCATCCAAGGCATCTTGCGGGAGAACGAGCCCTCGCTGAACAATATGCAACCGATCCAGGGCTTTTCGGTCAACATCTCCTTGTGGAATGGACCAACACTATTGGACAGCCAAGTCTTGATCACGGATTCTTCTGGCAGGTACACTGCAACCTTCCCCGCGCAAAATCTCGACAGTCTGGATTATACGGTCACGTTCCCCTCGCAGAATAAGTATGCCGCTTCAAGTTTTTCCGGGATATTTCCCGTGTACAAGACCGCCGTGTTTGTTTACGATCCAGCCATGAAAAGGTCCGAGTTTCAGGGATATTCGTTCACCATCTATGGCAGGGCTTATGCACGGGGGTTTGGATTGCCCGACAGGCCGATATCGAGTCGGTCATGTGAATTTTTGTGGGACGGGGGCTTGATCCAGCTACTTTCAACCAGCAGTGGCGGGAATTTCCAGTTCAGCTATTCGACGAGTTTTTCAACTATTCCCGGTAATTACACGATCACGCTGCGCCTCCTCGGTGATTTCAATTACACGGGTTACAGCGTCTCGACCGATTACACGATCCAGATCCTGGCGCTGCTGCCACTCGCAATAACGATTCCCGCGTCCGCGAGCGATCCGGTTTTTCCGGACGAGCCGTTGATCATCGAAGGCAGCGTGGACGTGCAGATCAGTAACATGAGCATCGCCGTGGACTTGGAATATCCCGGGCCGACCGTGGTGAGGTATGACCGGGTCATGCACGATGCGGCCACGTACGGCTCGATCTGGACGGACAAAATGGGCCGATTCTTTTTCAGGGTGCCTGCAAGCTACGCCACGTCGAACCTCCAGCGGATCTGGATCGTCGCCAATCCCGAGCACGCGCTCACCTATCAGAATGCCAGTTCCAGTGCAATCATCATATACTTCATTACCTCGGCATCTTTCGACGGAATCTTGATATCAGGGGTTCCCGTCGCTAGCGGACCATCCGTGTGGCAAGGGAGCGACACGTGGATCGTCGGCTACGTGAGATCGAATGCTGGCACGCCGGTTCGCTACCATGACGTGCGGATCACCAATACTGCTTCCGGCGAGACGTTCAATGGCCAAACGGATATCAATGGGCGATTCAGCATCGCTGTTCGCATCAATGGTACTGTGAATTCGAATTTCTCGTTTATAGTAGCCATCGATTCCGGATCGATGCACTTTTACTCATCTGTGTACCAGCTGCTGATCATCCTCCCGCCTGATTACACGTGGGTGCTCTGGTTCATTCCCGTGATTGCAGCGGGCGTCGTGGTCGGGGTATTCTTCTACATAAAGGTGAGCAAGAAACAAGAATTGCTTCGGATTCGTAGTTATATGGAACAAAAACTCGACTTGATCCGGGAATTAGTGAATACCGGAAAGCTCAAGGAGGCAATCTCGTATTGTTATCACGTGCTCGTGGAAGTCGCGACGCGGAAATTCGACCTCGATGAGGTGAAGGAAAGCACGACCATCCGGGAGTTCATTGAAATGCTGATAACGGAAAAGAACGTGGCCCCGGACATCGCTTTCCCGTTCATGACAATGGTGCTCGAAGGCCTATATAGTAAGATACTCACTAATATTGACCAGGTATCGACGGTCGTTAATCTGCTCGGCACGCTGTATGCCAACATCACTAGTGACACGACGCAACATTTTCACCTGTAACACAAAAAAGTGATATATCATGGCAAAGAAAGAAGTCAAGAAATATTGGTCCCAGAAAGAAATGCGGGTGTTCACGTCGAAGAAATTGGAAACGGTACGGTTGTTACTGGAAGCCGGGATGCAAAAGGAGGCGATGGTGTACCTCTTCCACATTCTCGTGTGGTTGATCGAGAACAAGCATGACGTCAAGAAGGCGCCATCCTCGACGGTGAAGGAGTACTTCACGGATCTCATGAAAAGCGCGAAATTGCCCCCTGAAAACGTGCATCCCTTGATCGCCATCATGGAGGAAACCTTGTATTCGCACCACGTGTTACCTCCTAACATTTTCGACGTGTATAAGGAAAAATGGATGCATATCTACCAGGATCTCAGCGGCGAGATGCCGCCAGGATTCTGATGACCGACCAAGGTAAAAAATCCAAATCACGATTCAAGAAACCGACGAGGAGCAACCCTATATGAGTTTGTTACCCGGCAATTTGCAACCGACATCAAAGAAAAAGTCGAAGAAATCGGTTGCAGCTCGCAAAAGGGAGAAAAAAGCGAGTAGCATTTTCAAGAAATCCTTGTTCGTGTTTATATTCGCATTAACATGGGCGCCATTGCTCATGCCCCTGTTCGATTGGAGCCACAGCGTGCCAAAGGAATATTCGGCATGGAATTATGGCTCATCTGGCACGTCCGGTTTCCGGGAACAGATCATTGCTGCTGGATACACGGACGTGAAGTCGAGCGTCTCGTCGTTTTCCTTGCTGTCTCGAATTGATGAGCCCTTCGTGCTCGTCGTGATGGGACCAAACCGGTATTACAACTTGATATCGGACATACCGTTCATGATCAAGTTCCTGAAGACAAACGGCTCCATGCTGGTAGCTCACGATCAAGGATCGACTTCGTCGCTATTCTTCAACGCCGCGATCGCGTCGCTCTCGTTGATGAGTTCGGGACAAGCGAGCCGTATGTTTCCTTTCACGTTCTTTATGGATGGTGTCTTGCGTGATAACGTGTCGTATTACATCAACAATTCATTCCCCGTGATCGATTCCGCGAACATTTTTTCCCACCCGATCATGAACGGCGTGAATAAGCTGGTCTTGAACCACGCGACGGGAATCATGATGCTTCAAGGAATGGAAAGCTTTTTCGGTTGGAACATTCTCGCCACGTCTACCAATCGTTATTCGTGGGTGGATAAAGCGGAACCGGGATATCCCGCTGGCGATAGTAGATTCAATATATCCGTCGATAACTTCGCCCCACACACCCTCGATATTCCCGAGCAGCTTTTCTCGTTTCTCGCGAGGATAGTTACAGGAGACATAAATGCTGTGATTCCTCAAGGCGGTTTCCCGATTCCGGTTGTCGCGGCAACGGAATTGAGCGGTCCAGGATCATCCAGGGTCGTTGTGACCGCGGATGCCTCCATGTTCTCCAACCAGATGATTGGTCTAAGCGACTTTGATAACCTCGCTTTCGGGTTGAATTGCATCGATTGGCTCACCGGTGGAAATACCAGCCGGAAGATCATATTCGACGAGGCTCACCTGCGGCCCGTCGCTCTCCAAGACATGACCGTGCCGGGCATTTATGGCCAGGTCCTGGATTACATCAGTTTCATGTCCAGCAACTGGATCGTCGCGCCATTTTACCCGTTCATTGCATTGTCGTCGCTCAAGCGTTGGCTTCCAAAATCCGAGGAACAAGTGCGAAAAGAACAAGAATTGAAGAAACGCGTGGAATTGAAAAAAGAAAAGAGGCAATTGAGGAAGGCCAAGCAAGAACGCCAGACACTCGGCAAATTATTGTTTGAAAAGCAAGACACGGTGAAGAAAGAAGCTGTCAAGGCTGAAAAAGTAAAGAAGGAAAAAACACTTGAGAAGAAAGGCAAAACCTACGCGCAAAGGCAAGTTGAGAGAAAAATCCAGAAGCTGGGAATCCTCAAGAAGAGCACGTTTTTCGCGCAGAAGCTCGCCTGGTATATGGAGCAAGCAGAATTTAATAGGGCATTAGAATTACTCTACAACCGCGTGAGACGGCTCGCGGCCAAGAAACTTGGCGAAAACGTGGATGATAAGGCGATCATTGAAGCAATCCTGGATAAATTTCCCCAAGTCGAGCAACGACGGGTCAAGAATTTCTTCACCGAGATGAAAAACATAACCTCCAAGGGAAGCAACCGGCTCCGGGTCACCAAGATCGACCGGTTTGAGAAGATTTATTACGAGATGATGACCATCGGGGAATATATCGAAAAGCTATGAGCCCTGACGATCATTCTATCCATTACAATACAATCGCGAGATAACATAAATACAAACCATCAAAAACAAGGAAATGAAAGAATATGAGTGCTGCAAAACCAAAGGGCAGGAACGTGCCCGGTGAAATCGTGGACATGAGCGAAGTGAGATCGAGAGCTCAACAAGCTCTCACGGAGGTCTCCAAGGTCGTTGTTGGATACCAGGATGTCTTGCAAAAGATCTTCATCGCGGTACTATGCGACGCGCACGTGCTGCTGGAAGGTATGCCTGGCCTCGCGAAGACCGTCACCGCAAAGACGTTTGCACAAGTGCTCGGATGCGCGTTCAAGCGTATCCAGTTCACGCCCGACTTATTACCGGCGGATATCACGGGGTCGTCGGTTTACGACCAGCGGTCTGGAAACTTCGTTTTCAGGGAAGGGCCTTTGTTTGCCAACGTGGTCCTGGCAGATGAAATCAACCGTGCCGCGCCAAAAACGCAATCTGCATTGCTCGAAGCGATGGCAGAAAAGCAAATCACGGTAGAAGGAAAAACATACCCCCTTTCATCGCCTTTTGTCGTCATCGCCACGCAAAATCCTATCGAGCAGGAAGGGACGTATCCCCTGCCAGAAGCCCAGCTTGATCGTTTTTATTTCAAGATCATCATGGATTATCCCACGAGCGATGACGAGGTGGAGATCATGAGCCGCCAGGTGAAGGGCGTCCGGCAAGACGTGAATCCCATGCTGAATCCGCAAATCATCATGGGAATGCAGAAAAAACTGGACTCGGTCTGGATCGACAACCGCGTGCTGCGCTATATCCGCGACATCTCGACGAAAACAAGAGACGATCCGCAGGTCGCGGTCGGTGCTGGCCCGCGTGCAAGCCTGGTCTTGATGAAGGCGGCAAAGGCGAGGGCTGCGATTCTCGGTAGAAACTTTGTCATTCCAGACGACATCAAGGAGATTGCCTTTTGTTCCCTCAACCATCGTATCCAGCTGAAAGCAGAGGCGGAATTGGAAGGCGTGAAGCGTGACGCGGTTATCAAGCGCATGTTGGACGAGGTACCGGTCCCGGTTTGACGGAATCACGTGGAATTGAACAATACCTGTTGTGAAAAGGCACAAGGCGATACTGAAAAAGGACTGATTGCATGCTCGGTGGACGCGGGAAAGCCTTGATTTCGATCGGGGCCTTCATCTTGTTGTTCGGGTTCGTGCTGGTGAATTATTACTTGATAATCCTAGGGGCATTCCTCATCCTCGGGTCTCAAGTTTCCTCGCCATTTTTCGACCTGAACATCAACATCGATGATCTCAAGGTTTCCCGAAGCATGGACAAGACGAAGATATTTCAAGATGATTTTCTCCATGTAACGGTCGAGATCAAGAACACGGGAAACAAGCGATTCGATTTCGTGGAAATCAAGGATGTTTATCCAGTCGAGTACTTCAATTGCGTCATCGGGGAGCCCGTCATTTCAACCCGCATCGATCCGAAGCGATCAGTCCGTTTTTCCTACGTGTTGAAGCCAAAAATTCGGGGCGAATTTTTCCTCGGGCCCATCGAGATCGACGTGAAAGACAGGCTAGAGTTCAACGATGAAAAACGAGAGGTTCCTGACTCCTACACGCCGCTGCTCGTGTACCCACCATATGGCGACTTGAGAAAGCTGGACGCGTTGCGCGGTCGTTCCCTCGGAAAAATGTTCGGTGCCCATCGATCGGTGCAAGTTGGCACGGGTTCCGAGTTTCATGGTATTCGCGAATACCAGTTCGGCGACGAATTCCGCAAGATCAACTGGAAAGCCACGGCACGTTTTTCTCGCATCATGGTTCGTGAAATGGAGCAAGAGAAGAACATCAACGTGCTCGTGGTGATCGACGCCAGCTCAACCATGGGTGCAGGATCACTCTTGAATACGAAAATAGAGTTTTCAATCCGTGCTGCGATCGTGCTCTGCAAAGTGGCTCTCGAGCACAAGGACATTTTCGGGGGTGCTATTTTCCAAAACAACCCGCGCCGAAAAGAAGACAACACCAAGGGTGTCAAGATATTGAAATCCGAGGCTGGTGACCAGCAGCTGTTCAAGATGCTTGATTTCCTCGCGAACATCCGCACCTTGGGGCAAAAAACCCTCGGATTGTGGATGGACTCGCTTGTGAAACGGCTCCCGAAACGCCACCTCATCGTCTTGATTTCTGATCTCGAAACAACCATTGAAGAAATCAAGGCCATGTTCACGAAAGTTCGGGCACGTGGCCACGAGTTGATCGTGATCTCGCCTTTCTCACCTTGGTTTGAAGTGCTTGGTCGTGAGATGAAACCCGCGGAGCGAGGGTTGGCCGAGGCTATATCGGAAGAGATGATGCAACATATCCTCGAAGCCAAGAAAAATGCCCAGTCATCCGGTATTCCAATCATCAGCGCCGGCCCGGATGACATCATCCAGAGGACGATCGAAGAATATCTCAAGGCAAAATCGAAAGGAAAAGCACAATTATAAAAACGAGACGGCAGAAGATGGCAAGAACATTCCTTCGGATCATGCAAGTCGCAACGGTCATCATGTTATTTTCTGCACTCGTTTTCGTGGCATCCGCGTTCGAAACAAACACGTGGAAACTCGATAGCTTGTCGAAGATCTTGAATGCCTTGAAAAATCTCTTGTCTTGCGTTTTCTATGGCGTGATGGCACTAAGCAGCTTATTTGTCGGAAGCGTATTTATGGCTAATTCTTATATTTATCATTTAAATGACGTATCAGAAGTCTTGCTCTTCCAATTCTTGAACATGACCTTCCGATTAACCGACACGACGGGTTCCGTCGTCACGTTCAGATCGTGGAACGACATGGGATCGGGCATCGGTGATTTAATTGCCGGGCATGCCGTCGAGATAGCGACAAACGGGTATTTTTTGCTGTTCTTGGTTCTTATAATCCTTGCATTCATTTACATCTTGTTATTCATCGCGAGGTCAGATATCAAGTATTCCATCTATTCCACGTTGAGCACGTCCGGGCTCTTCATCGTGGCATCTTTCCCGGCCCTCATCCAGCGGATCCTGGAATTTTTTGGGGTTCCCCTAACTTCCTACCAATGGATCTTCGACGAGTATTTCCCTGGAACGACCATCACGAATCCAGCGATGAGCGCCCAATCCTTCACAGCAGGTGCTTTCTGGGCCGCGTTCTTCATCTACGCGTGCATTGAAATGAGCTTCCAAACGGCATACACGGCCAAGGTAACCCAGCCATCGATCGAGCGGCAGCGCCGGCTTGAAGGACAAATCTCGCTACTCGGCGAGAAATCGTTGCAGTTCGAGCTGGAAAAGCAAAGGTCCATGCGTGAACAAAAGCAATTGTCCGTGGAAGGCAAGAAAGGCGAGGAGGAGGAAAAGAAAAGGATCACGCTCAAGTCATTCTTCACAGGTGCAGGCATCGATGCCATTCGGGACTTGATCGAGCGCCGCGAACGGACTCGCGAACGTGAGCGGCTTGAAGAAGTATCTAGCGACACTCGCCGACTCAATACATACATAACCCGGTTATTCGAGATAAACGTGGAAGCCAGGGAATCATTGACCGCAATCGGTTCTGCACCGAGCCAAAAACGAATGGTAACTTCCACGTTCCTCAACATGGGACTCCGGTTAGGCGCCTTGATAGGCCTGGTGGTCGTCGTGACAAATCCCATCTTGCTATACCAGGTGTTCAACGTACCACCCATCATCTCCGAATCATTCGACATCACAGCGCCAGAAGCGGTTATCACAGCGCTGGTGCCCATTGCCCTCCTGTTCCCGCTGGTTTCATTCATCATCCGGACCTACAAGCAATACAAGTTGACGCAAGTACGAATGCAGAAAGAGCAGCAATCGGCAATGCTCAAGCGCTTGAGTGACTTGCGTGAAATCGAGGAAGAAGAAACTGTTATCGATAAAAAAGAAACCGATGCAGCGAAAGTAGATAAAACTTGAATCGATGCTTTCTCGATCACATTCCTTTTACCGTTTTAACATATAAAAGAAGTCCCGCAATTCATGGCGGGGTCAAAACTCATCATCCCCTCCTTCCTTGCCTTCATGATCCTGATGCGATACGAGTTAGACAAGGGAGGTCATTCCGTCTACACGCTTGCTTACCACCACGTCTGCTGTGTCAAGTACCGGGGAAAGATATTCGATTCAGAGGATATCATCGGACGCCTGAAGGAAATCAACATCGAGATGTCGAAGAAATTCAACGTGGAAGTACTCGACCAGGAAACAGATTTCGATCACCTTCACTTCACATGAACTCGGGGATCAATATCATGATCGTGTTCCTGCTGAAAGCCGAGAATGGCGACTACGATTTCCTATTGCCGAACCCCTCCGTGAACGGGGAATCGTTCTTGGATCGCTTCCCGAAAGCGGTCAAACGGTTTGCCACGATACACAAGCTCGCTCGTGGTAGAAGCAGCGATGCACTCGTGGGAAGCCCCAGTCTTTAGATTGGGGTTGCTAAACAGTTCAGATTTACTTGAATAAAGTTGGACACGTCATGGATGATATTGCAGTTAAAGGGTCGTCGATGAGCGATACATGGCATCATGACATCGTGCGTGAGAATCGGCATCGCCGCGTCGATGATGGGAGTGTGCACCCGGACGCTACGGCGATGGGACGCAGCGGGGAAGATCGCGTGCACCAGGACGCTGGGCGGGCACCGGCGGATATCGTTGGCCATCATCGAACGCCAGCAGCCTCGTGAAACGGGGCTTGAAGAAGAAGGCGAGTGCGATCGAGCAGCGGTGTACTGCCGCGTGTCGTCGCACGAGCAGAAGGCGAAGGGCGACCTGGACCGGCAGGTGGCAACCGCGACGCGGCATTGCATGAAGGCAGGGCTCGGAAAGCCCGCGGTGTTCACGGATGTTGGCAGCGGGTTGAATGTGACCCGGCCGGGGCTGGCACGGCTGTGCAAGCAAGTGGAGGCGGGGCAAGTGCGGACGGTCGT
>JAUQYW010000589.1 GCA_030587525.1 Candidatus Sigynarchaeota archaeon | reverse complement strand
CTCCGTCGGCGTGATGTGCACGGGCTTCTGTACCTTGTCCTCGAGTTCCATGACCTTGTCGACCAGCGTGTCGCGTTGTTCCTCCAGGGACTTGATTTCCTGGTCCAACTTTTCCTTTTCAGCCTTAGCCGAGGCGGTCAGTGTTTCTTTTTCCGATTCCACCTGTCGAATCTGTTCCTGCACCTTAATGGCCTCGGATTTCAAGGCTGCGATCGCCGATTCCTTCTCCGCGATGGTGCCATCCTTCTCAATGATGGTGGAAGCAGCTATATCGAGCTTCTGGGCGAGCTCTTTCTCGAGCGTTTCGAGCTGCTGGATCCGCGATTTCATCACCTGGTTTGTCGCAGCGTTCTCGCGTTCTAGCGATTGTGCCAGTGTTTCCCCGTCCTTCATGGATTTCTCGAGGCTCTCGACCTTTTTGCCAAAGCCATCGGCCCGTTCTCGCTCCAATTGCAACATCGATTGGAGTTTTCGTTTCTCCTCATCCAGGGCTTTTATTGCTGCCTTGTTCTTGTCGATTTCACCTTGCTGCCCTTCGATCGTCGAGCGGAAGGTAAGAATATCTTTACCGAGAATTTTATGCTCTTTATCCGGTTGTTTCTCGATTTTTTCCCATTCTATGGGCTTGTTTCCCATCACGGTTCACGTCGAAGAATGTTCACGTAATCTATCGATATATCCCTAAAATTCCTTATAAATCTAGCATCGAAGGAAAAAAAAAGTGTAAAAAGGAGATCATTTCACTTTTTCAAGATATGCCCTGGTCTTGGGCAAAAAACCTCCTTTAACCTCACCATGTGTTAACGTACCAAGCATGTGACCCCTGTGAGCCGTATCGAAAAGAATCATGGCCCGCGTATTCTTGTAGTTTCCCTCGTCGACGAGCATATATTCCTTGCAAGTCATGCATGCCCGGACCATGGCTTGATCGTCGATGTCGGGCACGGGTTCTGCTTTGGGAACCATTTTTTGCATTTCAGATAGCTTGGCCACAAGAATGTCGCGTTCATCTTGCACGGCAGCAATTTTGGCGTCGCGTTCCACGATGACCGCCTCCCGTTCCTTGATGAGTTCTTGTTCCCTTGATTCGAGGTCTTGAATCTTGTCCTGCATTTCCTTGATCTTGGCAGCCATTTCGTTCTCCATCTTCTTGAGCTTGCTGGCCACCTCGTCTTCCATGCTGTGCACCTTGAGATCCCGGCTTTTATAATCCCCTTGGAGCGTCGCGATCTGTTTTTCCAACTCTTCTGACCTGGATCGTTCAACTTGCAAGCCCGTGTCGAGTTTTCGGCGCTCGGACACGAGATCCGCCAGATTGGCGTGTAACTTGTCCAGCTCTGCCTTTTGGGCATCTAATTGCTGCTTAAAAGCGAGAATATCCCTTCCAAAGACCTTGAATTCCTTGTCGGGATTCATCGCTATCTTGTCAAAGAAAAATTTGTCCTCGTTACTCATTGTCCCGGCAACTCCGTAGCGGTATCCGTCCAACAGAGTATCCCCGGGAAGCGAGTAATAAACTTATCATGCGAACCGCCAGAAAGCAGAACCAATAGACGATATTGAGCAAAAAATCAAGATATTAAGGGAAGGAGCTGGTCGATGATAGCCCGCGTCGGCGCGAGGTTTTTGATTGCCCCGGTGCCAAGGATCTTGTCACAATTGACGATGACTTGATATTTCACCGCTTGGAGCCATTCGCGATCAAATCTCCGGCGCTTCAATAGCCGCGCGGCGGCACGCGCTGCCAGATCTACGAGCCCGAAGGGGAGATACACGACGGATTTTCCTCGCGATGCAAAAAGCTCGGTGGTCGAGACAGGGTCACCGGCAATGTTGTAGGCACCGGGCATGTCG
>JAUQYW010000539.1 GCA_030587525.1 Candidatus Sigynarchaeota archaeon | reverse complement strand
CCCAAAGCTCGCATTCTTTCATCGATTCGGCGATAGAGATGATCACGGGTTTGTAGAACCGCTTGGCAAAGTAATGCAATGCTTTCCAACGCCCGGGGCGCTCGTGATTCTCGGCAAGTTGTTTCGAGTAATCGATAGACGACCAGCTTGCCACCGGCCAGCAATCATTGAGCTGCCAATAGAGAGTACCCATACAGTGCTGGCCGTTGCGGTTCCGGCGCCAATGCTCGACACCGTATTCAATCGCCTCGGCCTGCGTAATTTGGCTCAAGATGACTTGTTTGCGGAAATCTGCAGGCACCCGGAACCGCTTTTTCATGTAATCCATGATCTTTTGGTTGCCACCGGAATTTTTCTGGTGATTTTTCATAATGGGGCTGTCAAAATCAAATTGCTCGGACGGGCAGAACTCGAGACACGTTTTGATCTCCGGAAACGACTCGAAACCGAACTCGCTCTGGAACCGGCTGAAATTCTTGCGATAGATCGTGAAATCGGCACCGCCGTGCCAAACGGTCCAGAAATGCGTGTCGCCGATGTTTTCCACCTCGGGATGATCCAGGCCGCCGCTGCTGGGGGAGGATGGCCAGTAGAACCGCGTTGGGTCGAGCTCCTTGACCAGCCGGGGCAGCAAGTTCTCGAAAATGCGGAGGTAATCGTCGGCGAAATCTTTCGCCTTGGCCCCGTACCACGAGGTCAGCGCGGTCTCGACCTCGTTGTTGCCGCACCACATTGCCAAGCTCGGGTGATTGCGGAGCCGCTTGATGTTTTGCACCGCGAGAACTTCAATGTTTTGGTAATACCTGTTCGGTTTCCCATCGCTCATCACGCGAGGCACCGGGCGGCAAGCAAAGGGAAAGTCTTGCCACACGAGGATGCCGAGCTCGTCGCACGCGTTGTAAAACTCGTCGTCCTCCATGACCCCGCCGCCCCACACGCGGAGAAAGTTCATGTTAGCCGCGATCGCGTCCTCCACCGTCGCCTTGTGCAAGCCAAGACGACGGCCCTTGGGGATAAAGGAGTGAACCGGAACCCAGTCAGCGCCCTTCGCAAAAACGGGAACGCCGTTGAGCTCGAAGAAAAAGCTTTCTCCCCACGCGTCCTTGCGCTGGATGACCTTGATGTCCCGTAAACCGATCGTTTGGCGCAGCTCGTCGACGATCTCGCCATCGACCAGCATGCGGACGCGCAACTCGTAGAGATTTGGCGTGCCGAGCTCGTTGATCCACCACAGCTCGGGCTTGAAGGAAAAAACGAGGCTAGGCTCGGTACTTTCCATATCCTCCGTGAATGTCATCTTCTTCGGGCCGTAATACGAGATAATCGCCTGGTATCGAGCTTGCTTCGCGGGCTCTCCCCTGGTCTCGGCCTCAATCGCGACGCGGATGTCAACAAGATTGACTTCCTTGCTCTTGAACGTACAGGTGACCTGGGCAGCGAGCAATCGATATCCGTCCAGCCCGATGAGCTCGATCTTCCTCCAGACGCCGACGTCCGGGAGTTTTGGTCCCCAATCCCACCCGAAGGAGTACTGCGCCTTGTGAACGTTCGAATTACCGGGTAAAGAATCGCTCCCGGCGGAGATCCGCTTACCGTCGGCCGTCCATTCTGCGAGGGCCACCTTCGACGGCGACTTGAACGAGAACATGAGCAAGTTCTTGCCCTTCCGCACGACAGAGCTCACGTCAAACTCCCATTCCCGATGCATATTGTCGACGGTGCCAATCTGCTCGTCATTCAAGCTGATCGTTGCAAACGTGTCAATGCCGTAGCACTTGAGCAGCTTATACTTTTTTTCTAAGAGTAGACTGGACGCTTCGAATTCCATCGTGACCGTCCACTCGCTTTCGTGAACCCATTGCGTTTTTTGCTCGTTCACGCCATAAAACGGGTCGTCGAGTTTTCCCGCTTCGATGAGAGCATCATACACCGACCCGGGAAAGTGCATCGGAATGTCGATGCTTTTTTCTCGAGAAATAAGCCGCCCATTTCCTTCGATAAGTTCCTTGACAACGCCATTCATGAACCTAGATACAATTTGAAGATATTTAAACCGGGAGGTGCCTTTTTTCAAAGGCCGTAGATGCTCTTCAAGCCTCGCAACAAATCCCGGA
>JAUQYW010000527.1 GCA_030587525.1 Candidatus Sigynarchaeota archaeon | reverse complement strand
GATGGGGCTTGCACCACCGGTATCGAGCACCAATGAGCTACGGTCACTTTTTTCCGGGGATAAGCTGTACAAGGTGATGTACGCGTAGTATTTCAATCCCGCTGCATAATAGTAATTGCCGCCAATGAACATGTAACGCGCCCCCGCGGGACCAGCGGGCGAGATCACGATGCGACTGTTATACGCGCTTGTTGCCATGATCGTTGGAATAACAGAGCTTTCCATGGAGAGCACGCCAGATTTAAAAACGAAATTAACGTACACGCCGATCATTTTCCCGGCTTGTACATATGCCGCTGCCACGTGCACCTCGCTGTAGGGATCGGCATCCTCATTATCCGCAGAAATGTCCAGCGTCCAAGTGGATAACAAGTTGTCGGCTTGCATCATCATGGTCCGTTCCCGGAGGTCAAAGTCGACATACGATTTCGAGCTCGAGAAATCGATTTTTAAATCGTCGATGTAGAGCTTTCCTGCATAGTTTTCGCTCAGCGAGAAGGTAATATTGTTTACAGAGTTCCAGCTCGATTCGGCGTTGATATTGTTCAATATCAAGTTCCCGTCGTATGAAACGTTAATAAATGCCCCCATGGCTATAGAATTGATGGAAAAATCAACCTTGATATAATGCCAAAGGCCGGTAACCCAATCATAACCAGTGTCTATAGATGAGGTGTCTGAGGTGTTTCTTCTTATATTGTTGCCCGAATCAACACAGAGACGCAAGAATGCAGGAGATGCAGAGGGATAGGCATACAAATCCACGAGCTGGAAGTTTGCTGCCACGTCTGCCTCGGACTTTGCCCAGAAGCTAACCGAGCCCATCGATATCTCGTTGAACCCGAATGCCATCGCGCGAGCCCTCGTGGAAATGTCTGCTTGGGCGGCACCCTTGTTCCGCTTCAATATCAAGGCCTGGTCGGTGATGCCGGCCTCTTTCTCCAGGTTCACGTTGCCCTCGAGATTCCAGCTCGGAACCTTGTTGTGGCCGAGATATTCGAACGACCAGGAGGGCTCGATGTTATCGACCCTCGTATTGAAAGAACCTGCCAGATCCACGTTGAATGTCTGCACCTCGAAATGGTCGAATTTTATAGGCGTGCCAAGGAACCGGTAGCTGTAATCCGAAGCATTGCCGGATCGAACGTATTTTATACCGCCGATTAGCACGTGGAAGCCTACGCCGACCTTGAAGCAGATCTCGATGTTAAAGTTCGTGTTTGACGTGGCGGCCCTTAGGTTCACCCAGCCGGAAACACCATCGTAAACCCACCATACGTTATTATATAACCGCATCTGGCAAGCACCTGCAGGGGAGACATTCGGGATCGACGTCGTGTCGCTGATGCCATCGACGACCCAGAAATACGTGCCCCTTGCCACGTTGTCGGATCTCGCGGTGAACTTGACGGATCCTTGTGCCGGCACCGTGCCAGGCAAATCCCACCATGCTTGCGCTTGTGTTGTTATTGAAGGATCGTAAAGATTGAGCCAGTTACCACTACTGCCATCATTATACATCGTTGATGTGCAGCCGATGCCATTTACCGACCTCCAGAAACCGAGCCTGTCGATGTTCGCGCCAGGGGCGTATGATTCAAATTCTTCCTTGTAAGGCGCCACGAGTCGCTTGGTGAGCACGAGTTGCGTCGAATAGTTGCCGGACGTGAAAGAATGCCGGTTCACGCTCGTGACGATGTCGATGCCACCATCCTGGTTCACATCTTTCAAGTCGAGAGCAGTGAACTCGCTGGAATCGAAATCGGATGGCTGGAGCACGTATATGTTATCGATGAAATAGGTGTAGAGCTTGTCGCTCAATGGTGCTTGGGTATAAAATCGGAACCAGTCGACGAGGTTCGAGATCGTGCTGTAAGCAGACATATATCCAGTCATGGCGTGATCGTTGACGAACACCCGGAAACGCCCGTTCGCCGTGGTCACGCCGTCGTACTCTACCGTGATCGTGTACCATGTCGCGGCATCCAAAGAGGTCACTTTGGTATACCCTACGCCATAATTATACGCATAAAGCGATCCTTGATAGATATAAAAGTACATCTTGGTCACGCCGCCTGCCCGAAAATTCAGGTAAAAGTAATGCGTTTTTGCTGGGAACGCGACATCGAACTTGAAATTCACCATGTTCGTGGCGGCAATCGTGTTAGAAATCTGCGCTGCGCCGCTGGTGCTTATATCGGTGATCTTCAACACGTCATAGTGGTCGCCGTAATTTTTCTTGACCACGGTCTCTGTCTTCGCCGCGTTGGTGGAAATCCAGCCGTCAGTGCCGTTTGGATCCATTCCAGACTGGGTCTTCGAGAAGTCAAATTGTTTCGTCGGCCGAAGTTCATCCTCGAGAAAATCCAAGCCCGCGACCATGAAACCCTTGGATCCTGCTGGTGCCCAGCTGTATTTTATGTTGTCGGCATAAAACGTGTTCGCGTAAGAATTCGGCGTGTACATGTAAAGTCCGGTAACCGGGCCCGTGTACGTGCCTTTTAATGTTGATTCAGGGGAGAAAGCACCGCCATCCTTGTTGACACGGCCTTTTTGAGTGCCCGTGATCCAGAAACCAAGTTTAAATGGCACGTCATTCGAGAACGTGAGGCCGGTATCATCATATGCAGAGGCATTATTGAAAATAAGAATTTTATGAGTGGAAGTTTGCAAAAAGACGAAAAAATGATAATCATTAGCCGGATCTCCTGCCCGAGGCGAATCATATAGGTTGATGTAGACCCCATCGCCGCTTACCTGGTTGACATCCATGGTAACATAGTATTGGTGCATCGCGTCGGGTATCACGGGACTCGGGGTTCCAAAAGCACCATCTACCGAAATGTAACTACTTACGCCAGGATCATAGATATAAGCAGCTTGGCTTGTTCCATAGCCCATATCTTTGAGTTGGCACGTGGCTGTCGCTGAACCCACCCTAAATTGCGTTAAATCCCATGTCATACCGCCTGTATTTCCTGTTATGCTGTTGCCAACTGTAAAACCTTGAAAATCCTCAGCCGTTGCCGTGCCTGTATCATAGTTGAGCGCGAAGACCGTGGCAACCTTCGGACTCGCATTTTGTTTCATCGTGTAACCCGAAAGCACGATCTCCGGCAGCTTGTCCGAGTTGACCTTTTCGATCTTCATATCGTTCCAGACCGCAGCATACCAACCATTAGAGAGCGTGGCGTCATAATATGCAAAAATCGTGTTCCCGAGATAGATGTTGGGGTAAACATATACTACAGATCGCGATGGAAGCGAGCCAGGTGAAACAAGGGTGTTGGATACCAGCTCGGTATGGCCATCTGCGTTCACGTCCTTCAACTCAAGGCTTTTCACGGCCGTGTTCCACATGAGATACTGCTGATCGAATTCTGAGCTCACGTTCGTGAGCGCGAGATTCGCCCGAAAAACCCGGTAATACGCCCTCGTGTAGCCGGAATACGTGATATTTCCACCGCACACGATTTCCGTGAGACCATCCTCGTTGATGTCTGCCACCGCGATCGATGAAAACGCGGAATTGTAGCGATACGACCGCTCCGTGGTCCCCGGCGTTTTCCACGTGCGCCAAGTTAGCGTGTTCGTGGCACCGGCGACGGTCACGTTGTAGACGAGGATACGCCACGTCGTATTGCTGAGATAGTCCGATTGCCACTGGTATCCGACGAGGAACAGGTACCACATCTTGTCACCGACAGAATACGCCCATGCCATGTCTTCCATCTTGAAGTCATAAGCCGAGGACGTGTCGACATGGTTCAAGAGGTTTGGATCCATCGTGATGGACGGTTCCGGGCAGGGGGGAACGGTCGTGTTAACGTCTCCAACGACATCGGGGAGCTGAAAGCCCGGTTCCACCGGTTTTTCTGGTTCTACATTCGTCAGGGGCAACGCGCTCAACATCATTGGCGTGAAAACCCCCATAATAGTAACGAGCAGAGGTATTAACGATTTTTTGCTAGAATGACAAAGTGCACTTCGTTTTTGCATAAGCTACCAACCTTTCCAGTTGAAAAAAAATATTGGGCCAAATCGGTTCCGACGCGTCCGTCGGAAGCCGTTATTTGTTGAATGAAGTAAGCAACCTTCGGTTTATTAATCTTTTCGGGAACGCTCGAATTAGAACACGCAGAATGAAAATCGGGCCAAATTTAGAACCACGGGACGAAGAATAAGCCACATGGCCCAATTTTTAGTTTTTGTCGTTGCGTGTTAACGAATGTTCCTGGTTGAAAAGTGATGGAAATTCCTAGGACATTGTTCTATGGAAACATGTGATTGGAAAAAAGGAAGAAATCGATAAACCGGCTTCTTCGCCATCGAAACGCATCAACCAGCAAACCCTGGTGCAACTTGCAAGATGCCAGTCCAAACATCGTTGTTCACGATGAACCGGTTATCATTTATTGATGGGTCCGGGCTAGCATAAATCACGTTTAACTTGAGCAACTTGTCAACGTGATATTGAACCGTGGAAGGATTCATGGCAAGATGCTGCGAGATATCGTTCAAGGAGGACTGCGGGGTCGAGAAGATGTCGTAAAGCACGCGGTATGTCGTGTCCTGGCGGATGGTGCACAGTATTTCATCGTAAGCGGATTCAGGCAGGTTGGCCGGGAAGTACGCGAGGTATTTCCCGAAGCGTTTGCTTCGCAGATAGCCGAATTTTTCGAGCATCTTGAGATGCCACGCGCTTTCCGCGTTGTCGATGTTCATGGCCCTGCGAATATCACGGAC
>JAUQYW010000525.1 GCA_030587525.1 Candidatus Sigynarchaeota archaeon | reverse complement strand
TTCCGTGATGGAGAAATCGCCCGAGTCTGGAACCTCATCATCATCAGCATCGACAACGCTCACAACGTGGCCCCACCGCGAATCGGCAAGCCGCATCCAGTCATTCTTAGCCAGCTGCCTCATAAAAAACGCGTTGTAATCGTAGTCCTCGCCGAAATCACCAGGCAGCGTCCAGGGCAGATCGGCACTCTGGAAACTGGAATATCCACTGTATTCAAACATAGAATCAAGTTGGTGGTTGAACTCGTGCACGAAATACCAGCTCAACGTCGACGGTGGCCACGCGAGCGGGATGTCAGTGAATCCCGTGTGGCCGAGGAAGCCGTAATCGACGCCGAACGTAGTGCCCCCGAACGCCGCGAGGTGCGGGGTATGATGCTCCCACGCGTAGAACACCACAACACCGGCATATTCATCATCCCGTACGCCGCGCTCGCGCAAATCATTCTCGACCGATGCAAACGTGCCGTCATCGTAGATGACATCGTTTGGTGGGAGCCAATATCCGCCCTCTGATACTTGCGCGAACCGCCAGATGGGCAAGTACTCGTCGATGACGAGGTTTTGGATGTTCAAGTCGAGCGCGAGGCGGGAGTTCCGCCAGAAAAACTCCCTGGCCTCGGCGACCTCGCGGTCAAGCACGTCGAGATCGGATGCTGTTGCATTGCCGCCAGCGGTGTGCGTGTACGTAACGACAAGTATGTCGAGCTGCAGGACCTCTCGGGCATGCCCGCTCATCAGTGATGCTGGGATACCATGCACCAGGAAAAATCCACATGCCGGGGCCATGAGCACGATGACAAGAAAGGCCACGCGGACTAGTGAGGCTCGCTGCATCCGTGTCAACTCTTGATGGTAACATGTCAGTCAATGGGCACATAAGCCTGTTTTTTTTTCTCCACACAAATCCGGAATAAGCTGATCCAACGATTTTGTTTTCGCTTGACGGCGGTAGACCTTAGAATAAGTAACCTGGTATTTCCATCAGTACTTGAATTTAGTAAATTTCATGGTGGAACCGATGAAATCGAGAGATTTAGTTTTGGGAATTATTGGCGTTTTTATATTCACTGCGCTGCCTATTGTCGCTGCGCATGTCCCGGTTGGTTCTGGAAATAATGATCACATAGACACGGCGCTCGAGTTCGACACCCCGACGAAGTCCTGGGTCATTTACGAGCACCTTAATAGCAGTGCAAAGTATTACCACGTCGATCTTGACGCAGGCCAGCGCATCGTCGTGAACACGTTCATTCCACGCCGCGAATATAGCTCTGGATTCGTGCCGAGCATCGTCATTATGGGACCGGGGTTGGCGAATTCAACCACGCCGCCACCCGCATACATAGAAAAACCGGTCGAAGAAGGAGGGCCTGGCATATATAATGGCTTCTATTATGTCCAAGGCGTGATGCCGGCCGAACCGGCATACGAGCCGTTCACCCCGGCAAGCGATTTTTACACTACGAACATCAACTGGTCAATCAACATCACGGGCCATTATTACATTGCAGTGCTTGCAAACAACATGACCGGCGATTTTGGCATGGCCGAGGGATACATTGAGCAATTTTCCTTCACGGATTGGGTGACCATCCCGTTCAGCCTCGTCACCATCCATTTGTGGGAGGGGCAGAACTGGTTCGTTATCTTTTTACCATTGATCGGTGTCATTGCCGTTGGCATCATTTTCATGGTGACGCGGCAGGTCAAGCAGAAGAAATCACCTGCGACGCTGCAAGGATGGCTCATCGGGCTTGCCGGTCTCGTGATCGTCGGTAGTGGCGCCATGACGCTGCAGCAGATGGTAATAGCGGTGGTAGGAACACCGGTCGCGGCAGAATTGCTGATAAGCTTGATTTTCGTGGCCTTGCCCATCTTGCTCGGCGCGGTGCTCTTCAAGAACGCGTTCTTCGTTGATCAATCCTTCTTGACGAAGGACCGCATCAAGATCGCCGTCTACGGCGGGCTGGCGATTGCCATTTGGGCAGGATTCTGGGTTGCCACGGGCCTCGCGATTGCCGCTGCCTTCGTGGGCCTCAAGCGCAAGGCTGCCGCGGATAAAAAATAAACCTTGTTTTTTTCTATTTTCCAGATTTTGCAATGATTTTCATCGCACAAATCGGATGGCCGCAAAATCCACAATGGCCAGCATCATCGACGTACATTTCCCGGACGCTGAACCCGTCCCGCCCGATCACGACCTTCGAGCAAGCCGGGCACGTGGTATGTTGGTATTTGCTTCCTGGCACGTTCCCGACGTACACGTGTTTCAGACCCGCTTGCAGAGCTCGCTCCCGAGCCCCGACGAGCAACGGCACCGGGGTCGGGCGATCGAAGCCCCGTTCCATTGCCTTGTATGCGGGGAAAAATCTCGTGAGATGCAGCGGCGTTTCTTTTCCTGGATCATGGACCATTCGCGCCACTATCTCGTCGATCGTGGCGGGATCCGAGTTCACGCCTTCGATGACGAGCATCACGATCTCGACATGGACCCCCAGCTTCCTTGCCATGATGGCATTTCGCCACACCACCTCGACGTCGGCACCGCAATAAGTCTTGGACGTCTTCGCATCGCCCTTGATGGTGATGCTCATAGCGTCGAGCCCCGAATGCACGAGCAATTCAAGACCGGGCCCGGTCATATACCCGTTCGTGACGAACGTGTTGTACAGCCCCGCCTTCCTTGCGAGCGGGAACAACTCAACCGCGTATTCCAGGGACAGCGTGGGCTCGTTGAAGGAGATCGAGGTGCCCTTGCAGCTTTTGTCGATCGCCATCTTGACGATCTGCTCTGGCGAGATATACTCGGCATGCTCCAGGAGTGCCGGGATCGCCTCGCCGGGATGCGAAATGTCGTGGTTCTGGCACCAAAAACACTTGAAATTGCAACCATAAGCGCCGATTGTTATCGCCGTGGATCCCGGAAAAAAATGGTACAAGGGCTTCTTCTCGATGGGATTGCACGATAACGACGCCGCGCAGCCGTACATGATCGTGTACAAATCATTCCCAAAATTGCAGCGCGTCCCGCAGATCCCGGCTTTTCCTTCGGCGATCTTGCACCGCTGCTCGCACGTCAAGCACCTGCAAGTGTGGTCATCGAGCCGCTCCTGGAACGTTGCTTTCCGCAAAAACCGTGCGGGCACGTCATCACGCTTCACGATACTAGCTTTATCAACAACGTTCTGATATACGTGATCATTTAACGGGTGATCCACCGATGGACTTCAAGGACAAGAACGTGCTCATCACAGGCGCCGCGAGCGGGCTAGGGCGGTCGTTGGCAATCAAGCTGGCGCGGCTCGGGGCGAAGGAAATGCTGCTCGACATAAGCGAGGACGGACTCAAGGAAACCTGCGCGGCGATCACGTCGGCCGGGGGAATGGCCGTGTCTTGCAAGGTTGACGTGACCAGGCAAGAGGACATCGATCGTGCAAGGGAGATGGTACAGCAAAGTCATCCCGCGATCGATATTTTGATCGCGTGCGCGGGCATCTTGACCACGAAAGGCTTTGGCGACACCTACGCCGACTACGAGAAAATCATGGCCGTGAACGTGAACGGGTACGCGCGCACGATATTCAGCTTCTTGCCGTTGCTCGGCCGGGACGCCGGCGGGAAACAACCCAGCCTGAAACGGGGGCTCGTGATCACGATATCCTCCATGGCGGGCCTGGTCATGACCCCGAACTTGCAGTTTTACGGGATCTCCAAGGCCGCGACGAGGGCGATGGCCAAGGCGCTGCGGCAGCATTATTGGATGGCAAGCCAGCCCCACATGAAGGTCATGAACGTGAATCCCCCGCAATTCGACACGCAACTCTACGTGAACTCAGACCTTGATGCCTGGATCGCCAAGCTACGCCGGCAGAAGAAGATCCCGTCCCCGGACACGATCGCCGACATCGTCATCAAGGCCGCGAGGAAAAACAAAGAACCGCAAGAAGTGTACCCGACAGCCCTCGCCAGGCTCGGCGCCTTCGGCGCGCGCTGGTTTCCCGGGCTCATCGAGTACTCGGCACGCGCCTATTACAAGAAAAACCAGAAAGCAGGTCCCGCGCCAGGTTCATGACCTTTTATGGACGTGCCCGTTGAGCACGTCGCGCAAGTATTGCAAATCCTCGATACGCATCGTCGTGGTCGACGCGATGAAGTGTTCAGGCCTTCTCTGGGCCTTGAATGTGATCTTTAAGCAGGGTGCAGCGTCGCGTCTCCGCGGATGCTCTTCATGGATGTTCTCATCCGGGGTACCCGTGATGTAAAAACGTTCAATCTCCTCCACAGGCACGCAGATGTGTGGCCACCGCCGTAACCCGAAAAATCCCTCAGCGATGTAGAAGTATTGGTTCATTTGATCGAAGGTAAAATACGTGGCCGAGGTCATTATCAAGATGGTGATGACGATCAACGGACTCGCCCCGAAGATGTACAACCCGAGTGCCGCCTCGGGCATGGAAAAAGAACTCGCGACAACGACGCCCAACATACAGAACAATACCACGTAGATGACGGCAATCTTCTTCGATCGAAATCGTGCTTTCAACTCGAACACAACGGACCCATCGCGGCTCACGACGACACCCACCCGACCTTCTCGGTTCCGGCCCATGTTCAATCCTCGTGGACCGGAAGCAAGACTTGCCTTATGTTTTTAACGCGTGGTGGTTCCCTCTTGTCATGTGGATCATAACATCGACCCGGCTGACGCACCCGGGAGACAGGTATTCAGCATATCGCAAAGCACGATCAAGTCCGTATTCCTGATTAAAAGGCTTGTCGCGAAAAGATGCGGCGGCTTGCTCGCGTCCTTGTATGCCATCTTCAACCAGATGGAAAAGCCCTTTTCTGGTTTGACGTCCTCGGCACGCAGGTCATACATCGCCTTGTTGAGGTAGAACCGGTCGATATCGTCGATCGCGACCTTCAAGTGGGTCTTGCGCCGGAAACCGAATACAATATCGCACGCGGTGAGCTCGCGGCTATCGCGGTCCACGACGAAGTCCAGCCTTGTTTTTTTCACGGAGACGCTGCAGACAAGCCACGGCACGAACATCAAGAAGTATATCACCGTCGTTGCCTGTGAATATGCGAGTGCCAGCGCGATGGCAAGCAAGAGGATTGCCAGCGTGATGAGGAAAGGAACATAGATCATCTTGGAAGAAAAAGCCGCCGTGACCTCGAAGACACCCGGATCGTTCCTTACAACGACGACGCCGTCCCGCGACTCGGTCACCTTTTCCATGCTCGGTACCTCCACGGTAGTGATGCGAGGTCTCCTTTTTGTATTTGTTGGATCGCCCGTGTATGCCATATTTCGTGGGAGGTAAGATTAGAAATAATCGAATCCGCTAACTTCACTCACGCCTTTTTTCGCCGTTTTACGAGGGTTGCCTCGTAATTATCGACGACGGAGACCAACGCGTCGCGTGCTTCCTTGACATCTGGAGAACTGCCGTTATTTGATTCCCAAGGTTGCCGCGATGCCAAAAAATTCAAGGCCATCTGGTCAGCGTTTGTATTCGTCCGCTGGAATGCTTGCCAGCTCCGCGCCATCTCGGCATTGTAGTCGAGGCGCAATTTCTTCGCCGCCTCGATGTCTGCCGGCGTGACCGTGGCGGCGTTCATGCAGAAATCGGAAGGCCCCATCGTGAACCCGCCTTCATCCCGTCCAGTCACGACGACTGGGAACATGCGGCACACGCGCGCCCGGTACTCGTACGCCGTGCAACTGTGGTCTGGCGCGAGCAACGGGCAGGGGCCGTGGATCTCGACGGCAAACCCGTAGTCGATGGCAGCGCTGGTGATCGCCGGAAACCGCTCCGCGAGGCGCCGGTACTCCTCTGGCGTCATGGGGACGTTCACGCAGCACTTGCCGCATTTTTGGCAGTTCATCTCATTACCGATCAATGAAAACGTTTGTAAAAACATTCCCCGGAGGAGAAAAAAAACTCATTATCATAACTTGGACCGGAGGAATTGCATCAATAACCCTGCGCCATACACGAGTTCCACAACACGAATGACCTGGACGATGTAGGGCGCGGGATCGTGGATCGTGTATTGCGTGCGGTTGACGGCCCAATACCCGTCAGCATTCAAGGCACTCACCCACTGGACCGCGGTTTGTTCGAGGCCCGCGGCATCCCCGCTATACGGGCCATCACTTTGCCGCGAGTCCCAAAGGGCACGAACGGCATCCCTCGAGAAGTTCAACGACGCCGCTTCCTCGTATTTTTGCACGGTCGAGTTCACGTAAAACCCGAACCAGCCATAGCAGCACCTTCCTGCATTTAAATCGTACGTGTACGGCGTGGCAGCGAATGGTCCGCCATCATTCAAGCCCATGATCGGCACGTTGGTTCCCAGCTCGTAGTAGAGATACCACGCGTTGTTGTAATACGCGCCATCGAAGGGATTGACCGCGCTAGCACGCATCCCATCACGCTCGAACCACGCGATGGCAGCGGGAAATGGTGCCAGGTACGTGTCATTGCCGGTGGCCAGCCACATGTCGAAAAGGAGGTCCAGCACTTCCATGGTAGACCGCACGCTCATGGCGGGTGGCTCGAACGCTCGGCCCCACGCGGGAAACCCGGGAGCGTTGCCGATCGACCAGCCTTGATTATACCCCCCGATGCCCGTGTATCGTGAAGGGCCATAGATCAAGGGAAATTGGGAGACCGCCTCGGAATACTGGTCGGCCCATCCCGCTTGATACGGCGCCCCGCCCCGGCCCTGAACGCTCATGAGCCAATCAAGGACATCTAGGGAAAGATTTTCAGCCCATGGCATGGCGAATTCTCCGCTTTCCCCGAACGCAGTTGTCGCAAGCCACAATGCCCGGATATTGTTCACTGTCGATGCATCGTTGAGGACGGAACCGAACCCGTAACTGCCTGGAATTGCCAGGCTCCGCTTGTTCCATGAACCGCCTGGAACGCGGTTATCCCGCATGTTTTCCAGGCATCGCTCGATTGCGTCGTGGTATTTGCGGGCATTGGTTTGATTCCCTTCATGGATCTCCTCATCAAACATCTGCACGAGGAACTGGATGATCGACAGCACGTAGCCGTCGGCATAGTAACACTGGTGATATGGATTGTTCGGATCGGGCTGCATCCCGGTTCCTTGCGGGGTGAACATAGCACGCTCCCACCACGCGCCCGTTAATTGATCTTGTGCCGCGACGATCGCATCTGCCGCGCCGCGTGCCATTGCCAAGTACAAGGGATTCGGTTCGAGGTGGTACATGTCGAGGTAGACCTTCCCCACGGCTTGCGTGGCTTCGGCCAGGCTGATCTCGTTCGGGTTTTGCGGGCACCAGTGCAGGTGGTCGTACCAGTAGAGCGAATAATTCGCGTCCACTTCCTTCGGAAACCCGCCGAACTGTTCGAAACGGGACCATGCTTGCAGCACAGTTTCAAGCGCTTGCAATGCAAGGCTTCCATTGCCAGTTAACGAGTCGAGCGACGAGTTGTAATGTGGTCCCGCGGCCAACGAGTACCCGACACCCCGCCCTCGATTCGCGCCGAAATTGCATGGCAACTGGTTCGCTGGATGGGTCAGAGCATACCCCACCATGCCGCCAAAGCTTGCCAGAAACACGGTTGAAACCAGGACATACACCTTCAACGGGCGATCGATGTTGATGGAAATCCGGGGCCCGCTTTGCTTCCACGTGACTGAAACCCCGATCACTGAGACCACCGATGTCCACGCAAAGAACCCGATAAAACAACAGTCCAGCACCACGGATAACACGTTCCCCGCTCGCCACGCGAGATCGTACCAGAACCGGGCCCCCATCAAGCCGAAACACGCGATGATCGCGCATGCTGATATTACGATACCTGTGATAAAGATGATCATCAGGTTTTTGCGAGGAAGCTCGACCGGGATTCCAGCAACATTCATGCCCTTCTGCCGCAGCAAAAAAGCAAGCCAAAGCAATGCAATCCACGCGAAGGCCTCGGCACCCATGAACGCGCCGAGGATGACCGCGCTCAAGTGGACGACCATCAGCCCCTCCGAATATATCACGATGATCGGGATGGCAATACCCGCTGCAGCGAATGCGACAGTAAAGAATGCACTCCAGAAAAACAATTCAAGTATCTTGTTTCTTTTCACGAGATCACGCTCTTGAAAAGGACGCCAACCTCCCGGGCTAGGAACATGGCTTTATCCTTGACATGTCTTTCCACCATCTTAAATGCTAATTTTCATCTCGGTGGAAGCAATTCGTCGGAAACACCTACATGCTATGGATGAAGCATTTCCTCAGGCAATTCTCCAAAATCTATTGCCGATGGTAGATACGTTAGCACCTTGCTTCCTCTTTTATACGAAAATAGGAAAAGAATTGCATTGTCAATTTGGTGATTTTACTCTTTAGATAATCGATTTGGTGATTTTACTCTTTAGATATTACAATGCTGGAAAGAACGGGAGATGGAAGGATTTTAAACGAAAAACCTCCACGACGCCTCTATCTTTAAAAATTCATCAGCGATACATTACCCGGGTAAGACTATGAAAGGAGGAATCGACATTCTCGCCCGCGTCGTGGCCGGCAAGGGCGACAAGAAATCCCACGGGTATTATCTTCTCATCATCGGTGTATACACGGCAGTTTCCTGGGTCATTGCAGCGCTCATATACCCCCCGCCCTTTAACTTCATCGATGTCTGGATAAGCAGCCTCGGTGATCCAAGCGTGCTCAACTACGCGGGTTACGTTCACTTCAACATCAGCCTCGTCATTTTCGGCTTTGGCCTGGTACCGCACTACCTCTACGTGCGCAACCATCTCCCGCCGGAGGCCAAGGGCGCGGGGATCGCCGGGGCGATCATCTGCAGCATCGCATCTGTTGCTTGGGGCTTGATCGGGTTTTTCCCGAATCCCATCCAGCCCACGCACGACACGGTGGCTTACTTGTCGTTCTTCAGCTTTCCCGCGGGCTTGTACTTTTTCTACGGCACCCTGGTTTTCCAGCGCGTGAAATTAAAGAAGCCCTGGCCCAACCTGGCCATCACGTGGTTGATCTTCGCGGAAATGATCGTGTACCTCAGCTTATTCGCCGGTTACGTGGCACCTTTCCTTCCCTTTCACGACTGGGCGCCGTACGAGTGGGGTGCCTTTGCATCCATATGCCTGGGCATTTTCTCCTTGTATTTCTTGATCCCGGGGGACGGGAAGGCCAAGGTGTGATCGAAGGATCCCGGTCGGAATCTTTAATGACGTATAATTCAAGAGGAGAATCTGGCGCATTTCTTTGGATGAGGAAAGCTTTCGACTGGATAAGGAAGCAATCAGTCATGCTCTGGCGCAAGAATGGGACAAAGCAAAGGAATGTTATACTAAATTAATGGAAATGGATCCAACATATATCAAAGTGAAGATTGGTTTGCTGGAAACATTGATTATGCTTGGAAATTATGAACAAGCAATTTCCCTCTTCACGACGGAGGCATTTTCCTCGCCGTTGATAAATTATCCTTTCGATTTCTTGTTTCTCGGAATTTGCGCAATTATACTTTCAGGTAATCCAGAGCGAGCCTTGACATATGCAAGGGAACTAGTTAGGTGGTGTGAAACCGACATCTTAAATCGCAATGAGCCATTAAGCGAAATTTTTTCTAGTTCCAATCGTTACTGGGATTACTCATTTCTG
>JAUQYW010000512.1 GCA_030587525.1 Candidatus Sigynarchaeota archaeon | reverse complement strand
GATGCCGTAGATGGTCGCGTTGAGGGTTGCATTTATCGCCATGGCGTTGATCGCATCCGTGGCTTGCACGTGCACGCCAAGGAATCGCCGTATCGCATCGACATATGCCGGCTGGGCAAATAACGCCGAACGGGCAACGATCACGCTGGATGGGTGATTGTGCCAGGCATCACCGCTTTTTACCAGGTATTTTCCACTATAGCCGAGGTCTCCATACGTCGTCTTGAAGACTCCTTTCGCCGCGCACACCTCCGGTGCAAGATACGCGTTGTTGATGCTGGAATTCATGAACCAAGGCATTCCAATGACATTCATCGCGGTGACGTTGATATCATCCGTGGTATTCGTGAGGCCGTTGAGCCCGTATTCGAGCGTGCCGTTCACGATGATCCGCAACAAGAAATCTTGCGTGCCGCCAGCAGCAGGTATTGCGATTGTCTTGTTCTCCAGCTCCGAGATCATTGTTATGTTGGCATTTTTATTCACGATGAGCCCGGAGCCGTTAACGCTGACCGAAGCAAGCGCCGTGATTGGCAACCAGTTAGTCCTGTTGTATTTGATCGCTGGAGCAAGCCCCACGAAGGCGATGTCGAGCTGATCCGCTGCTAATGCATCCATAATAGCCAGTTCATTCGTGTAAGCGATGAACTTCAGATCGAGGCCGGCATTCCGAAACAGGCCCTCGCTACGCGCGTAATGCACGGATAAATGGTTCAGATCATATTGCACGTAGCCCACGCGCAATTTTTGTGAATCTATAACGAACCACGTTCCGAACGCGACGACGATGCCGGCCACGGCAACCATGGCAAGCAAAGCCGCACCCTTCGTTGCTGAAAACTTCATGAAATCGACACCTCGCTGTACTCTTACTATTAGGGTGGATAAAGTTGGACACTTCGCCCGGGCGGGTCGTAAGAGGAAACCCGCAGATCCCGTCTCGCATGCGAGATCGGAACCACCTTGCCAGATTTCCATCAATATATTTAAATTCCGAATGTTCTGTTGTCAATAAATACTACACGCATCGAATAAACGGCATCCCGGCACCTTCACGACGTGTTTCATTAGGTTGTCCAAGATTGTCCATGCTTTATGTGATTAGTTATGACTGTAGTGTAATTGCCACCCATTTATTTGTTGGCCGCGTGGCAGTCCCGTCCAAGATGGAGGCGAGCGCGAGGCGATGGATGCCCGGGCTTCGACGCGCGCCAGCCATTCATCCAATTCACGTCGGATCCTCGTGGGCAGAACCATAATCCCGTTCTAAATCTTTAGTTCTCTTGATGGGGATCTTGAAGGTTTCCAGGATGGGCATCAAGAAAATTTTTTGCTCGGCGTTCAATCCCTTCCAATCAAGCACGAACCACGTAACGGGCTCTATCGTTTTCTTCACGGCAAGTTCGACGACGTCCCTCGTGAGACCCTCGATGGCGTGCTTCGGCACGATGTGCGAGAGGGCAGCCCGCGTGGTCATAACGCGTTCGAAGGACTGCGCGTAATGCAAACCTCCAAACCCGATGCCGGTGCCTGCGAGATCAGCGCCGAGCTTGCCGAGATCGTATCCCGCGCTAGAGATTTTTCCCAGCAGCTCCAGGATTACGGACGCCACAGCGTCGGCACCGGGTCCATCTTTCCAGGCCGGTTCATCGCTTCCAAGTTCCACGAAGACCAGCGGTGCCTGCAAGTTCGTCGGGCCGTGGTGCGTGACCTCCAGGTCCACGACGAACTTTTCGAGTTCCGCTGCGTGGCTTTGTTTCTGCGAGAGTAAGCCCAGGAATGCCAATCGCAAGAGAGCGCCCGATGCCATGGACAGCTTTCTCGGTTCACCGCCAAGGTCCGCTTTATCTCCCCAATTTCCTGTCACGTGGGCGAGCAGTGCCGGTCTTCCCGTCTCGCTCCGGTGGCGAGATGCATAGATGTATGCGAGAGGCTCGATGCCCGCGACGGCACAATACTCGTCCAAGCGGTCGCTCTGAACGAGCGATTCCTCGATCGTGACGAGATATGCCTTGTACTTGTCACAATAAAGAATCTCCTTCGCGCCAGCATGGTTCTCCACGCTGGTCCAGCTCCCGCGCTGGAGCAACTTTCTCTTGATGTTCGTCCCGGCGATGTCCTCAAACGACGAGACGACGACCGGTAGTTTCATAGCTTCGTTCCTCGTTTTGCCAGCTCGATTCGGTCCACGAGCCCGGGCAGTTCCTTGAAGTGGTAGATGACGTGCTCGTTCTCGGGAAATGGTTGGTGGCGATACGCGTCGCTCGTGTCATATTTCACGAGAATGGTCGTCATACCGAGTGCCTTGGCCGTGGTGAACTCGTGATCGTCTCCATCCGCGATGTAGATGCATCGCGATGGATCCACGCCGAGCTTGTTGGTCTCTTTGAGAAAAATCTCGGGCTGTGGCTTCTTGAGTTTCACGATGCACGACAAGGTCGGCGCGGGGATGTACTTCGACAGCGGGTTCTCGTGCCAATACAGGGCTGTCTCGGTCGAACAGTTTGATACCATACCCAGCTTGTATCCCTGGGCTTTTGCCCAATCGAGCGCATCGAAAACGCCTTCCTTGATCAGCGAGTTCTGGCGCCGGATGTATTCCAAGCGCAGCTTGATGGCTTTCTCCAGCCCTTTCGGCTTCGGGTACACGCTCTTGCTATGGTACTTTGCTAGCGCGTACTCGAATCGGGCCTTGACCGACGGATAATCGCCGTAAGGGTAAACATCCCACGAATCCTTCCAGCAATCGCTGAATCGCTCGGGATCCAGGCCAAGCGTCGTCGTGATGGCATTTAGGTTGGTCTGATACTCTGAAAGCTTGAAGATCTCCACGAGCGTGCCGTACAAGTCAAAGATCAATGCTTTAAAAAAGGATCCGTTCGGTCCAGCCATCATCTTTCGATGTTGATAGACATCCAATGGAAAAAAAAGTTCGGGTTTTCGTGGGATCTATTTCTTGTCCTTGAATTGCCGGGTCTTGAGATCGAAGGACCGGGCAGTATCGTACAGCGTGACGATGTTCGCTATCGGATGCCACGCCATGATGTCGGTGCTCGGGCCGAAGACCAGGTTGTTCGATGGCGCGACCGCCTTGATGATTTTCTTGCATTGGGCGCGCACCTCATCGACGGTTCCTTGCCACAGCAATCGGGACACGTCGATGTTGCCGTTCCACGAGATCTTGTCGCCATATTTCTCGTTAAGCGTGATGATGTCGACACCGGCGACTGGCTCGAGACCTTGGAGGAGATCAAGGCCGATATCGATGTAGTCGGGAACGAGTTCTGAAATGTCTCCATCCGTGTGGAACATGGTCTTGCCGCCGCGCTTGTGAATGTACTGGAAGAGCTGCTTGTATTTCGGCGCGTAAAATCGCTTGAACACTTTCGGGGAACACAGGAGATGGTCCTTGTAAGCAATATCGTCGGTGAAGGCGATGACCATCTCGCTGTCGATGTCGAGGAGCTGCTTGGCTATATCCAGGTTCGTGCGGTACAGCTCGTCAACGAGGTCATCGAGCAATCCGGTTGGCTTCCGCGTTTCCCTAGCAAACGCCACGTATCCCATGTTGAGCCAATTGCATTCGTGGAACCCGCTCAAGATGGGCCAGACGAAGATCTTGTCCTTTTCCAGCACGTTCTTCTTGTAAAACTTCCCGAACTCGTCATAAATCATTTGGGGCTGGGGAATGCGCCGGGGGAATTGCGCCCGGACTTCCTTGCTCGTCCAGTACCCGTCCACGTAGAAAAACCGGCCGTCCGATGCCACCTTGTGGATCCGTCCGGACGCGCCGACGAAGCTGCCGTCGGGCCGCACGATGTCCTTGAATGTGGACTCCGGATCGGGCATATCTCCCAAGCCAGGTTCGGTTGTACCATCCACACCTAGTGCCACGAGGATCGTCTGATCCTGGCGGAATTGCACCCAGCTGTCCTCGCTGATGTCGTCATGGGATTCATCGTATGCTTTCATAAAACCCGATTCGCACTTGAACGCGTAGGTCGGCACTTGATCCGCGGGCTCGTGATTGATCGCTGCCAGAATGCGCTGCTTGTGGGTCATCTTTCCCGTGATGGTCACCCGTTTAATGATCGACTATTCGATGATAGCGTATAAAACCTAATCGTCAACGAATCGAAGTATCACTTCAAATATGGTCGCAAACCATCTGGAGGTAAACACCAACAACGTGATGCGATAATGGCAATCATCATGCACGTGGATGCATCGCCGATTCCCGAAGGTATCGTGGAATCCTCCGATGATGCATGGGAAGAGATAGAACATTTTAGTGGAAGAGGCGAAAAATCCTACATATTACTTGAAGACCGGAAATCAGCGGACAATTTTCTTGCTGAAATGGGCGTTGATGGCTGGTACGACTTCCCGCGGCTCTCCATGACGCCGGTTGCCGGGGGTAAATGGGGCGTGATCATCAACGACGATCCCGAGAAGGTTGTGACCGTGGACGAGTTGAAATCGATGGTGAAGGACTTCTTCGCCGGGAAATTCAAGCTGGAAAAGGAACAGCCAAAAACGAGGGCAAAAGCAAAGAAGAAGTGAGACCATGGGCGAATATTTCAAGATTGCATACATCGGTGCGGGTTCGCACCGGTTCAGCATGGGCTTGTTCCGCAATTTCGTAGCTGCGGCAAAGAAGGGCTTGGCCGGCAAGCCGATCCACGCAGCGCTGGTCGATGTCGACGAGCACGTGCTCGGGTACACGGCCAAGATTCTCGAGCACATGGCGGCAAATGCCAAGGTGAAGCTGAAGGTAACGGCGCACCTGAAACAACGCGAGGCCATCGATGGCGCCGATTTCCTGTACAAGAGCATCAGCGTTGGCGGGCAGGCCGCCGAGTGGTTTGATATCTACATTCCTCAAAAGTTTGGCATTCCCCAGAACACGGGCGACACGATAGGGCCCGGCGGGTTCTTCCGTGGCCTGCGCTGCGGCCCGCCAGTGGCTGCCATCGCTAAGGACATGGTCGAAACGTGTCCCAAGGCGGTTTTGTTGAATTACACGAATCCCCAAGCAACGATCGTAAAGTCAGCGAGGCGGGTCAAGAAAGACTTGCAGTACATTGGCTTGTGTCACGAGCTGTTCGGCGGCATGGGTGCCGTTCAGACTTACAACAACGTGGCTCAGCTCACGCCGCCCATCAATCACTGGGACAAGGACCTGGATCTCAAGTACGTGGGCGTCAATCACTTCGCGTGGGTATTGGAATGCAAGCACAAGGATGGCGGGGCCGACGTGCTCGACGCGCTGCGCAAGAATTGGAAGGAAGCGTACGACGAGAACGTCGAGGACAAGAAATTCGCCTGGTACTTGCTTAACAAGTACGGGTACTTCCCTTATCCAGGCTGCCGCCACGTGGCCGAGTTTATGCCCGAGTACTTCAACTACTTCAACCACGACCCGAACCCGTGGAACATCGTTACCATCCGCGACGTCAAGGGGCTCGGCTTGTCGCACCGCTACACCATCCAGCGATTCTCGGTCTTGTCACGCGATTTCGCGCTGGACAAGCTCCCGAAACCGACCGCGGAGGGGGAGCACGCCTTGCAGATGACCGAGGATTTCATCAACGGCGAGGCATCGCACCACCATGTGTGCAATTTGCCAAATTTCGGCCAGGAAATCTGCCCGAGCTTGCCCGATGGTGCAATACTCGAAATTCCCGGGCATTTCAAGGACGGCAAGATGCACGGCATGAAGATCGGTCCCATTGACAAGGAAGTCGCCAAGCTGATAACAGTTCACTGTCAAGTACAAGACTTGACCGTCGACGCGTGGCAGAAAGGCGATCCCGAGTTGCTGTTGAAGGGCTTGCTCAAGGATCCCATGTGTGCTTTTATCGAGGACGAGGAACGTATTCGTGCGATGATGAACCTCATGCTTTATTACGAGGCCGAGTGGCTGCCGACCTTCAAGGAGTCAATTCCCAAGAAAGCGGACCTCGAAAAGAGCAAGTATTGGGTCGACAAGAAAGAAGTGGCTACGTATGAAGATGCGCTCAAGGTCAAGTTCGCCCCGCGGGCTGACCTCAAGAAAAAATGCTTGCCGTGAACGCATTTTTCTTCCTTTTATTACGGTACCGGTTTCTGGCTGATCTCGCTCGATACCGGTGGAACGGCGACCGGTTGTTTTTTTGGCTCCTTGGGTTTCAGCGGTAGCACGACAATGAACTTGGCTCCCTTGTACCTGCCCTCCGATTCCGCCCAGATCCTGCCGTTGTGGAGCGTCACGATCTCCCGCGTGATGTAGAGGCCGAGCCCTGTCCCCTGGATGTTGAGGTCCAGTTTCACGCCCTCGCGGCTGATCTTTCCAAAGCGCGTGAATAGCTTATCCATCTCGTCCTTCGTGATGCCCACGCCGTTATCGACGACGGAGATCATGACCTCCTTGTCGTCCGACGCGATCCGTACCTCGATTTTCCCGCCTTGCTGTGTGTTCTTGATCGCGTTCGTGATCAAGTTCGTGAGAATTTGCTCGCCGCGTGCAGGGTCGAACCGGAACACGAGCCTCTCGGGCGTGTCCAACACGATCTGCTGGTTCCGGAGCTGGAGCATATATGCCTGGTCCTCGACGACATGCTTGAGGATACCGACCAGGTCATCTTCTTTCAAGGACAGCTCGATCTGGCCGGATTGCAAGCGGGACATGTCGAGCAAGGAGTTGACCAGTTGCTTGAGCCGGTTGGCGCCGCGGTTGATCATCTCGACGAACTTGAGTTCCTCCTTGCCGAGCGAGTTGCGATAGTTGTTCAGGAGAAATTCCGAGGCACCGCACGTCGAGACGAGGGGTGTCTTTAACTCATGGGACGTGATGGCGATGAAATTGTTCTTGATCGTGTCGAGTTCCTTCAGCTTGATATTCTCTTCTTCGAGGAGCTTCTCTGCTTTCTTTTGGTTCGTGATGTCATCGAAGATCACGCCAACTCGATCGTTAGGCATGAAGAAGATCTGGACCTTATACGCCTTTTGCAAGACATTGTCCTTTTCATCGATGTATTCCAGGGTGAATGGCGTTCCCGTCTCATTCCCTTCCAGGATTTGCTTGATCACGGTTTTTTCCGAGGCATGGGCCCAGATCGCGTCGATGGATGTTCCCTGGAGGTCTGCCAATGCTTTTTTGCCCATCCGTTCCGCGGCCGGGTTGCAGTCCACGATCGCCAGCTTTCCCCCCCGCTTGATCTTGGTGATGAAGATGGCCGACGGGATGGATCGCAAGATTTCGATCGACCCGCGGGATGATTCCCACAGCTTTTCCAGCGATTCCCAGTACAAGCTCTCGGCTTGCATAGCGGGCGCGGTCGAGTCGATGATAAACACGGGGAGGGAATCGCCGGTCTCGTCAATCTTCAAGCAGTATGACCGAATTTGCACGGCCTTGTGATCCATGGTTTCTATATCAACCTGGTGTTCACGAGGCTCGGGTGTGGATGCTTCCTGGCACGCGTTGTCGATGAAAGTGGTGATGTTGTGGTTCTTTTTCGACGAGGAGAGTGCATTCTCGATCACCTTCCCGAGAACCATGCCCGGGAGCTCCTGTTTCGGCACGCCGAGCATTTTTTCAGCAAGGTTGTTCGCGTACTTGATGGTTCCCTTCGTGTCCGTGATGATGATGGCGACGTTCAACAGCGCGAACATCTTGTCCCATGCTTGGGATGCAGTTTTCTCGTTTTTTAGAAACTCCATTGGAAAATCGCGAGCTCACTTTGTAGGACTGGAAGGATGCAACGGGATATCCCTATGCTAAGTATAGATTAAACGACCATATCTATAAAAATCATCGCTTCTATCCCTCGGGGGTCGGACGCGTTTATACCCGCTTCGCGAGGACGGGCGGGGAAAAAAATGGCGAAAAGGAACCCCCGGCGTCCTCGTTGGCACGCGAAAGGTTGATTAAGCCTCGGTGGTGCTGGTATGTTATGGCTCAATCCGATTGGGACCTCGTGAACCACGTGAACCGCCAGATCAACATGGGATTCGTGGAAGTCCACGTTCCTGGGCGCATGCTGGCAAATGCGACCGATAAGGAGCGACAAGCGGTGAGGGAATTGATCGCCGTGAACAAGTGCACGCTGATCGTCGATATATAAATCAAGCGACCATATAATCTGTATTTTCATATTCGAATCAGTAGTGGTTGAAGAAAAGTTGCGAATCTTTGACAATGGGAGCCTTGATTTTCACTGATTCTCGAAATCCTTAAATAATAGATGTCGAGTGTTCATGAATTGGCATTTATCAGCAATATTATGATTTTTGCCGACATCTTTGCTCGAATTTAATAAAAAAGGTACATGTCAATGGCAGGATCAAAAAAATCTAAAAAGGGGCTTGTCGCTTCTATTATTCTCGTTTTAATCGGTTTAAATGTTGTGCAATTCGTGTATTTCACATGGCTGCGCCCATCTGGGGTCCCCCAAGCAGACTCTCCGCTTCAAGTGTCGGATATCACCGGTTCCGGCCGTCCGAATTATGTGGGAAAAACCTTGACCATCGATGGATATTATTTTGCTGGTCCGAACAATCAATCTACCATCACGCAGAACGGGACGGACTTTTTCCAGAACAAGATCCTGCCCGTGACGAGTTATCTCAAGATAATTGGGCCAATCCCGCAAGGTCTTGTAGTAAACGATTCTGGTAGCCGAATCTTGCTCAAAGGGGTAATCCAGATCGACACCGGGAATAGTTCAATCACGGACATCAGCCCAATCTCGGCAACGATCATCGAAAATACCCGGAGGCCATATTATGAATACTTGTATCCAATTATCATCCAACTCCCCTCATTCTTGATCCCAACAAAGTACGCGGTGCTCATCAGCGGCGGTTGGGATTCTGATCACGCGTACATTCGGTATTGGAACGACCTGAAATTTATGTATGCTGCTCTCACTGGATTTTACAATTACAGCGCGTCCCACATCATCGTGATCTACAAGGATGGAACGCCCGAGGATGCTGGGATGCCCGTGAATTATTCTTGCTCGTATTCGAACATCCAGGCGGCTTTTTCCCATCTTGCGAGCGTGATGTCCGATAGGGATGACTTGTTCATCTATACAACAAACCATGGTGGTGGCGGTGCTCTTTGCTTATGGAATCATGATGTCATTGTACCTTCGCAAATGGCAGGGATGTTGAATGCTATTACCTATCACCACATGATCATCGTTATGGAGCAATGTTTCTCAGGCTGTTTCATTCCTAATTTGAGCGGTACCAATCGCGTCATCATGACGGCTGCGAACGCGGAGGAATCATCGTGGTCCTGCGACACGGAAGGGCCTTTCGACGAGTTCGTGTTTCACTTTATGATGGCAGTACGTCAAATAAGCTTGTTGGGTGACCCCGTGTATTCCGATGCCAATCACGATGGTAAAGTATCAATGGTAGAAGCATTCAACCACGCGTGCTATATGGATAGTGCAAACGAGCATCCCCAATACGATGACAACGGGGATGGTGTCGGTCACCCGTATTGGTTACCGTATAGCACGGATGGGTATGCGGGAGCAAACTTTTTCTTGTGAAAGAAATTTCTTTCAGTACGCATTTTTTTGGCTGTCTCGTTGAATCTTTTGTATCTTCTTTTTTTTTAATGCCAAGCACCCATTATCGAGCCAGGTTGTTCAGAGTACCAACTCGACGAAGGAATCTCATATCAAAAAAAGTCAAAACAAGATAAAAAATAAAAACTTACCATTAAATTACATGGAACTTCCGCTTTCGTAGCGCCACGCACTCTGCGAGCACGGCAAGACCCACTGCGAAACCAACTATCCAGAGAGAATAACCAGGAACGCCACCGCCTGCTGGGGTCTGTCCCAACGAAAACATGGAAAAGTGGGTTACCGTGACCGTAGCCGTTGTGTTGTCCTCGCTGATCGTGATCGTGAACCCGGCATCCACCCATCTGCCTTGGGCGGCGTCATAGGTTTCGATCTTTAAACTGGATGCAGCTATTCCTTGTAGACTTGCTGGCAATGGAACCGTGACCGTTACAGGGAAGATAATCAAGCTCGTGTCGTTTGAACTCAAGTACAAATAAATCGCGCTGGAATCACTAACGAAACCCGGGGATGCAGCCATGGGATTGGACGTCCACGCACTAATGACCAAGGAGACTTCGCCAGACACGGAAGCACTAGCCGTGATATTCAAGCTGCCGGTCGTGGGAACAGACACGTTGAAGGAGCCCGAATGGATATCAAAGTGTTGCGTGAAATTGGGCGAGATGGTTGTTACAAGAGGCGTAACACTCGCCTCGGTCGAAAAGGCTCCCAGTCCAACGGAATTTACCGCGCAAACCTTGTAAAAATACGTGCTCCCGCTCTCAACGCTCGTGTCCGTCCATGTCGTCATGACGCCTAAGCTTTTCATGATAAATTCATAGCCGGATATTGGACTACGGGAAATGCGATAACCCGTGATAGCGGAATCACCTGCGCTGGCCGGAGTTTGCCACGTAAGCACCACGCTGCCACTTCCTACAGGACTCGACGCAACAAGATTCTGCGGTGCGCTCGGGGTGTTACCAACATTAGCCCATGTTTCTCCCGAGATCGGTCCCTCAAGGGCGGAATTGAACGCAGTTACGTGATAATAATATGCCGTCCCGGCGACTACACTCAAGTCATCGTAGGAGGTCACGTTTCCGTTAATGTGGTATAGAGTCCCGCTTCCCCAGGTAGCACCGCGATAGATGTTATATCCCGTGATGGGCGATCCACCATTGCTTGTTGGCACCCACCACGAAAGATGTATGTGCCCGGAAACGACATCCGCTATGCAACTCCTCGGTGCACTCGGTGCGGTAACTATTGGCAGACAATATAAAGTGTGATCAGAGCTTCCAACATACACGCGCCCGTTTGCGACGGAGGGGGTTCCTGGAGTACCCCATGTCTGATATGCCCATTCGAATGCACCCGTGGTGGCATTCAGAAAATAGACTTTCCCATCGTCACATCCAACGAAAACATGACCAGCTGCGACGGTGGGTGTCCACGTGTAGCCTCCCATTGGATATGCTCCCGTTGAATAGCTCCAGATGAATGCACCCGAGATGGCATTCACGCAGTGCACGCTATAATCCTGGCTTCCCACGTAAACGCGACCGCCCCAGACGGCGGGAGAACCTTGCATGCTACCGCCCGTCGTGTAATTCCACTTGGATGTACCATTGTTGGCGTATATGCAATGCAGCATGTGATCATCACCACAAGCATACAGGAGTCCATTAATCACGGAAGGTGTCCCACTGATGTAGCTTCCAGTCTTGGTTTTCCATGATAGACCATGGGTGTCGGTACGCACGCAATAAATGCAATTATCATAACACCCAAAGTACGCATAATTGCCAACGATAGCGGGTGCTGATTCGATCGAATCACCAGCAGTATAATTCCACAGTCGCAAGCCAGTGGTGGCGTTCAGGCACATGAATGACGTGTTCCAACATCCAAAGTAAACGCTTCCGTTCGCGACTGCAACACTGGATGGAGTTGTAGTCATCGGAATCCCTATCCACTTGTCCCACATAATCTTTCCAGTAGACGCATTCAAGCAGTACATCGAACCATTAGGGCTTCCGATGAATACGCACCCGCTCGAAATTGCGGGAGAAGTATCAACCGCAGCCCCTGCGAACTTATTCCACACCTTCGTGCCATTGTTGGCATACAAGCAATACACATTATCGTCACCCATGCCGCTCCCGAAGTAAACGCGGTTACCGACAATTGCTGGGGACGATGCCACCTGCCCTGTCGTGTTGAAATGCCAAAATTCCCCAACATGTGATTGAGGCGTTGTAGTCACGAACCCAGAATGATTGAGGGCTCCGCGGAACATGGGCCATTCATCACCGTTTTGGTCACTATTAACGGGTGGTCCAGCGGGTTGAGCTGCATCGGTTGAAAACGTTTTCGCCACGTTCACGGGCGTGTTGAGGACAAACGTGCAGCCAGATAAAACGATGCAAAGTGCAAACATCGTGCCTAAGATACACTTTATTTTTTGATCTGCTACCATATCACGTCACTAAATGTCTCTTGAATACCTATTTAAAAAATCTGAATCTTACTGATACTGTATATTGCTATTCATATGAGAATTGCACTTTTTTATTGTCTGCGACCCGGAACTGATACGATTTTAAAAAACATCCATTTGAATGTTGTCGCGCAATCATTTAAGGCAAAAAATCAGAAATTTGGTTTGAAATTAAATGCTTGTTTTAAGCTGACCTGATCATTTTCATAATTTCCCGCATGAATGCTGGCAAATCCATCGGCCATCGCGAGGTTACCAAGTTTCGGTCAACCACAACCTCCTTGTCTTCCCATGCACCGCCTGCCTCTTTTATTTCTTCTGGAACCCCGTCATGCCAGAAAGATGTTAGGTGTCTACCTTTCACCACGCCGGCAGAAACGAGTGTCCATGGGCCGTGGCAAATTGATGCAACAGGTTTGTTTTCTTTAAAAAAGAATTTGGTGATGTCTTGTGCTTTCTCTATTTTGCGCACCGTTGCTGGAGCGCCGTCGGGGAAACCACCCGGAATGATGAGTAGATCGTAGTCCACCGCATTAATTTCATTAATAGCTTTATCGGGCATAATGCTGTACCCATGTTCTCCACTGATTTCAATCTTTTCAGGAGCAGCTATGTGAACTTGCCAACCTTCTTCCAAGAGGCGAAAAAGCGGAAAGAATAATTCCATGTCCTCGAATTTATCCGCCGTGAGAATAACAGCTTTTTTCTGGGGCTTCTTCGTGGGGGTTGATTGTGTTTTTTTCATCGAAACACCCACGAGCACCAGGTAAATAAACCAACCGTTTTTGAAAAACAAGATGGGAAAGTGGGCCGTTCCGGTGGCCTAACTATGGTTCCCATGGGCTCTCGAAGAAGACTTTCTCCTTGATCCACGCCTCGGTGAATGAGGTGTAATATATGTCGGTCACGCTCGTGTCCTGGCCGTTCACCATCACGTGATGCCCGTATGACCATGTCGCGTGAATGCGCCCGTCCGGTCCTTGCGTCATTGTTGGATATTGGCCGATGCGTGCCTCTTCCTTGCCTTCGCGCGATTCGATGATGTTCCGCCGCCACTTCCATGACTTGCCATCATCCTCGGAGATTGCGACGGAGAGCGGGTTCCGCTCGAAACCGTGGTTAGCGGCCTTAACGGGTGCGTGGTTGTAAATGATCGCGATGTTCCCGGATTGCAATCGCATCATGTGAAACCCGCCACCAGGATTTGGTAACATGTACGGCTTGGCGGGTGTCCATGTCTCGCCACCATCCTTGCTTTCTGATTGGTACATCACGCCCATTTGCGGTTCCGTCCTGAAAAGCGCCCAGAGGCTTCCATCCTTTCGCTCCACGACCGTTGGCTGCTCAACGAGCCTGCCCCAGCGGCGCGCGAGGGGCACATTGGGGATTTCGTCATCGGGAACGGCGACCCGCGCGCGCTCGCGCCACGTTTTTCCTTGATCATCGGACAAGTAAAACACGCCGAAATAATCCCGGAACTCGACATATGCCGGTAGCACGTAACGCCCGGTTTTCGTGACGATGGGCGGGTTCTTGATGCCCCGGGAAATGAACCAGTAGAGATTCCGCGGTTTTGACCACGTTTTTCCCTGGTCGTCGCTATGCACGAATCGGGGCTGGCAGACTGACCAGCCGCCAACGGATCGAACGAAGAACAGCCAGAGCCGGCTCGTGTCGGGCGCGATCCAGATGGACGGGTTTCCCACCATACCAATCCGGTCGGCAAGGATGGCTTCGGGGGCTGACCACGCTGCATCGCCCGGTCTTTTTCGAGTCGCGTAGATCTTTTGCTCGTGCTGGGCTTCCTTGATGGCCCAATAAAATACGGCGAGCAATTTGCCATCTGGAAAAGCGACGATGCCAGAACAATGCGCGTGGTGCAATTGACCGGGGACAACCTGCGTCAATGGTTGGATATCGATACCGGGGGCGATCTTAACGGTCATGATGTATGGTACCTCGAAGAGACTTTTAATATCGATGCTCGAAGAACGTTTAATCTCTAACCTTGAACCGTTCAAGTAATGATTTTATTTATGAACATCATGCTATGTCATAATAACTAGCAGAAACCAGAAGTACCCCGGATTCATTTCGTATAAAATATTATAGACAAGAAAAAATTAATCTCTTTATCGGTGAATGTGTATGCCACTAAAATTCGCAGGGATGGACCTTGGAACGTCGACATTGAAGACGAGTTACGACCTATGAGTTCTTCCACACGAGTCCTTCCTCGCTTGTAACTTTTACGGGTCCAACACGGTCGTGCCCGCTAATTACGGACGGGCGTAGAAAAAATTGGAGAAAGGAAACCCCGGCGTCCTTGGTGGTATAAGAAAGGTAGATAAAGCCTTTGTGATGCTGATATCTTATGACTCAATCCGATTGAGACCTCGTAAGGTTCGTGCAGCGCCAAATCAACATAGGACACGTGGAAGTCTATGTGCCCGGACACATGATCGGAAATGCGACCGATAAAAGTCGACAAGCGGTTAAAAAATTGATCATCGTGAACGATTGCAAGCTGATCATAGATATATAAGGTTCTAGGTCTCCGCGGTTCCAACTATGGCCGAGCATGCGCACGTGGCTCGCTCGTGGTGATCAGATTTGGCTGTACCTCCAGGTTACGAGTAATGATTTTATGTATCAAAAAATTTGTCATTTCCGCACTATATATCGGGATTTTCATTGGAACGCCATCCGGGCGGTTCCCAGTTCTCCGACGAAATGGCGGTCTCAGTAAAGCCACGGGCGCCAGTGTAGCGGATTTGGATGCCCGCGTAAGCCTTCACGATCTTATTGATCTTGGCCTTGATGATTTTGAGTCCACCATTGCCACCCAATTCGAGGATTCGAAGCGCGGCCTCGCGAGGCGGTGATGGGAGCCGTGGCAGTCGTGTGAATGCATTCCCACCAAGTAACAAATATTCAACGCTGGTAAACGGGGAAAAATCCACGTCGTCTACGAGTTGGTTACCGTGCAAATCGAACCAATTAAGCGCGTTCATTTCAAACGGTTCCTTGCTTGGAAACGATGCCAGCGCATTGTTCGAGAGGTCTAGGTGCACTAGATTCCTCAGCGTACAAATCTCGGGCGGTAATGATGTGATCTTGTTGTCGTTGAGGCGGAGATCTTTGAGAAAGTCTAGCTCGGCGATTTCCGGCGGAACGGCGGTGATCTCGTTATGGCTCAAGTCTAAAGTTTGAAGATTTTTCAATCTCCCTATTTCTGCTGGAACCGTATGAATTCTATTACTAGATATGCTAAGTGATTGCAAATCCACCAATTCGAAAATCGATTTGGGAATAACCTCAAAACTATTTATTTTTAAAATCAAAGATTTAAGATTTCGCAAGGTCGCAACGCAATCGGGCAATCGGACTAACTCCATGGCCCGAAGATTCAAGACTACGAGATTTCGCAATTCATCAATCTTATCAAGAAATGCTGGTTTACCTCCTACAACTCGCAATTCCTTTAAAGTAGATATTCTGGTTATAAAATCGGGAAAAACGCCTTCATCTTGAGCCAGATCGAGAGATCGTAAGTATCGAAGCCCCAAGATAAATTCCGGTAAAGAATCTCCAGAATGAACACTGAAACTTAGTTTGATGATATGATCTTGTTCTTGAACATAACAGCAACTCGCTATCTCATCTGTAGAAAGCGAATTGATTGAACTAGTTTTGCAGAGGTTTCCTCCAGAAATTTTGCTTAATCTAGCTAGCACACTCAATTCTTCTTGATCCATAGTTCTTCGCCGAATAAAATAATAAAAAAAAGGGGATAAAAGGTTGATGTCCCGATCACTCAGGCAGCAGACCTATTATCGAATCTTGTGACCCCGATGCTGCGTTTAACAGCCATGGTACCGGCGGATGCCCTTGTACATTATCTAGACTACCAAAACCAGTCGGTAAAGCACCTCCCCTAATAACGGCCCACAACTCGTTCCGAGCATCCTCTTCACTCTTTCCACTTGGCTGCCACGAGCACACCCACTCACCCGGCACCGACGTGCCTGGTACCACGTAAAACTGGACATTCGGATTCACAGCGGTGCCAGAGAAGATATCTTGAGCGGGATCGATGCGGCCGATGAATTCTCTCGCAAGACCGGATGGCGTTTCAATGCGGATCCTGAAGTACTGCCACATCCTACCCGATGGGCTCATCCACCTTTGAGAGCCGAGTATCTTAAAGCCATTCAACAACGCGTAAGCGCGGAATTGGATTGCTCCGAACACAGCTTCGGCATCAGAGCGAACCATGTGATGTAGCATCCAAGTGTTTCTTGCTGCTGGTGCGCCGGTTGGCCAGCCACCAGCCATTGCCCGTATCAAATAATTAGCGAAGCTTTGAATGACTCGCCCGCGGGCATCTCGTAAAGAGCTCATGGAAACGGTGTCTTTCGGAAACACTTGTTTTGCTAGGATATCCCGTATTTCCGATAAGAGATTGCGTCCTTGATCTGTTAACTTACCTTCATAATTACTACCCCTCGGGTAAACTAGATCCGCGCCCGCTACAAGAGAGGATCCTATTGAAACGAAAAGTGCGTCAAATGCCGTTGGTGTCGGAAGAGGAGTCCTCGAGTTGAGAGGTAATCTGTTGTAGAGCCAGAAATACGACCATCGGAGATACCAAATGACCCGCTGCTTGACATCCGCGCTCCAACCGGATGATGACGCGCTCTGCAATAACTTATCGAATTCAGATCCCAAGAACCTATCCGCCATCCTATTGCAGTATTCCATGGCTGGGCCGCAAAATTTGCTATCGATGACCTCTTGCAAATCAGAGATGGATTTCATCGATGCAGCTAGAACCTGCAACTCGAATCCTTGCTTCGCTTTTGGCGAAAGAGCCGAGCATCTGATAGCCGCCTCGACAACACCAAATTGTTTAGAGCGCATAAACAATGAAGATACATCCACTCCTTTTCCTAAGAACTTCCCTAAAAGTATCTTGGCGAATTCTGGATCTACAACCGCAATTCCAGTTTCCGCCCCTATGGCATCTAGGATAGCTTTCACCACGAAACCATCGGCAAACATACCCTCCTGAACTGCGTTCTTCTCGAGCTTAATTCCAAGATGATGGGGATTCGCGTAGATCTCTCTGATCCAGGCTGGTGATTCTTTAAGCCATCGCTTCCAATTCAATCGTGTAGGTTCTTCCAAAAATTTCTCGACATTATCAAGCTCACGAGCGATTCTTTCAGCTGCCTTCGCCCATTCAATATTGGTATACCAGATTCCATCCAATTGCAATTGATTGAACCACATAGATGAAGGTGCCATCTGGGTATGATAGTTTCGGTCGCTCCACTTAAATCCCGTATCATCGAACGAATTGTACCAGACACTTCCTGGAACCCATGCATCTAGATCCCTGGCCTCAAGTTGGCTTATTTCCGAGGGTGTTGTTATTGGACCCGCCAATACCCCAATTTTGGCATAAACCTTGAAACTGAGATATTCTGGGCTGCTCCGGATACCAAATGTTACCATACGGTTAGATACAGGCGTCCCGAACGGAGCCGCACCGTTCGGGTCGTAAACAATCTTAAATAGCACATGGTAGGATCCTTGATTCAAACCCGCTTCCGATGCTCTATACAAACCAACCCATTCCTTCTGACCAGTCGCAGGATTCGTCACTTCACTCCATTTAATACGATCATTCGAAATCTTACCATTCGTGAACACATCAATCACACGGTCCATGTCCTTTGGTTTAACATATGATTGATAGAAAGCCAATCCTGCATAGGAAGGCAGTGCGGTGGGGTTATGCCACTCATGAGCAGCACCGATCATACTCGTGAAATAGTCTTGAATATAACCTGGTTGATTAGTCGCGCTTGTAATATCTCCAGTCTTGCCGTCCGCTCCTATAACACTCACATCTCCCCATTCGAAAGGCATAGTCGGATCATTCGTAGTAGTTACGCGACGGTTCCAGAGCAAGAAATCGGAATATCTCGATCCAGCAAACGTGCTAGTAAATCGGCGATGCCATTCGAGATCCCAATTGTTATCGCGAGCAACGCCTTCTAATTCCTTACCCGCAGCCATTTCACCTAACCCTCCTTGTGTAAGAGTCTCATCAAAACGCGAAGCCCGATAAACCCCAAGTAAGGTTTGACCGAGTACTTGGCCTCTGATCAACAT
>JAUQYW010000689.1 GCA_030587525.1 Candidatus Sigynarchaeota archaeon | reverse complement strand
CTTCAAGGGAGACCCGGGCAATCACGACCGGGTATTCGATGCCTTGCTGGGCATGAATGCTCTCCCGCGAGGCGTGCTTAACGTCTTGGCAGCGCCAACCGGAACGCCACTGCTGGATATCGGCAAGCTAGATACATTGCACTTGTCCGATGGAGAAATGCTGCCCCCCGATGCATGGCGCGCTAGCATCGAAGCATTAATCGCCGACGCAAAGGTACCGGGCATGACCGGCGTGATCGACGTGAACGGGTTCCTCGCACAGCATGGCAATGTGAAAGAATGGCCCACCACGACCACCGAACCTTCCGAGGTCGCGCATGCTGAAATTCCCCCGGCGACGATTGCAGTGATGCACGGGAGCGAACCTATCATGATCATCGATGGGGACCACGTGACCCTCGCGATCCCGATCGATGACGTGCCATATCCAGCCCTCGCATCGCCACGCGCTTGCATCATCGCGTGCAAAGCCCGCGTGCGCAATCTTCCACGGGACATCGACGTGATCGCGTACGTGATCCGCCGCGGCAAGAAGGGCAAGCCTCCCGCGCTGATGCAGCATGTCAAGACTGCCGTGGGAACATATTTCGATAGAGCGTTCGATGCTTACATGCGGCAGCACGTTCTCGCTGCGCCCGTAGACCAGGTCGCGTGGGACACCGCCATGGCAGCAGCGGGTCGAGCCGTGCATGCGATCGCCGCGATCACGGGAGATGCAAGCTTGCCCGGCCGGGCGCGACGGGTTGCCCGCGACGCTGCCATCGACTGCAGCGCGAATCTTTCCCCCAAGATCACCTTGTCCGGCGCGGAAACAAGCGATGCTGGCGGAGCATTGATAGGTCTCGATGCACTGGGGCCGCCGATCTATTACCCGCCGGTCACGAAGCAAGGGTTGCTCGCTCGGCTAAGGCAAAGAATGAAGCACGGATAGCTTCTTGTCTCGGTTATACTCACTTACGCTTGCACGGATCCGTTACCATTCTGCCGCGATTTCACTATGCCATTACCTTCCTTGAACAGCGTGAGGCCGATCTTCATCCTCTCCATGCCAGGCACCGCCACGTTGCCGAAGGTCGACGCCACGATGGTCGACTTGCCAGAATTGGACGGGCCGAGGTCGCCGGCGAGATCTATCGTGATGACGAGGGTCTTGCCGTCCGATTTCATGTCGATGTTCTTTGATGCCATGGGATCACCTGCAGACCCCGTTCGAGGTTTCCCTTTAAAGAAAAAACGGCCATGGAATGCCGCGATGAGACGCAGCGAGGCAGCTCCTTGTAACGGGTATTTTTCTTGCCAATCCGATCCCACGAATTCCTTTATACTGCCCGAAAACACGAACATGTCAGTGAATTTTTTTAGAAAGTTCAAGTTGAGCGATTCACGGGGATTGCTGGCATGGCACGGCATATTGACAGCGGTCTATTTATAATGACATCGGGATCGTACATCTGCTGATGGATTCTTGCATTTAACAAGGAACTCTCTGACCACGGCGATTTTATCCCTGA
>JAUQYW010000511.1 GCA_030587525.1 Candidatus Sigynarchaeota archaeon | reverse complement strand
TTGACGGCGTCGACGAGTATCCCCTTTATCCCATCGATCCCCAGGCTCGACTTGGCACGTTCAATGCCTCCCACGACTACGGCCTGGTGGGTGGCTGGATCTTGAACGCGTCGGGCACGCCACTCGCTGCCGATTTTTCACGCCTTTCCATCGGGGCTACGTGGAACGAAACCGGCTTGAACTTGATCGCCAAGGTTCCCGATAACATTTCCCGCCTCGCGCTTCATCTTGATATGCACGACGATGGGTGGTTCCACGGCCGGGACAACGTGGAAGTCATCTTGGGAATTGACACGGCGAGCTTCTATATCAGGACATGGGCATCGGAAGGAGCGGTGATCGACGAGCTCGGCGTGCCGATGTGGGATAACGAGACGGGATATCTCGCGCATTTCAGCAGCGTCGTCATTCCAACGACCGTCGATTTCGAGTCGTGGGACGACGGTGCATACACCGGGGCAAAGATCCGCATCCCGTGGAATATGACCGGCACAAATACCTTCGGGATGGCTGCCTGGATCGACCGGTTCGTCACGAGCCCACGAGAACCATGGCTGTTCGAGGAGAACGTGCTCGTGGACATCGCGGTGGAGGGAGCTTGAACTATGGTTCAAGTTAAAAGCGATGTCTTGCACGACATCCTCGTGAATGCCGCGTTTATCGCGGGCCTCTTTTGGTTCCTGTTCCACGTGTATACCATCGTGACGAGGTACTTGTACATGTTTTTCCTGTCGTGGTATCCCTTCCTGGCCTTGGTACCCGTGTTTTTCTACCCGATGTTCAGGCGAGCTGCCTCGATCGAGCGCATCTTGCTCCTGGCCTTGATCGCTTTGTGCATCACCACGATCGCGGGGATGGTGATCGACCGAATTGCTGCCGGGACCGCCGCGATCCTCGCAGACGTGGCCTTGATCGCGGGGTTTTCATCGTTTCTCGTTCTCGCGTGCAGCTTTTTCGATCTACGAGCCCTTGGATCCACGAAAGCCCGGGAGATGCCGATACACGAGGTAAAAATCAACGAGCGGAGCTTGCTTGCCGGATTCTTGCTCGTTTCGGCTTCATGCTTCGCGCTAGGGGGCACCGGTGCCGACATGGGCATCATCTCGTCGGTCCTGCTTGCGGTCATCGCTGTTTCCCTGTGGCTCGCTCGCCACCGGAAAGTGATAGGAGAAATGCCTCGGCTGCAATCGCTGATGATCGATGCCAGGCAAATGCCTTTGTGCGACGCGTTCAAGGCTGGGTTGCAGCTGGTGCGTCACGCGAGCGATGCACTGGTCTTGGCCGCGATAGCGAGCTTCCTGGGATCCAGGATCGTCCCGTTCCTGGACCCGTTCAATGAGGTGACGTGGGACGTGGTGACGTGGCGGCTCATACTAGTGCTCATCACGAGCGGGTTGGCGGCGGTCGTGGTCTTGTCCTTGTACGGCGACCCGTCCCGGGAAGGAGATGCCGGGGTGCCTCGCTCCCCTTTTCGCTTATTCTCGCTCATCGCGTCGTTCTTGCTCTCGATCGCCGGAGGGATCGCCCTCTTTTTTGCATCCGGGGTTTTCGCGAGCTTGTTCCCCGGCATCGATATTGTCCTCGTGTCCATGGTATCGGTGACAGCGATCGTGCCCGTCTTGCACGGCGTGCAAGCCGTGCGGGGAGCAGTTGCACCAGGCTTCCGGGGTGATGCCGTGCCCGTGCAATGCGCGTGGCTCGGGGTCATCGCCGCGGCCGTGATCGGCGCTGGAACAGCCGCGCTCGCTGTGTTCGTGAAGTCGGGATATGTGGTCGTGGCAGACATGATCGCCATGGTGGCTCTTTGCTTCGTTGCGATCTCGGACGTGGTCATCCTCGTGTTGTTCCACCCGCCGCGACGGGGAAATCCAATGACTCCTCCGCCATCGCTCTAGGATCGTTTTTTAACCAACGTCGTCGATATCAGACAGAGTAAAGGATAGTGAAAGAAATGACAGAGACCACCACGGAGGCAGCTAAGAAAATAATCTTCACGGGGCTCGATAATTCCGGCAAGACATCGATTCTTTTGACACTGGAAGCCGAAAAGTACATCAAGGCAAATCTCAAGCCAACCACGTTCGTAGATCGAAAAGAATTCAAGTTTCTCGATTACATCATCAGCACCCATGACCTGGGCGGGCAAAAGAAATACTTGATCAAGTATCTCAAGCAACCCGACAAGTATTTTGCGGGCACGGACATCTGCATCTACGTTATAGACGTTCAAGATCTTGCCCGATATAACGAAACCTTGGAATATGCAAAAGATCTGCTAACCCAGTTCGATGTTCTCAATATAAAGCCGAAGATCTACGTTTTTTTCCATAAGGCGGAGAATATGCTAAACGGCGACCTGCAGCTCGCCAAGAACGTCGAGATGCTGCAAGATCGTTTGCTAGACATCAACAATGGCAGGTTCAAGATGGAGTTCGAGAACACGACCATCTACGACGCGTTCACGATCACCTCGACCTTCTCGACGATCCTGCAAGACCTCTATCCCCGCGACGTGCTCGTGCAGAAGACAATGAAAGAATTCGCCGAGCGGCTGAACGCGGTCGCGGTCGTTTTATTCGACCGGCGTATCCTCACGATAGCAGATTACTTCCAGGATCCGAAGTACAAGGACGTAGCGCAGTTCTGCGCGACGTATATGCAGACCTTCCAAAGTTCTGTTAGCCGGTTTCCGGGGGTCCAAGCAACCCGGCTCAAGTTCGAGGTAGAGACCTTCGAGACCATGTTCCAGGAAAACGTGAGCGATCCCAAGACCTACTTGTTTCTACTCGGAACCAAGGGCAGCTTGCCCACCCTTGACCAGATAAGCAAGGAGATCTCGGCCATCCTCCCCGAGCTGTTCGTGTCGCTGCGCATCGCGTTGAAGAGCGAATGAATACGCTCCCTTTTTTTCCGGGCGTTCCTTTTATTCCTCACCCAAAGGACAAGCGCATCCAGATCCATCCAAGACATGCGCTCGTTCCGCATGAACGTGAACCATCTATGGCTGAACTCGAGTTCGCCGCCGGCGTTGCGTGCACGCTGGCAGCTGCAGCTATCAACAGCATTGGCATCGTCTTGCAGAAGCTGGATATCAACCGCAGTGGCTTGAAGGAAGATTCAAGCATCATGCTGTTTTTAAAGCGGCCGGTCTGGGTAACCGGCATCCTTTTCCAGACCATCATCTTGTTCCCGTTCTTCTTCCTCGGTATCGCCTTGATCGGCGTCACGCTGGCGCAACCGCTCGCGACGGCCGGGTTGCTCGTGTTCGTTGCCGGCTCCGTGCTCGTTCTCAAGGAAAAAGTATCGAGAAGGGAATGGACCGGTGTCTGGCTCATGATCGCCGCGCTGTTTATGGTCTCAGCGAGCGGCGTCGTGGGTGACATCACCATCACGGTCTTGTTCCGCGAATCGTTCTTGGCCAATAGCATCGTGTTCACGGGGATCTTGTTCGGCCTGGTTTGCATCGGCGTCTTGGCCGTGAAGAAACGTGGAAAATGGGAGGTGCAAGGGTACGGCATTTTCTTCGGCGTGTCTTATGCCATCGTGTCGATTGCGGGACAATTCGTGACGATCGGGTTCGATGCGTTGCTCGGAAATGGCGCCGATCCGGCGGGCTGGGTTTCAACGATGCTCGGGATCGCCGGGGTTGTTCTCGGCACGATCTTCGGTATCATCTTCACGCAAAAAGCGTTCCACAAGAGCCAGGCTATCAATGTCGTGCCGATTTCCAATTCAATCATCAACGTGCTTCCCATCATCGCGGGAACGTACTTGTTTGGCCAGGCGATCGTGTTCCTCTTCATCTTCATTCCCGGGATCGTGTTGCTGATCGCGAGCGCGACGCTGCTTTCACGATTTCAAAAGTAAAAGTGCAGTGGTTCGATGTCCCGGTTTCTCCGACGTATTCACGATGCTGCGCCTCGGCACGTCGATCGCTTGGGAAGGCGCGGATCGACCTTTCACAACAATTGGACCAAAGGTCTTAAAATTCAAGGATTCATTTTTTAAGGCAGTTTATGGCTAATTGCTGCAGCAATAGCACAACGACTTTAGATTATTCGCGAATAAGGAGATCTTGCAATGCCAACTACATCTCAAAAAATCAAGAAATTCTTTGGCGAAGGTTGGGAAAAATCCCGGGCTAGTATGAAGATCGTACCGCAAAACATCATTTTAGTCATCGCACTCGTCATGATCTTCGCCCTGGGCGTCTTAATCCGGCTCTCGCCGATTTTTAACAATGTATTCTTGATCAAGGAGTTTGATCCATGGGCTCAGTACAAATCGACGCAATATATCGTGGATAACGGGTTGTGGGAGTTTCTGAACTGGACCGATTACCAGTCGTGGTATCCCGAAGGCAACCCGTTCATGCGTATGTACATCGGGTTGCCCCTCACCAACGCGATTTTTTACTGGATCTTGCACGGCCTCGGCCTCCCCGTCACCGTGTATGACGTGTGCTTCATCTCGCCAGCGTTTATGGGCGGCGTGACGTGCATCGTCGCGTATTTCCTCGGGAAGGAGATCCTCGACAAGAAGACCGGCTTGCTCGGCGCATTTTTCCTGGCATTCTCGCCCGGGTACATGCAGCGGACGGTCGCCGGCTTCTACGACAACGAAACCGTTGGCGTGTTCGCCACGCTCGTTGCTCTCTTGTTCTTTATACGGGCAATCAAGAAGGGGTCCATCATCGACGGCGTGATCGGCGGCTTCGGATTCGGCTACCTGACCCTGTCGTGGGGTGGCTACTCTTACACGTCGATGCTGCTACCGCTCTGCGCGATCATTATGATCCTCGTCAAGAAATACAGCACGCGTTTGCTCATCGCATACTCGAGCGTCGTGGGCATTGGGTTCGCCATCCATTCCATGCTACGGCGCATCACGCTCGACGCGTTTTTCCGCGACTCCAGCTTGTTCATTCCACTCGCGGTGCTTGTCTTGCTCCCGTTTGTCGAGTTTTTCTACCGCATGAAAGAGAACAATCCCGCCCGGTACCGGTCGTTCTGGCGCTGGGTGAAGAAACTCATAATCCCGGGCATCCTCGCTACGGGCGTCATTCTCTGGGCCGCAGCTGCGGCGGGCCTTCCCGTGCTGTCGCTGCCTTCCCGGTTACTCAGCATCCTCAACCCGCTCTTGCGGGAGCAGATCGCGCTGGTGGCCTCGGTGGGCGAGCACATGCCATCCCCTTGGTCGACGTTCTATTACAACACGTTCATCCCGCTGCTGTTCATCGTTCCCGGTATCTATTTCGCGTACAAGCGCGGCAGCGACGCTGACATAATCACCATCGTCGTCACGATCACCTTGTACTACTTCACGGGTTCCATGACGCGTATTATCATGCTCTTCGCGCCTATCGCCTCCATCATGGGCGCGTATGGCATCAGCCAGATTTTGAAGGCCTTCGGGGCGATTTCCCACAAGAAGGCCGCCCCGGCATCGCGCATCAGGAGACGGGAGGCGAAGCAGGGCATGGATACTTCCGTTTCGCTCGTGATCTTCATCTTCGTCGGGTTCCTCGCCACCACGCAAGTGATACAAGCGGCCGACGTCTCGGCAACCCAGCTTCCCTGGTCCGAGCTCGTCGTGGGCGGTCAATTCCATGACTGGGAAGAAGCCCTTACCTGGATGAGGACCAACTTGAACAGCGGGACCGTCATCGTGTCATGGTGGGACTACGGGTACTGGTCGACGATTCTCGGCAACGTGACCTCGGTAAACGATAACGCGACGCTGAACTCCACGCGCATCGGATTCGTGGGAATGGGCATGATGATGAACGACGAGCTGGAAGCAGCGCGCGTGTTCAGGGCGCTCGGCGCAGATTACGTGCTCGTGTATTTCGGCCATCTCGTGTCTGGCCTCGGCGGTGACGAGGGCAAGTGGCCGTGGATGGTAAAGATCTGCAATGACCAATCCAAGACCTTCTTCAACAGCTCGCTGTATCCCGAGCTCCACACCGATTACTGGTATCATGCTAACAGGACTGGCGAAAACGGCGACATCAAGGTTTTCAACTACGATGATTACATCAACGAGACCAGCGGACTTTACAAGTCCAGGTGGTTCAACTCGCAACTCGTGCGCATGATGTTCTACCAGGAGCCGCTCACGACGGACAAGGCGACGACGCAGCTCCAGTACTGGGCAGCCCGCGAGATCAGCGGTGATGGCACGTCGAGCTACCAGCCTCGCAAGGATGACAGCGGCAAGTTGTGGACGGACTATTTCAACGGCGCGAATTACTTCAAGTTTAATTGCTTCAGCAAAGCATTCTTTTCATCAAACTCGACGGTCAAGATCTACAAGCTCGATTACACGGCCATCGATTCCGACTTTGAAGTGAACAACGCCACCATCTACGACAATGGATTTGGCCACGTGCTCGTGAACAATACCGGCACGACGGAGCTCAACATCACGAGCGTCAGCCTCGGCTTCACTTTGGGAACCGGCGGATTCGACGCGTATCCATACGAGGGCACCCCGGAGGTGCAACCGAACCAGACCAAGGCGTTCTGGTTCGACACGAAGCAGGCGAACAAGACCGGGTACGTGTTGCATGTTGGCGATTCGCTCACGGCCTATGTCAATGCCTCGGTCAACGCGGTTGATTCCACCTATTCATTCGAGCGTACCAAGGAATTCATCGTGCAGGCTAACAAAAGCGTGTCGATCCATGTCGACCGTTCGCTGTCGACGGGCAAGATCCCGGACATCGTGGAATTCGAGGTCAGCAACACGGGGAACGAAGCCGTGATGCTGGGAAACGTGACCGTGGACGGTACCGTGATCCAGCGGAACCAGATCGAGCCCTTGAACGAGACGTACGTGATCCCGGTGGGCACGTCACGCCGCTTCCAGGTCACGGCCGCGAGGCCGTACGACGTCGGCGATATCGCCAAGGTCAACGCGACCATGGTCGAGGGCATCAGCGATCTGTTCACCGTGACTATGAGCGATGGCGACGCGGCGATCGCGTTCACGAACGACTTCATCACGCTGCCCGAGTCAGATCTCGTCTACAACAACTGGTTCTTGAAGAATCAATCCTTGATCAACTTTTCGCAGCCCGAAATGACCCGGTACCGGTCCTACTTGCCAGTGAACTTGGCTTCCAGCGTTGCCTACACGAACGGGACGATCCGGGTCCGGGTGAAGAACACGGGCTCCATGCGCCTCGGCCTCGACGAGGTGCGCGTGAACGGTAGCACGTATAGCGGCTGGATAGTCGAAGGTGGCCAGAGTTATTTCTTCAACCCTGGCGAAACGAGAACCATCCGCATCAATTACGGGCCGCTTGGGCTGGACAGGCTGCAAAAGATCCAGGTGTTCGCGATCGATAGTCACGGCAACGTCGTGGCGTCCGATGGTGGCCAGATCAAGACCATCACGGGCGGCGAGGCAATACGCATCCTCCGCAGCAACCAATACACGTTCGCGTACACGAACGAGACCGCGTTCGTCGCGGTGAAGAACGTCGGCAGCGTGCCCACGACGATTTCCACCCTGAACATCAATTCCAGCGCCGATATTGCCATGACCAGCAGCACGATATACCTGGGCAACAAGAACCGCGTGCTTGGCATCCAGCAAGCCCTCGTGATCAATTACAGCTTCACGCCGGCCCAGGTGGCCAACTTCAATGCCACGAATTACGCGTCGTTGAGGGTCAGGTCGACAACTGCCAAGGAAGACACGGTAATCGTGAAGGCCACCAAGAACCCGGTGGCATCATTGGAGCTCAGGATCGATTACGTGGTTTCTCCTGAGACAATCAAGATCAGGTTCAAGAACAACGGCACCGCTGGCATGGACGGTAACTTGACCGTCGGCAAGGTCAAGCTCGAAGTCAACGGGACAGTGTACTGGAAAACGCCATTGGAATTCGGCACGTTGATCGAGCTAGGCTTGGACACCATCCTCTCGGAATCCAACCAAGTCTTGTACTGGCCAGGTTCAAACCTCGTCGCCGGCCAGAAGATCACGATCACGATTTACTCGGCCGAGGGTGGCGAGGACACGAAAACGTACACCGTTACTTGATGAGCAGGTATATTATTTCCTTTTTTTCTTCTTCAACGTTATGATCTCCCTTGTATTTTGATATGCTCGTTATCCACTCCCTCTGCAATGCTTTCAAGGCCAGCAATCCATCGCACGTTTATAATGCAAGAGTGCACATTCCAGTCGTTCAACGTCGATGGGGAAAAATCTTTTTTAAATTTGAACGTGTATGTAGGTCTAGGCCACATCGCAAAAGTCTCATTGATTTGCACCAGCGCCAACATTTGCACTTTGATGAACTCCCATCGAATCGAATTGACTATCGACGTGATGTCGGAAGCGTAATTTCAGATGCCAACGAACAAAGACGACAACTCGGTGTACATTGGACGGCGACCCACGAATAATTACGTGCTCGCTGCCATGATGATCTTGAACGAAGGAAAGGAATGCGTCATCAAGGCCAGGGGTCGAGCGATCAGCCACGCGGTAGACGTTGCTGAGGTGCTCAAGAACCGGTTCATGCAGAATGTTGACGTGAAGGATATCAAGATCACCACGGAAAAATTGACCGGCCCGGATGGCAAGGAAAGCAACGTGAGTTGCATCGAGATTACGCTGGCCAAGCGAAAGTGATATACCTGCCGCCGATACCCGGCACGCTCGTTTTAGACATCTTGAATTCCTGCACGCTATCGGGTCAATCTGCGGGTTCCGCCCTTTTTATTTCTTCGTCTTCCCCGTTGGACCCCATTCGTGAACAGGAATGCAAAAAAAGAATAGAAAGGTGTGTGTTTGAAAAAAACGGGGTTTATTTCATGACCTGGATGTTGTTCACATCGAAACCAATGTCCTTCAACCAGTTCCTAACTTGGTATGTGTGGTTGCCCTGAAGCTCGATGACGTTTCCATCGACAGTCCCGCCACATGCAGCCTTGGTCTTGAGTTTGCGTGCAACGTCGTTGAGATTGACGTTGGCCATGCCAGAAAATTCGAGAATAGTGACGAGCCGTCCCCACTTCCGCTTGTCCGTCCGGACGCGGATCTTGCTCTCCTCTTGGCTCACGGCCTTGCACACGCACAATTCCATGGGTAAAGAACATATGGGGCAAACAGATTTTTTTGTACTCATATTTTTCTTACTTTTTTTGGTTTTTTTACGTTTCTTTTTATTTCTTTTGTTTCTTTTAGTTTTTTCACATGTCTTTTGGATTCTTTTGAAGAAATGACAAAAAAAACCTTATTTTAAATCCCTCCTCTGAAACGCCAAGAATAATGTGCTTCTCGCTCTCCAAAATCGCTGCTTGGTAGTAGTCAAATTTATTCTCTTCGAAGATGATGGTAACGCCTCGGAGGAACATTAGTAGAGGGATCAAATGAATAATCGATTTTGCCTTTAAATACCTTTTCGGTTATCTGGAAAGGAACCAGTAAAAGTGGACGGGATCAAAGGACGGCAGCAGCAAGGATCGAAAGTGCGACGAGCGTCGCCGCGATCATGAGCGAGATTCTCGGGATGACGCGCATCCTCGGAAATGATGCCGCGCCTTTGCCGGCAAAATTGAAGTGATAGGCCGCGAACGCCGTGGTCACGTGCATCACTGGCACGGGCTTGAAATACACCATGCAGAGCAAGGCCGCAATCATCCCGCAGAGCAACGATGATCCCGCGATTTCCCACGAATAGCCCGGGTAGGATGCGGGTACCAAGCTCCCATAAACAACCAAGTTCGCCACGAGCAACGCGGGGATCACCGCGATCACGAAATAATCAAAAATGTCGCAATTCCGGGGCACGAGCTTGACCGTGGCATCATGGACTGCCCATTTCTGCACCGAGATGGCCGCCCGGTAGATCCGCGATTCGGACTCCGCCGTAATCGGGGCATCGCTGGCACCGCCAGGCGGGTTCGCTGCAGGTGCTGCAAGGCGCGGCCCTTCCACGACGCTTTTAGCCACCAGCACGAGGCCGGAGAGAAATAGCGCGATCTGGAGCGGTTCCCCCGTGAGATTCCTGCTGATTCGGGTCGCGATCGCCACGATGATGAATGTTATCCCTGCGACGAGCCTCCACCATTCCCGGGAAACCCGTTCCGCGGGATTTTTTCGTGCTGGCCCGATATCGAGAAACGTGGACAGCCGTGCCATCACGTCGTTCCCGGGCTTGATCGATGCCGGGTAGAACCTAAGCTGGTATCGTCGGTCCGTTGTGTGTATTTCGAGGTGCGCTTGCGGTAGGAGAACGAGGAGGATCAACGCGACCACGTCAACGATTGCCTGGAGGAGGAAAAATTCTCCGGTGATGAGGCCATTGCCGAACGCGAACGGATTCGTGAGGTAATGCCCCGCATCGACGGCGAGATACCATGCATGGATGCCGAGCGGGAGGATCCAGAAAAGTCTCGCGCCGAGCTTCGTGGTGCCGAGGTAGCAGCTTGCGATCTTTTCCCGGGCTATGCTCGTCCGGAACGACAGGAAAAAGCGATGTTCCTCGATGGTGTAAACATCGTTCGATTTTTCGAAGGAAATGCGTGCCATCGAAGCGATGACGTTGATGATCAAGCCCGTGCCGATGATCACGGGGATAAAGCCCGTCGGGTAAAATAAACTCGGGCCACCAAGAAACAGCCAGTTGCCGTTGCCGTTTTCGAAGAAAAATGCCGCACCGAACTCGGCCAATTCCAAGCCCCCGACGACCAAGAGCATCGCGGCGACGATCGCTCGCGACCAGCTCAGGCTCCAGAAGGACAACCGGTACGCGCCACGCCATGCTGCCGCGCTGCAATTCCCTGGAGATGAGGCGTGTTGGCATCGAGTCCTGCAGGGTCGTGCTTGAAGGCGCGCGCGATGATTGCCAAGCCCGAGAGGGAGAGGCCGATCCACGCGATCACGCTGAAATTGACCTGATATACCCTCGCATCGAGCACGATCTCGGCGGCGAACCCGGGTATGTCAAGCTTTCCGAAGATCAAGCATTGCGCGAGGAACACGATACCGGTGCCAGCGGCTACCAGCCACCGCCGTGGCGGGATTTTCCGTTCAGTCGTTTGATTCGGTAC
>JAUQYW010000497.1 GCA_030587525.1 Candidatus Sigynarchaeota archaeon | reverse complement strand
AACAAGTCCCCGTGCCTCGCCGCGAAATCCTTGGCGCCCATATCGCCGCATTCCTCGGACCCGAACGACCCGGCAATCACCTCGACGTGGTTGAGCTTGTTCTTGTTGAAATACCGGGCGACTACTGCCGCGACGGCGCATCCCGACAGGTTATCGCTTGCACCGGGCACCACCGTGTCGCCGGTGAGGCCACGCACGATGTAGAACAAGCACGGCATAAGAAAGATGATCGGGATGAAGTAAACCCAATCGAGGACCGACCAGTGCAGGATCGCGTTCTGATACTGGGTCCCGATGAAATCACCCGGCAGCAGCTCGCCCAAGCCCTTCACGATGCCGATGGTCGCCGTGTAAAACAGGTACAAGAAACCGAAGATGAGTGGCACGGCACTGATGGATTCCTTCTCTGCAATGCGCATTTGCTTCGCGGAATCGACGTGGCCATCGATGATGACCCGCCACTTGACTTCTTTTTCGGGCTTGACGACACCCCACGTGTTGGACGACGTCCCTTTCTTGAAAAACGGCCGGATCCACCGGCCGACGAGAAACATTTCCTCGTAAAAGATGAGCAGCGCCAGCACGATCAAGGCTGTCGCCACGAACGGAAGCCCGAAGCCAAGGGGAATGAATGCCGCGGCGAGCGTACCGAGCGTGCCAACGACCTTGATGATTCCCATGGGATAGAGATCGACCTCCGTCTTGAAGTCCTCCATAGTAACCTCGTCGCAGAACGTTGCGAGCTCGTTTTTCGTCCATTCATTCGCATCGTGTTCTTGTTTCGAACACGAATATCGCGGGCCGAACTTCTCGATGATCGTCTTGATGTAATCGTGCGCATATTGCACGAGACTGTCATCTATCTTCATGATTTACCTTAGCATCCTAAACGAATTTATTGTTTCCGACGCAAATCTCGAGTATGAATGCCCGAGACTTGACTTTTTCAGCCATCGATGGCATCCCGGCCGAGCTACCATTCAATCCAATCGTGATGCACCTCGCCGCCACCATGATTGACGGTGGCGTCGATTTCTCACGGGTCTACAGTGAAAAGCCTGAGGTCATGGTGGACGGCCAGATCAAATGCGCGAAGTTTTTCGGCATCCACCACGTGCACGCGATGAGCGATGCATTTCGCGAAGCGAGCGCGTGGGGCGTCAAGGTGTATCTGGACGGCCACACGCCGGTCGCTGCCGATAATGGCAGCTTGAAATGGCAAGATTTCGACAGCGTGGAAACGCCGAATTTGCTTGAGTCACCGCGAATCGTACAACGCATAGAAGCAATTAAGCTCTTCCGGAAAAAGGCTAACGACCAAGCCATCGTCGGTTGGATCGAGGCACCCTTCGCCGAGCTCTGCAGCATATTCAGCATGATCGACGTGGTCAAGATATGCGGCCGCAAGGACTGGCTCGAAGTGTATAAGCGATTGCTCCGACGGATTCTCCCAGTCCAGCTTGAATTTGCCAAGCTGCAGATAGAGGCGGGAGCCGACATCATCGGTGCCGGCGATTCCGCCATCTCGCAGATCGGTCCCCGGAGGTACAAGGCCGCGACACTCGACGAAACTCGCCAGATATTCACCACGATTAGAAAGCAAGTGCCCGTGATCTACCATTGCTGCGGTGACAATTCCGTGGTTGACAAGGATGGCAATGACATGCTCCAGCTGATCGCGAGCACGGGCGCGTCGATCATCGACATCGACACGCAAGTTGACATTGCCAACGCGAAGAAAAAGGTCGGGGACAAAGTGTGCATCCGTGGTAACACGAACACGACCCTTCTTGGCGACAGGGATGCCAAGATAGAGGACGTGGTGAAGGCCACCACGAAGAACATCGTCGATGGCATGCCCGGCGGGCGATACATGTACGCGGCGGGCTGCGAGTGGCCGTGGGCGCCCCGGGACATGGCGGTCCGCAACATGGCCGCGGCGAAGGCACTCGTCGAGAAACTCGGCAAGTATTAGGCACCAGCTGTCATGCAAGAATACCAGGTCATCGTGAAAGGTTCATTTCACGATATCTCAATATGTCTAGAGCTATGCACGAAGTCCCTATTGCGGACCTTTTCAGTCGTGCATCAAGGTTCGTGGCATACCTTTTTAACTTTCACGCCTTACAACGCAACCATGAACGAAGATGAGAAGAAGGAGCCATCAATTCCACCTAGCGGTGGCAAGCAGATCATCCGCAAGGGCTGGCCGGTGGTCGCAAATCATTTCTTAGGAACGTTCACGTGGAATGCATTATGGTTATCCATAAACGTGCTTGTCATATCCCAGATTCTCTGGCCAGGGGATGATTTCCACGCGCAGGATATCGCTTTCGTGTCAGGAATCTCGGGGGTCTTCGTGGCCACTAGCTCGCTTGTTTGGGGTGTCCTGGTCGATAGACTCAGCCGGGTAAAGCTGATGTCCATCCAGACCACCCTAGACGGCGCCATGTTCGCCCTCTACGGTTTCATGCCAGAAGGATTGCGTGAGATATCGTTCGCGTTTTTCTTGATCGCCACGATATGCACGAACGTTATCGCGGGAGGTGGAGGGCCAAATTGCAATTCATATGCCGATGATGCCATCGAGGAGCACGAGCGCTCGCAATTCTTCGGCATACTCAATGCCATCCAGCAGCTTTGTTACGTGCTCGGTTTACTCCTCGTGTCCTTGATATACGCGAATTATTGGCGCTTTTATTTCTGGATCGTCGGCGGATGCCTCGTGATGGCGGGATTATCCATCGGATTTAAAGCCAAGGAGCCGAAGCGCGGTGCGATGAAGCGCGAGCTCAGGAGCGTCTTGAAAATCGATAGCGTGGAATACAAGTACGGCCTCAACAAGGAAACTATGCGGTCCACGATCATTGCGCCGACGAACCTGCTCGTCTTCGTCGAGGGAATCTTCACGCAGATGATCTTTGCTGTCCCGGGCTTTCTAATATTTCCATTCTTGCAATCGGCGCCCTATCATCTATCGGCGTTTAATTTCGCGTTGTCGATGGTGCTGTTCGGTATGCCAGGTGCCATGATAGGGAACTTGTTCTTATCAAAAAAAGCAGACGCCCTCGGGAAGAGGAACGTAAAGAACCGGGTATACATGATCGTCGGATCGCTCTACGTTTCATTTGGTTCTTGGATAGGGATCATGCTCATACCATTTCCGATAATGACGATCGAGCAAGGAAATAACTTGGGATTCATCATGAGTCAAGGCCAGTATTGGCTTTTAGTATCATTGCTTTTCTTATCGAATATGGTATCGTGCTTGTACCAGCTCAACCAGCGACCGTTGATACAGAAGATAAACTTGCCGGAGGCTCAAGGTGCCATGACATCCGCAAATGGTTTTCTGGAGATGATCGGAAACGGCGTTGGCATCATAATCTCCGGTGCGATCGTGAACCTCTTCAACAACAACTACCGGACCACCGTCGTAATCCTCATGCTCTTTGGCGTGTGCGGCACGATACTCTGGCTGCTGTCGCTGAAATGGCTGGAGAAAGACCTGGAAAGGATCTCGAAGATACTCTCGATACGGGCTGAAGAGCTCAAGAAAGAACATTCTGATGGTCACGGGAAGGTAGATTAGAAGGTTTTGCCAATGAGCGACATTCATAAATTTCCATTCAGAAATCCCGAGTTACCCCTTGAAGAGCGGCTTTCAAACCTTGTTGGCTTGCTCACGACCGAGGAAAAGATCAAGTTCTTGTACCACGAATCGGATGACGTGCCGCGCTTGGGCATCAAGCATTACAACCACGGGAACGAAGCCTTGCACGGCGTCGTGCGCCCTGGCAAGGCGACCGTCTTTCCTATGGCCATCGCTTTCGCCGCGACGTGGAACCCGGAATTAATTTTCGATGTCGCCACGGCCATCTCCGACGAGGCGCGCGCCAAGTATTACAAGGATTCCTTGGAATCGGGGCCGACGGGCTTGCTCACCTTCTGGAGCCCGACCGTGAACATGGCCCGGGACCCGCGCTGGGGCCGCACGGCCGAGACCTACGGCGAGGACCCGTGGCTCACCTCCCGCATCGGCATCCAATTCGTCCGTGGACTGCAGGGCAACGATCCGAAGTATCTGAAAGTCGTGTCGACGCCCAAGCACTTTGCGGGCAACAACGAGGAGCATAACCGCCACAATTGCAACCCGAACATCACGATGCGTGATGCACGCGAGTACTTCTTGCCTCAATTCAAGGCATTGATCGTCGAAGGGAAGGCACAGAGCATCATGGGCGCGTACAACGCCATCTTCGGCACGTCGTGCTGCCAAAACAAGCAGCTGCTCACGGATATCCTGCGAAACGAGTGGGGATTCAAGGGTTATGTGGTTACTGACTGCGGTGCCGTCGGTGACGCGATGCCGTTCCTCCACAACCATGTCCGGACGTTCCCCGCTGCAGTTGCCATGACGATCAACGCGGGCGTCGACCTGGAATGTGGCCCGTTCTTTAAACGGTACCTTATGACCGCGATCAAGAAGGGTTTAGTCACCGAGGAAACGCTGACGAGGGCGGTCACGAATGTCCTCCGGGGCCGGTTCAAGCTCGGGTTGTTCGACCCGGTGGAACGCTGCCCGTATAGCAGCATCCCGTACAGCGTGGTCGGGTGCGAGAAGCATTCGAACCTCGCGCTGCGCGTGGCACACGAGTCCATCATCTTGCTTAAGAACAAGCGCCAAGATGGATCTCCAATCTTGCCGCTCGACAAGGCAGGAAGCAAGCGCATCGTCGTCGTAGGGCCCAACGCTGACGTGTGCCAATTCGGGGACTACAGCGGGACGCCGGTCAACAAGCCGGTCAGCCCGGTCGCCGGCATCATCAAGAAGTTCGGGGAATCGCGGGTCGACCACGTGCAGTGGAACCCACCGAGGAAGAAGCAGCGATTCCAGGCGATTCCCGCCCGGAACTTGAAGCCAACCGCCGAATGCAAGAAGCACGAGGGGCTCAAGCGCGAGTTCTACCCGAGCTTCGATTTCCAGGGGAATGGCATCACCGGGGTCGACGCCCAGATCAATTTTGACTGGGGTCCACGGGTGAACGACCCCTCGATCTCGAACGCGTTCAAGATGAGCGGCATCGAGACCGACATCGGCACGTCCAAGGAGAGCCTCAACCACTTCTCGTTGCGGTGGACCGGGTTCATCTGTCCCGACGTTGCTGGCGAATACGAGATTCGCCTGGAATCGGGAGGTATCGGAAAGGATAGCACGGCTACCATGCGGTTCCAAGGCAATGACGTTGGCACCGGCATCAAGACTACCCTGGAATGCAGCAAGGCATACGAGATCTGTGTCGAATTCCCGCGGCTCGAAGCGGCCGTGCCGAACAAACCGGGAGAACCTGGCAAGAAGGGTAGAAAAAAACCAGGCATGGTCAAGCAATTCCTCAGGACATTAGCCAGACACTGGCGGAGACAGCACCAGCTCGCTGGCATGCCATCGAACGTCTCGTTACAATGGCGAATGCCAGCTAGTGCTGGTGATCCGGCCTTCCCGAGGGAAGTCGCCGCGGCCAAGCAAGCCGACATCGTGATCGCGTGCCTGGGACTTGGCTTGGGTTATGAACGCGAGGGCCATGATAAGAACAGCCTGGAACTCCCACCCGAGCAAGACGCGCTGATGCGGCGGCTCGCGGCCGTGAATCCCAACACCATCGCGGTGTTGATTACCGGCAGCCCCGTCAGCTTCCCGTGGATCGACGAGCACATTCCGGGCATCTTGCTGGCGTGGTACCCGGGCGAGCGCGGCGGTGACGCGATAGGCGATATCTTGTCCGGCGATGTGAACCCGAGCGGCCGGTTGCCCATCACCTTCTACCGCAGCACCGACCAGCTGCCGCCGTTCGACGAGTACGACCTCACGAAAGGAAAAACGTATTGGTATTTTGCAGGGGAACCGCTGTACCCGTTCGGCTTCGGGCTGAGTTTCACGGCCTTCGCTTACAAGGCCATAAAAACTTCTCCGGCCCGGGTAACGCCAGGTGATGTCATCAAGGCAACCGTTCACATCGCAAACGAGGGGGATCGTGCCGGCGACGAGGTCGTTCAGCTCTACGTGCGATATGTCAAGGCAACTGGTGCCGCACGGGCGAACGAGCCGCTGCCCCGGCTGCAGCTCAAGGCCTTCAAGCGGGTTCATTTGCAGTCCGGGACGGCCAATGACGTTGAATTGGAAGTACCCGTGCAAAACTTGGCATTATATAACTCCGCGACCGGCAAGAACGTCGTGCTCGGTGGCACAATCGAGCTCATTGTTGGGCCATCGTCGCGTGACGTGAAGCTTGTCAAGGCCATCGACGTCGAGATCGTATGATGGGATTTCGTCATAATTTTTTTTATTCCGACGATGGCGGACAACGCTTTATAATGGGATGCGTGTAGATGCATCCATGAAGGAGTCGGTTAAGCAATTTTTTCCGTTCATCGTGGCAGTGTGCGGGCAATCGTTCTTGTTTGTACTCTTGCTCTTCACCCGGCCTAACGAGTTCGTGGCCGAGATAGATTCCGGGATCATCTGGTTGCGGACAATCTCGCTCATCGCTGGCTGCGTCATGCTATCCTTCATCCTTGTCAAGTTCAGTTTCAAGTACCACCGGAACCCGAGCATGGTCCGGTTGAATGTCTTACTTGCATTGATATCATACATGATCGCCACGGTCGCTTACTTGATTTCCACGAGTTTTCAATTCCCATCATTAACACCCGAACGGATGGTGGACCGGGTGTTCACGGACACGACCAACATATTTATGATGGTGGGCACGGTCCTGTTTCTCATCCTCGGCATCACGTTCTTCCTTGCGCCATCCAACGAGCGGTCGATCCGCATATTCAAGCACGTGTTAAACATCTTCATCGTCGTGATATACGTGATCTTCATCACGAGCAAAACCTTGCGCATATTGAACGTGGCAACGGACACGGCGGATACCTTAGATTCACTGAGCGAGATACTCCTCTATTGCCTCGGCGGATTTGGCATCGTGATGCTCCTCGTGATCGCGGTGCGGGCGCTGGTCATCTCCAAGAAGACCACGGACGAGAAATACAAGCATGGCTTGAAGGCGCTGGGACTCTCGTACCTTTTCTTGTTTGCCGCGGTCCTCACGCTG
>JAUQYW010000496.1 GCA_030587525.1 Candidatus Sigynarchaeota archaeon | reverse complement strand
CGAGATGAGAAAATCGACTTCCTTCGCGTAGAAATTGTCGCGCGGGATGTTTATCGGAACCGCACCGAGCAAAACAACCTTACCTTTGTTCCTCACGAGCTCGAATGCACTGACTAGCGGGGATGGACTATTTGACGACGCTGCGACGATGACGGAATCCAAGCCTAGGCCGTCCGTGAACTTGTTGACTTTTATTTTCGCAACTCCCGCTGCGGGATTGATCACCAGGTCAGCACCGAGTTTCTTTGCCAATTGTAGCCGTTCTGGTATGATATCGAAAGCGACGACCCGGGCTCCGCTTATTTTTACAAGTTGTACCACGATCTGGCCAATTAGTCCTGTGCCGATGACCCCGACGACATCACCTGGCTTGATCTGAGCTTGATGAATCGACTGGAGCGCAATGGCGCCGACGGTTCCAAATGCCGCCTGCTTCAATGTAACGTTCGCGGGGATCGTCACGAACATATTTTTTGCGGAATAGATCAATTCCGCATGATTGGAGCCCGCGCAGGAAACACGATCCCCGGGATTGGTACCGGGGACGTTTGATTTCGTGACGGTGCCAGAACAAGAATAACCGACCGATTTAAGTGACGGTGCGGGTGAAGTGAACCTCCGTTTCCCCTTCGATTTCAAGATGAACCGCTTGAAATAATATAAGATTTCCTTGAGGTTCCTTCCCTTTATGACCCTCAACGCCATGTCCCGGATCCGTTTTTCCTTGAAAAATCGCTTGAGCAACGACTTGGATGAGGCAATCGTGCTCAGTTCCGTGCCTGCGCTGATGAGCGCATATTGCACTTCCACCACAATGCCTTCCTTTTCAATTTCCGGGTCGGGATTATCGAGGAGCACCGCGCTACCATCGCCTTGGATGTATAACCGCTTCATGAGAGGTCACGCAGGAAAGTCATTGTTGCCGCGATTTGGGGATTAGAAAAATGTCGACTTGTCTCCGAACTTGAATACCTTGAACTTGGCTTTTGTCCACGAGTCTAGATCTATAATATTACGTGTATCAAGCACATTCTGAACTTTCATCATATTCTCGAGAGATTTCGGGTCGAGCTTCTTATACGCATCGTGATCTGCCATGAACACAATGCATTCGCTGTTTTTTAGCGATTCTTTCATTGTCATTATCGGATATTCGTACTTTTCGACGAAGGGATCGTGCACTCTCACGATGCCACCTTTGTGCAAGATAAGCCTGATGATGTCTGTCGCAGGGGAATAGCTGCAATCATCGGTATTTGCTTTGAACGCGACGCCCCAGACCGAAATGACCGGTTTCTTAGAGAAATCCACAATTTTCTCGAGGATCGAAATGATCTTGCGCGGCATCGCGTCGTTGATCATCCTTGCGCATTGGATCAAGGGGGTATGCTCGACATCCGTTTCAACGATGAACCAAGGAACGATCGGGATGCAATGACCACCGACACCAGGGCCAGGTTGATGAATGTTCACGCGCGGATGCTTGTTTGCTAGCTTGATAGCGTCCCAGATGTTGATTTTCACGGTTTCCGCGACAAAGGCGAATTCATTAGCCAGGGCAATGTTCACGTCGCGGAACGTATTCTCCATCAACTTCACCATCTCGGCAGTCGTCGAATCGGTTTCAAAAATATTCCCTTTCACGAACGACTTGTAAAGATCCTTAGCCAATTTCGTTGATTTTTCATCGATGCCACCGACGATCCTGTCATTGTCCACGATCTCCACGAGGATGCGTCCCGGTATCACCCGTTCCGGGCAAAATGCCAGAGCGAATTTGTTTCCAGCTTTTAACCCGGACTTTTCCAGCAAGGGCTTTATCACGTCGATGCAAGTCCGGGGAGGCACCGTCGACTCGAGAATAACGACAGCGTTTTCCCTCAAACACGGTACGATGGATTCCGATGCTTTCTTTACATAATCAAGGTTTGCTTTTTTTTCGCTATTCAACGGCGTGGGCACACAAATGATGAACGCGTCCGCAACAACGGGTTTCACGTCAAACGTGATGCTACCCGCTTCAACAACGCTTTTCAACAGCTCATCGAGGCCGGGTTCTTTTATGTGGCATTTCCCCTTGTTCAAATTGTCGATGATTTCCTTTTTTACATCGACACCGATGACTTTAAAGCCGGATTTGGCAAACATGCACGCGGTGGGAAGGCCAATATATCCAACGCCAACAACGCAAATAGTTTTCATGATGGGATCGAGAACGTGTGGTCGATGGTAACTTTCTATCGATCAAGATGACAGCCGTGGTAATAATTCATTGGTACATATTCCATTATATTGAATAGCAAGCGTTAAATTGCATTCTTGATAACGATCGTGCTTGAAAATGGTAGTTTGATTTCCGACACGCGGCGAATCTTTTCGACCTTCTCTATCTCCTGATATCCAGCAGAAAAGAATCCCCTTGATTTCGTGAAGATTTCACGCGGCTCTGTTTCAATTTTATATCGCTTGTTTTTCGCCACGATCTCTTGTTTTTTCTCGTCAAATGTGACACCGGGCGCGAGGGTGAAATTCCATTCCACCAGGCACGATGATTGGAGGCTTTTTCCCGTAATGGTATCCTTAATCGTTACCATAGTATCGTGCTTGTTTAATATAACGTCTCGAACATGCATTAATTTTGAAGGATAAAGCAAACGACCACGGAAAAAACCTGAATCGTCAGTTTCTGATGCCGCGATGATTTTCGGGAAGCTGGCTTGGGCCATCTTGAATAAATCACTACCGAGTTGATTTTGCTCCATCCCGGCTATAAAAACTGTGTTGTGGAATCGGGTCGACCTGAAGCGGTTTCGAAGGCGAGGATTCGAAGTGTACACGTACGTGCCCGGATCCACGAAAATCGACACCCCATCGAGTTGAAGATCGAAGGAAAGCTTATCATTGTGATTGTGCCCTCCCACGCCATTTTGACCGTTTTTTCCGCAAGAAATGAAGCAGGAATTGTTACGGGATTTCAAAATAACCCAGCCTGCATCTTTAAACCACGAGACAGGATCCTTGGACGAGTTTTTTGCCGTCATATCCCACTCGGTGATTTCCTTCCCATCGAATAGCCAGGCACATTCAAAATCCGTGATCCCGGGCTTCTGCTTGAATTTTGGCGCCTTGAAAAAGATGCCGGCGATGTCCAGCAAGTACATGTGATCTAGAGAAGGTCGCTCGTTAAACATAAACAGGCGGCCACTATCATTATCCCCAACCTGGGGAACAGTTCCATCGTTATTTATGGCAGCAAGCTCAAAATCAAGCATCTTTTCCGCGATGATCCCATACGAAGCGGGAAGCGAAATGCTCGACCTTTGACAATAGAAAATCACATAGAAGAGAAATTCGATGACGAGTTTATGATAGCTCGTCGATCCTTCAAAATCGACACCATCGCCGTGGACTTGCTTTTTAAATTCTCTCGTTAACGACTTTAACGCCAGATTTTTCCAATAGCTTGCCTTCTTGAAATGCTCACATTTCATCGACACGAAAAACAAGCCTATTAAATCCCCGAGAAGATGGTTTATGGTTAATGATCCAAAATGTTCCAGATGTTTCTCGATGAATTGGCCGTGATCATAAACCGAGCCATAGAATCGCACTAAAAATTGATCTGAAAAAGCATGTTCTCGGAAAAGATCCATGGCAAATAACCAGTTGGCGACGCGGATGCCAACGTCCATAGTACATGCCCAATTGATGCCAAATCCAACAGGATTTTGATCGATCCAGTCTTCAACCTGTAATTGAAATTCCTCGGCATACTTTTTATCACCGGTCAGCACGAAGGCTTGGCCCAGGGTAACGAGATGGTGGCTACGAGACAATTCCCAGGGTACCTTGACATCTGAATTCCCGATCGATCGCCGTGTAACCTTGGAATAGACGACGTGATATGGCCAAGAATGGCCGTGCAAAAAATCGCAGTTCCACTTGATCTTGTGCTGGCCGTTGCTGGATTCATCGCATAACTTTGTCCATTGGCTGCCGAACAAGCGAAACTCGTGATTGAGGTAATGATTTGCCCTGTCGATCAAGCCATCCTTAGCTTTTCCATACCTTAATTCGATGAATTCTCTAAACACGTGGATATGATCGAAGATGAATTGAAATTGATTTTTTTTCTTCTCCAAAAGCTCCTTAAATTCTTGAAATGAACTCGCACGGATATGTTTCATGATGAAGCTCATGGT
>JAUQYW010000466.1 GCA_030587525.1 Candidatus Sigynarchaeota archaeon | reverse complement strand
CATCGACTCCTCGTTGAATAGATACAGGGAAACCGTGTAAATCGAGCCCTTTTCGGTGACTTGCGTGTCAGGCTTCCACAACTGTTTCCACAGCGACCGGAAGACTACTGTCACGTTTGCATCCCTCGCATCGGTCCCGCTGAATACCAGCCATGGTGATGTGAACATGAAGGACACGTCTGCAAACCACGAAAACGTACCTACATACGCACTATAATTGCTCACGCCCGAAAACGCGCGGCCCTCCATGACCGACAATGACCAGCCATCGAGCTCGCCCGTGCCGGCGGTGGTTCCCCATTTCCACGCCGCGACGAAATTCGTTTGGTTCGTGATGATGTTGTTCTTGGGCACGGTCGGAATGCCCGAGTATTTAAACTCGTAGTCGATGCCAGGACCGGCGTGCTGCCACGATGTATATACCTCGCCTTGTGTGACCGAATCATCGTCGGAACTGTTGATGGAATCCTGGTCGCCCATGAATTCCGCGCATGCGAGATAGGGGTACGGGCTGATCCGTGTACGGTTTTCCTCGAAACAGAACATGCCATCGATGCCGGTTGACACCGTTGTTACTGGCTGGAAGGCACTGGTTGTCACGTCGTACCACGACAAGACGACGGGCTTGTCACGGACGGGTTGGTGGTCATCATCGAGCAGCGAACCTTTATAGACCACGTGCAGCAATGGATTGACAGCACTGTCGATGAAGATCGAGCAATTGAGGAACGTGGTCGTGGGCTCCCGGCAGATCGTTATGGATTCCGAGTGCACGAGGGTAGTCCTCAAAATAAATCCCCAGAAGAGCCACGTGACAAATACTTGAATATGGAAATCCCCTTGACAAAAGCCGTAGTCCCGGGCGAGCGTGATGTTCAATGTGTTCTGGCCAATGCGAATTGTTGACGGCTGGCGAAATATCTCGTGTCCTAGGGAATTGTAGGCGATGATCCATCCGGAGCCGTGATTCGACGTCGAGCTGAACGAGACCGAGAACTCGTCACCGATGTGATGCTCGGGCGCGGTCGATGCCGAGATGCCAGACACGGAGAACGCAGCAGGATCCGGAGTGAAATAATTGTCCAATTGCTGGATGATCTGGACACCGAACATTCCGCATATCAAGACAGAAGCGACCCCGACGACGAAACGCTTGTGCTTGCTCCAATGTTCCACGCGGGCCTGATATTTACGGTCGTGGTGACCGGCCACGACGTATTGATACGAGGAGAGCTTTTTCTGCTTTGCAGGCACAACGTGGCACTTCCCCCCATTTCTGCCCGAAGAGGCATCAAGCTCTGGCACCGTGTAGGATTTTTGAATATTTTTTTCCAGGATCCTGCAAAAGGCAAGGGGGTGCGGCGGGGAGATCATCAAACCGTTCTGGAACCAGCGGTACACCCCGTATCGGCTGATGATCTTGGTAACTGTGACCTCCACCGCGTCTCGAGCAAGCACGGGCCTGGTCGATGCTGGAGCAAATGATTCATCCGCGTGCCATGTCCAAGGGTCGGAAATGCTGCCAGGACAAATAGCTTCATCCGTGCCATCTACAGCGATCCACGAATGCTGGAGGAGCCGGCTGTCAACGTGGATATCGGCAATTTCTTCGCCGGCTTGTCCTGAGCTATGATTTTCATCCGTTATCTCGTCCAAGGCATCGGAGCGCTCCATGAGTATTGCCCGAGCCGGACGATTCTCGTGATGCAACACGAGAATGGATGCACGGGTAATCGTGTTTGCCTCGGCTACCCCGATTGTTCTGCGCTCGCAATGATTAATCAACATTTGCTTGACGCATGCAATCTCGCCACGTGTCGCAGCACGGATGGTAACCGGAGGCTCGTAATCACGATCTGCCTTTATCTTGTAGCGAGCGGCGCATTTCTTGCATATGACTTTGCTATCGCCATGGGCGAGAAACCGGGATATCTTTCGGGCATCTTTCGGCTTTTTAGGTTCCACGGGGCAATACCAGGTCGACTTCTTGCACATGGCGCATCGACTGGCCCCTCCACCATGATCATGAATGTTCCTTGCATACCACGCAACTCGCGATTCCGCTACAAGATGCAGTTCTTGCTGAAATACCAGCGCGTTCGCTTGAAAGTAAGATAGCGAGCCCATGTATCCAACGACCATGAATGGAGGCTCAGCCGTGACTGGAGCCCCGGATCGGAGAAGTGCGATGTTCGATTTTGCCCTCACCGACCAATCTCCATCTCCATATCTGCTGGTTCTTATAGCTCCCTGGAATGCGCTGATGGCCCCACTTTCATCATGAATCATTGCCTTTGCCCTGCCAAGCTCGTAGAGCGTTATAGGGTTCCGCTTCTTTTTGGCTAAATCTTCATACAATGCGATCGCTCTCGTGTATTGCCGTGTTATCATGTAAATGCTGCCCAAGTTCATCT
>JAUQYW010000455.1 GCA_030587525.1 Candidatus Sigynarchaeota archaeon | reverse complement strand
AGAAAAAGGGAAGATCTGGCGCAATATTCAAGAGATGGTCTCCAAGCAGGTTCTATCTAATATCCAGCAAACACATTGCGAGCGGTCTAAACAAAAAATCGATATCAATCAACTCGTAAACGGTCATGATTTAACAGCCATACTCGTCAAATTGGTTTGTAGCGGGAGAGTTGTGAAAAAGATCGGGTTAAATCCCCTCGTCCAGCGCCAATACAAGGATTATACAAGTCTCACTCCTAGAAACATAGACGATGTCTTGGATCTGTTCCAGGAAATCGAAACAGACTTGGCCATGGCCTATGATTCCACCTTTTTCAGCGAGACGGGATTATACAAGGACATAATCGAATACGAAGATAAAATCAATGCTGCGAACACCGGAAAGCCGATTAAATTTCTGAAGAGAATCACTATCTCTTGAATTAACCAGCAAGGAATGCTTCGATCTCTGGAATGCTTCGATCTCTCGAAAGACTTAGATGTCTTTCGAGACATCTTGTCTGCACGGGATTCGATCTTGGATGATAAACTCATCGTCGAAGCTATTAAGGATGCCCGGGCTGGACCGAAAATACTTGGTGGCCGGATTGCCACTCGAAAAACTTAAGCAAGCATGAAATAATAAACGAGCTAAATGAAATCCGCGCCATCGTTACCATCGGAATCCAATTCCCCTTCCGCTTGCCCGATGCCATACTCTTTCACTTGCTCGACGAGTTTCTCGACCGCTTCACCGACGATTTCCTTTGTCTTGGCACCCGTGCACACGATGCGCCCCGTGCTGAAGATGAGAAACACGGTCTTTGGTTCGGCCATGCGATAGATCAGCCCAGGGAACACTTCCGGCTCGTACATGGCGTTTTCCATGATGACCGACGCCTCGTTGAGGTCGACATGCGTGTGCAGGTCCCCGCTGGCAACGATGTTCTGGATCGTGATGACAGGCTCGGCCTTGATGTCGATCTTGGCCTGCTTCAACTTCTTGACGACGTTGGCGACCACGGCTCCTGCCTCGTCGGCCGCCCGCAGGCCGGTCACGACCATTTTCCCGGTGCTGAAGACCAGGATCGTGGCCTTCGGGTCTAGGACGCGCATGACCAGGCCGGGAAATCGCTCGGGATTGTACTCGCAATCCGTGTACTTGCGAGCGATCGTGTTCAGGTCGATTTTTTCCCCAGACGTGCCGAGATCAATTACCACGGTCGCGACGACGTTCTCGACCTTCCATTCCGGCTTTAATCCAGCCTCCGTTGCTGATGGTTCAGCCGCATTTGGTTTCGCGGGGCGTTTTTTCGCCATGGTGTGCTTGCCTTTATCGAGACGTTTTTAAAAATGAAAATTTGAATGACCTCGTGAAGGTCTCTTTATAAAATATGTGAAAGTGCCGACTTCCCAGTCCTCTTCACGATTTTCAGTTCTTTTCATAATTAAAATAAAAAAAAGGAGAAGATTTAAATTACATCGCAACCATTGCTTGGTTTAAAGCATTTGTGCAACATGGCTTCGATATAATGCATTATTGATGAGATCTTTCTTAAGCATAGCAAGCCGAGCTGGGTCCTTCTCTTTCTCGATTAATTGCCGCAATTCTTCGATTCGAGAATCGAGCCGGGCTCGCAGGCTTCTTCGATTTCGCTTCCTTCGGGCTGATTTGCCGGACATTGGTTATCACCTCCGATCAGGTGTCCACTACCTTGATTTATTCGGAGGTGATACCAACAACACGACAGCAAGCCCAGGCTCGGCACGCGCACCCGCCACGACAACCGGCTGCGCAGGCCGACTGGCGTGGCGCTTTCGCGTGAAAAGACGCGACATGATTGTAATATTGCTGGTACCACACCACGAGAGGCCGTTGGA
>JAUQYW010000424.1 GCA_030587525.1 Candidatus Sigynarchaeota archaeon | reverse complement strand
TCAATCACGCTTTGTTAACCACGTTGAATGGTTATTCTGGCTCACGTTGAACTACCACGCCCTAAAGGACGTGGATTCTTCTTTCATCGACCCGTGCCATCGAGGGAACTGGTCTTGCCGGGTTTCCAGAAGCGTTGATTCCCGCCGTTCCAGCGGTAATGTTGGTTTGATGACCTTTATTCCTTTCTCCGAAAGGATGCGCAAGCCCTCGCGCTTGATGGTGATCGCCGCGTTCACGTCCCGGTCGTGCATCGCGCCGCAAGACGGGCATGTCCAATGCCGGTCGGCAAGCGTCAACGTGCGGTTCACGGCACCGCACGCCGAGCACGTCTTGCTCGACGGGTAAAAGCGGTTTATCATGACGATATGCTTACCACGCCACGCCATCTTGTATCCGAGCATGCGCACGAACGCGCCCCACGAGAAGTCCAGCGTAACAGACTTGGCAATGCCGCCGTTCCACCGTTTCATGCTTGCAACGTTCAAGTCCTCGATGATGATCCCTTCATGCTCGTTCGCGAGTGTCGTCGAGATTTTTTGGAGCCAATCGGTGCGCCGGTGCCCGATTTTCTCGTAGGTCCGCGCCAATCGAACCCGTGCCTTGTCCCGGTTCGACGATCCTTTTAACTTCCGCGACACGCGGCGGTGTAACCGCACGAGCCGCGGTTCAGCTGAACGGTAAAACCGTGGATTCTCGTAGCGGCTATGTTCGCCGACGAGGAAGTTCCTCGAGCTCATGTCGAACGCGGCTATCTTGTCTTCTTGCAATGCAGCCAGCGGTTCGACCTTGCATTCTTGCTTCACGAGAATGGATGCAAAAAATCGACCGGTCTTGGTTCTCGACACGGTCACGCTCCGCACCCGTTCCATGAATGCCCGGTCGTCCCGATAGGCAACAGGGCCGACTTTTGGCAAAGTGAGGTGGCGCCGGTGAAAATCGATCTTGACGTTGTCGTTCACGTTGATCGTCCGGTATGATTGCTTGCCTTTCCGGGACTTGAACAATGGAAACCGGGCGCGGCCGGTGAAGAAGTTGTCGTAAGCACGATCGAGGTCGATGCGTGCTTGTTGCAGCGCGATGGCATCCACGGTCTTCAAGAACGGGAACGAGATTTTCCATTCCTTCTCGGTTTTTCGCTGGTTCCCGATGCTCTTGCCGTGATCCCGGTACCATGCCATTCGTTCGGCTAGCATCGCGTTCCAGATGAACCGCTTGCAACCAAACGTCTTGGCAAGCAATGCAGCCTGATCCGCGGTCGGGTAGAGGCGGATCTTGAACGCCCGGTCGATCTCCATTGCTTGTTTCCATCGTGTATAGATTTATAGATGACGGGGGTGTGCTGAATTTCTGGAGATCACCTTGGCGCGGCATGTCTTCCCGTCGTATCCACGGCCTTCAGGCCGTGGTCTTTGTGGGATTTCGTGATAAAACCTTGGGAACAACCGGGAAAAAAAGAGAGATTTCCGACAAAAAGCGCCGGTGTCTAGACGAGGATGCCCCATTCCTTGCGATCAAAGGCCCATTTCAAGTATTCTTTCCCGGGCTTGCTGGCGAATTTCGCGAGGTAATCGAGGCGTTCCTTTTCGGCGGTCAGGGCCTGGTATTCCTTGGTTTCGACGATTTCCGCCACTTCCTTGAAGGACTTCGCGCCGACCCGCGTCCCGTCGGGATGGCCGTGGATCCCCCCACCCGCGTTGCAGCCGATGTGGAACGAGTTGCCGATCGCCGCGTTGAATCGCCGCACCCTCGGCAGTGCGCCGGGGAACAGGCCACCCGAGGCCATAGGTAGCACGGGCTTCAAGTGCTCCCACTTCTTGATGAGCCACCGGTTCAAGTACATGGTGGAATCCAGCAGATCGACCGGAATCTCGTCCGGGTCCTCCTGGAGCAGCACGTCATGCATCTCCTCGCGCTCACCCATCTTGCCCGATCCATACGTGCCCGTGTGGAGGTAATCGGCGCCTGCCATGCGGAACATCTTCGCCCACACGAGGAATGTCATACCGAAATCCTTCCCACGGGTCATGGCGCCGTGCATGGCGCGGTGGATGTAGATCGGGTGCTTGAGATCGTCTTGTTCCCGCACTGAATGAACCGCGTTGAGCCCGGCGATGACGCCGTCGATCATGAAGGAGAAGCCTGGGGCGCCGAGCTTCTCTCCAAGGGCTTGGACGTCCCGGGCTCGTCCGACGATGTCCCGGGTCGTGATGTTGTGCGCGTACATTTTAGGGGCGCGGGTTTTCTCCACGATCTTCTGCTGCCGGGTCATGGTCTCGGTGAACCGGTCTTTCCACGGGCAAAAGGTCTGGTTGCAGAGGTTCTCGTCATCCTTGACAAGGTCGGCTTCCCAGAACACGTTCTCGGCGACCTTTGCCCAATCGACCGCGCTGAGCCCCATCTTCGGCTTCACGATGGACCCGGCGATCATGCGCTTCATGTTCCCGAAGAGCTTGTATACGCCGTCGATGCCGAACCTGGGTCCCGGGAATTGCTTCACGATTGCTGGTGGAAAATACACATCGAGGAGACGTGCTTTCTTCAAGACGTAAAGGCCGAAGTAATTGCCACCGATGTTAGAAAAAACATTATTGAACCCGCCAGAGATGTCCCAGTTGTGTGCAGGCAGTCCTATGTACCCGATGTTGCCCTTCTCGAGGATGATCCACGCGTCTGCCTGGGTGGATTCCTTGGTCGTCGTCGTGACATCGACCCACGTGCCGCTCGACGTTTCCTTCGCCAGTTCGATGAGACCTTGGTGGATGTCCTCCTTCGTGTCGTTTTTATAACTGATTTGCACCGCGATGATGATGGCATCCTTGTTTTCCTTGAACTTTTCAAGTTTTTCGATGGGCGTGTAGAGTGTCTCGTCCATGTCGTGCTCACGTTCTTTCCTTGTCGATAAATTTTTATCTTGAGTAAAGATGATAATATTTCTTGAAAGTTATATGACCCGGATCGGGTCATCTATCCACATCAAAGTTGATCTAACTAGAGATCTACATTATCGTAAAGATAAAACGCAATAAAGATAATTTTTATCTTGAGTTAAGATAAAATGCTCTCAATAGTTAAGGATGAAAGGACTAGTTAAAGATGATTTTATGTGGGAAGACATCTTCATTGTTGTGTTTTTAGTGGCAATCTTTGCCATCTTCATTGGGCTACTCGGCAACCAGCAAACGCGCAAGATCATCAGCGACTTGCTTTTCGGGAGGATGTGAATGAGCGCCAGTTCCGCCAACATCCAAGACGTTATCCATCAGATTCACGATCTCACGATCGAGAAAAGCCATGTCATCAACGACAAGAATTATCGCAGGTACTTGCCCAGGAAACACAAGATCTTGCGTTCGATCTATCAAGCGTGGGTGTTTCTCGTGGTCTTCTCCGTGCTGCCGTTTGTCCTGAATTTCTATGCCCCGTCAGATGCGATGCGCGCGTTCGCGTTCAATGCCATGCTCGCGATCTTCTTGTACTCGCTGTTTGTCCTGCTCGTCACGCTCGGGCTGTTCGCGGCTGCGTACACCGTGCCCATCGCGGTCACGAACGAGGTCAAGGCGAAGCTCGTCATGAAATTCAACCGGCGGCTGGACGCGCTCAAGGAAACGCTGCAGAAGAGCTTCACGCGGGCCATCATCGAAAATTCCCTTCACGAGGGGCGTTTTAACCTCAAGGATATCAAGGGAAGCGTCATGAAATTCGTTGAAACGGGCTTTCCGGGCGTCCAGTACATCAAGGAAATCGTCACCGACGAGATCATCAAGCCGGTTGAACATGAAGTTGGGGATTACATCGCGGAGATGGCAAACGTGCTCATGGGCAAGGTAAAATCGAATGCCGTGAAGATACAACAAGTTGCCGAGAACACGGGCACGAAATCGGAGTTTATCGTCCTCATGCTCAAGTGGATGCTCGAATCCGGCACGATCGACGGCGCGCTGACCGAGTTTGATCTCGAATTTGTCCCGGCGGGCATCATGACCCCTTCAACACAACACGCGCAATATCCCGCGATTCCCGTCGACGGCCCGATCCTCCAAGCGGCACCCAACGCATCGCAAAGCGCCGGCGCGCAAGGCCAAGCCAAGTCAGTCGTTGTTGAATCCAGCGGCCATGCCGGCATCCCCAGCATCGATGGCGTTAAGTTGCGTATCGAGGAAAAACGCCAGGAAATCGATGCCGCGAAAAAGGCATTCGAAAAGGGAGAGATCGGCATCGACGCATACGTGAGCAAGTCGGAAGTGCTCGAAAATGAATTGTCTTTTCTCAAGCACCGCATGGTGCTCCTCGAACGCGTCCAGGATCCAACGAAGACTTGCTTGTCATGCTTCAAACCCGTGGACGACGGGGCGAATACCATAAAATGCTCGAACGACCACGTGTTCCACCTGGATTGCGCGCAAGCATGGTTGAGCAAGCACGAGGAATGCCCCTGGTGCATGGAAAAGATATCCAGCATCGCCGCGATGCAAGATTTGTAAATATTTTTCGGCCCCACATGTGAATTTCTTTATTTTCCAATAAACATTTTTAATCGGCGATTCACTGGACGGTAACATGCCAGGTATTGGACACTTGATCTTTGGACTTTGCATCGTCATTCCGTTGCTCTACTTGACGAAAGATAAGAATAAACCCGTGAACTACAAGGTTTTGTTCATCTATTTCGTGAATAATTATCTAGGACCCGACGCCGCCCACGTTTACTGGAGGACGGGGCATTATCTCATCGGATTCATTGCTTTCGCGATACCACTGTCCTTGTTTTACAGTTACATGTCACGGTTCTCGCTCCATCGCACCGCGCACTTCTTCGATATCGCGGATGATGGCGCGCGGGAGGTCAATTGGAAGAACGCATACTATGCAACCGTCGCTGGTGGCATCTCGCACCGCATGATCGACGGTCTGTTCCACGGAAACAGTCCTTTTGGCTTTGCGCCGTGGTTTGATTTGAGCCTCGAGGACATCAACACGTGGGTCGGATACGAAACCTCGACGTGGATCGTGCTGGACATGGCGTTCATCGTGTTCACGATCATCGGTGCCTTGTACGTGCTCAGGGAGGGGTTTAAAAAATCCATTTCATTTCTCGCCATCATCGTCGGCACGTTCACGATCGCCGCGCTTGCCACCTTCTTCGATGTGACAGGGGGTGAACGGGATGTTGCCGTGTTTTTCTTCTCGATCGTGTTCATCCTGGCGCCGCTGCTGTTGATCGCCCACGCGGACAGGGAAGTGCAAGCACACGCCCTGGGAAGCCAGCCGCGGCCGAGGATCAACCGCTGGATCTCCCTCGTGATGACAATTGCCCTCGGCGTGATGGCAGGGGTGTTTTTCGCGTTGGACCGAACTGACATTGCTGGATTCTTCGTCTGCGGCATCCCTTTTACCTTATCCTTCGTACTGGATGAACACAAGCCTGGAGCACCACCACGGATATCACGGAAGTTTCTCGTCCCGTTCCTCCTGGCCCTCGTGACTGCCATCGTCGGCTTGTTCTTCGCAGCGGCCGTAGCGGCAATAATCGACCCCGTCTGGTTCGGGACCGAGTTTTACGAGTTCGGCAGCCCCGATGGAACTCGATTGGTCGGCATCATCTTCATCGTCTTGACGAGCGTGGGGCTCGCCGGCTGCATCGGATCCTTCTTGCACAACTCGAAATGCCGTGCCATCGTCATGGTCATCGGCACGCTCGCCTGGTACCTCGTCATTCCCTTCGGCCTTGCCCTCTTGCTCTCGGAGAAGGAGGTGAAATCGTGGTTTGAAAAGCCAGCCAAGGAAAAGGCTCTTTAACAATGATTCTTATTGTCATATCTTTTTCTAGATCCACCACGCCTTCCATCTAAACCACGTTCCCTTTCTCGTACCGCTCGTTCAATTGCCAACCCGGAACTGGCGAACTCGAGATCACGCATGCGGGCGCGCAATATGACGAGCGTAATACGACCCAGGAATGTGTATGATGCAAGGCGTTGCGGTAAAGTAAAAAAGCTTGTAATGGGACGGCTGGCGCTCGCCAGCTGGGATTTTTCCTATTTTTATCCAATGGCGTTTTCCGCTTGTGCAATAAAAAGAAACGGGCTCATTTCATCGTGCTCAGAAACGAGGCGATGACCTTGCTACACGCCTTCGTCCGTTCAATGAATAAGGTGTGCGTTTCTCCATCGAAAAATTCGATCTTCGAGCCACGGATGAGGGCAACGGTCTTTTTACACGACTCCGGTGGGAAGATCTGGTCACGTGTGCCGGCGAGGAATATGGTCGGTGTTTTGATCGATGATAAGACTTCCGTCGCGACACACGTGATGACGTTCGCCATAGCGACGAAACCCCCGAATGATATGCCCAGCACCACGGCGGGACCGGTTTCTTTTTCGACGATGGTTGCGAAATCATCAGCGATCATCTGTGGCGTCGTTCCTTCCGGCATACCGGGCTGGTAACCTATCACGAGCAGCGAATAGTTGTTTGGGAATAGGTTCTTGTACAAGTTTGCATAAAAACGAGCCATCTTCACGTCGCTGATGAGCAAGTCCTCGCTGCCGGGGCAGATGACCGCCCAATCAGGGCCCGTTCCGACCTTGATGTATGGATACTTGTCCATGAATCGACCGGTCTTGATCTTCATGACATTCACGCTTGGTTCTAGGCTCTCAATGCTGAAAAAAATGCAGAAAAGAAAATATATAAAAGGGCTTACTCCAATTCGACGAGCCCGGCGATGCCCATGCCCAAGCCGACGCACAATGTGCCGAGCCCGATCTTCCCCTTGCCCTTACCGCCCATGGCTTCGAACTGGTGCATGAGCGTGCCGAGCAAGCGGCATCCTGTGGAGCCGGTCGGGTGCCCGATGGCGATGGCGCCGCCCCAGGGGTTAATTCTCGGGTCGAAGTAATCGATACCCACTTCCTTGCAGAAGGCATACACCACGGTGCTGAACGCCTCGTTGACCTCGATGATATCAAAATTATCCATCTTGAGGCCGGTGCGCTTGATCATCTCCTTGGTGGCTACTTGCGGACCCGTGAGCATCAAGACGGGGTCGCTGCCGACGATCGTGATGCACTTGATATGGGCACGGGGTTTCAAGCCCAGTTGCAAGGCAGCTTCACGCCGGGCAAGTAGCATACCCGATGCACCATCCGATTCTGGACACGAGTTACCTGCCGTCAACAACCAATGCTTATTGATTCCCGGCATCTTTGCCATCATTTCCGCCGTGGTCTTGGAACGGGCGCTCTCGTCGACGCTGAATTCGAAGTGTTTGATGTTATCCGCGAACATACCCGAGAGCCCGAGCTTCTCCTTCCATGAATCCCAGGCTTGGTAATCATTTTCCGCGAGGATCAGCTTGCACTTTCCATCCTTCAACGACGAGCGCAGGCCGGGCTTCACCTCGACGGATTGGTTCGGCTTGCCCTCGATCTGGCCAAGATACGGCACCGGGATGGGAATGACTTCCTTGTGGCGGATCGCCGCGTTCTTGATCGCTTTCTCGTGGGACCACAAGCTAAACTTGTCGATCTCTTCCCTCGGCGCGTTGAACTTCTTGCCGATCCACTCAGCACCGACAATCTGCCCCGCCATAACACCAGGCTTGGACGAGTCAAACGGGTCCTTGATGTACGGGTTAGTCGTGATCGACGGGTGCGGGGCACTTCGTATAACTTCGCCATCCTTATTGACCCAGATCATGTCTTGCCCGATAGGGGCCGCGGATTGTTGCTCCATACCACCGCAGACGATGAAATCGAAATACCCGGCCTTGATCTCCCCGATACCGAGGCTTACCGCCGTCATAGCAGACGCGCATTGGCGATTCACCGACATACCCGGCACTTCGATCGGAAAGTGCGCAGCGAGGGGCGCGGTGCGACCAAGTGTGAGTGCCGATGTACCAATCTGCGAATTGCAACCCCATATTGAGTCTATCTTGAAATCCCTTGCCAAGTTTTCGAGATTATTCTTGAACTTGGGATTTCTATCACGAAGAGCTTTGATGATTTCAACGACCATGGTGTCGGATCGGATACTAGACAAGGACGTGTCCTTGTATCCAAGAGCTGTCCGACAATAGTCCACGATTACGATGTCATTCAAGTCTGTGACCATATTTCATCAGCTTTTTTTCAAATGCAGAGAGTAGGATAAATCAGAGATAACAATCATTGTTCAGCATCTAGAGTTATAACCTTTCTCGGTCTCGACATCCCGTACCTCGAACACATCGTTGCGATGACCAAAAAATGACATGAAGGCTCCTTTTTTTGACGATTTCGTGCAAGAATGCTCGGCGTGCTTTCACGAACCTAGCTTTCCCGACAGAATTCGATCCACTAGCTGCAACCTGGAAGACCCACTAACCCGAGGTGAATTCAAGCACCTCGATACCTCCCGGAGGCAGATTCACCACCACGGAGGTTCCATTGCTGCCAGGTATCGAGCTTGTTGCAATGTCCGATATCCAGCTCGTGATGGCCGAGACCGCACCAAGGCGATACCGAATCGTGACGTTCTGTTCTTTCGATGCATCGATCATCGGCGGATCGTGCTGTGCCTTCGTCACGCCGTTGTTATTGATGAGGGTGATGACCCAACTACTGTTACGCCGGTTTATCAAGTACTCCACGTCACCTTGCACTTCGAATGGCAAGAGGACGCATGCAAGATCGCCAACGATTTTCTTGCCTATAGGATCCGGCTGAAAATCGGGCCCGTACACGATCACGGACCCGTTGCCAACCTTCCGGCTCGACGCGCAGGTCGCGTCCATTCCGCTGGCGAGCTCCGCGGGAAGTTGCCGCGTGTATGCCCGGTTCAGGACGAGCACGCCCCCGCCGTTCACGTAATCGACGAGGCGATCCGCTTCTGCACTGGTGAAGGCGATGCCACCCGTCGGGATCAAGACCGGGTAACTCGAGAGCACGCTCGCGTTCGCGTCTTGCAATATAACGTCGCACGAATCTCCCCATGGGGAATTGACGAGCGTGCCGACCTCGTCGATCTCGTCCCAGCTGCCGGGGAAAAACAAGTCGAGCCAATTCCACGTCATATAATCCGCGGGAGTGTACGGGAACGCTTCGAACGCGAGCATCGGTCCTACCCCCCCGAAGTAGGTCCCGTGGTAAAAATCCAGCAGCAAGCCAAATGGCGTGTACGGTACGCCTGGATCGGGATGCCGTAGGGTAAAATTGTACAGCACCTGGCCGACGAGCCCGAGCGGTGACGGCACGAAGCAATTATCGCCGTCCAGCTCTTCCATGAAGAAATTCACACCGCCGGCCTCGGCGATCAGCGCCCCTGCCCCCGCCATGTAGGTCATGAAATATGTGCGGCGGTACAAGCTGAGCGAATGGCCGTTGTCCGGGCCGCTGTAGACGCCCCATGGCTGCGTGGTGCTGTAATCCGTGATCCCCGCGCCGTGCCACGCGGAAACGTCGATGAACCAGGGCACCCCGTATTGCCGCGCCGCGCCACGATTGAACGCGATGGATTGCTGGTACCCGTTGATGTTCTCGCCGATCTCGCTGCCGAGGGAGTCGAAACCCCACTCGCCAGCATAGTGATGATAGGGATAATGGCCGTTGAACGAGTACCAGGGCCTCGATGACTCGTTCATAAGGTAATTGACCAGATAATTCTCGATGACCGCAAGCGCCTCTTGCCGCGTCGCCGGTGGCGTCGGATACCCGCCATAATGCGGGCGGCCGGATCCGTCGAGCGTGCCGTTGAACAGGTGGTGGAACGAATACTCCCATTCCCCGATCGTGGTGCCGGTGGGACAGTACGACGTGATCTCGCCAAGGCCATATTTGATGACCGAAAGGTTCACGATATCGTTCATGAAAGGCGCGTAATTCATCGCTTGCACCTCGAACAAGAACCCGGCTGGCCGCATAGGCGGAACACACCACGTTCCTGAGTTCATAAGGGAGTAGCTAAAATCCGGCTGGATGTCCAAGCCCGCAAGGAGATCTCCTGCCGGGTTCCAGAACCAGCACGATTGCAGCGGCGCGGCAGTCGCCATGAAGATCAATGCGATGGAGCCGCACGTCACGAATATTTTTTCGAGCCGGGATGAGGCATGGCGCAATGTTCAAACCTCGTTGAAAAGAATGCAGCGTTGTTTTCTATTTCGATATTCAGCTTAATCAGCTTTGTTGATTTTGTAATGCTTGAAAAAATAAAGATAAGGGAATAGAAAAATTCTGGCAATTGATTACAAGGTCACGCCGCAGCCCCGGCAGAATTTGCTCCCGTCGGGAGACCGTTCCTTGCATGCTTTGCATTCGACGGTCTTTTCAACGATGCTCGTCTCGCCCGCTAGCGATGCACCACAAGACGTGCAATTCTTGCTCTCGAAGAGGTTCGGAGCATTGCATTTCGTGCAAGGCTTTGATTTCTCGATGATCCAGGACTTGAGCGCATCTTTGACCGAAGAAACCGGCATCGTGATCGCGCCAACCAGGAAGACTGCGAGCCATGTAATGATGAATGGTACGATGATCAGCACGCCTTGTTCTGCATATTGGCCGATTTGTGTTGTGGTGATCACTGCAAACACGATCGTGACCAGGAAGATGAATATCTTGAGCGCAGCATTTGATGCAAGGCGAGAAACCGTCTCTTCCTTGGCTTGCCAGATTACCTTCCAGTTCTCCCCGGCAACGCGCATCAGCTCGATGCGGTTGAGCGATTTCTTCAGCTCGTTGTAGCTCGAAATCCAGATCAAAGCTACTGACGTGATGACCGGCGTGACGAGCGAGAGATAGAGGCGCGGGATTTTCACCGGGCCTATCGCGAAGATTTGCTGAACAACCAGCTCGTTAAACCAAGCAACAAGCGGCGCGGACATCATGAAGACCACGAGCACCAGGATGATGAGAAGTAAATGCATGAAGGCCATGAAGCCACGCGGTTTCTTGTCGATATAAATTGCATCGCTTGTGTCGACATTAACCCGCTCCATGAAAGCAAGCGAGGAGAGCATTAACCCGAGAGCCGAAACGAGCATGCCAATTCCGCCACTCTTGAAGACGAGGGATGCCAGTGCACCGCCAGCGATGGTGGCAATCGTGCCGACGGTCATAAAATTGTACATGATGCGGCCTCTTGCAAGATGCTGGGTTTCCACCATTTTTGCACGTTCTTTGCGCGCTTTTTCCAGATCTTTCGCTCGTGCTTTCTTGGATTGAGGAGACAATCCTTCGGCCTTGGCATAACTTCTGAGCATGTACAAAAAGCGATCTTGAATTCGTTTCGCAGTCGTCCGCCGCCCGTGTGCTTGTATGATGCCCAGCAATAGACCAAACGCGGTCGAGACCACGACGATGATCACGTTCAAGGGATATTCGATCACGAACAACGGGTACCCAACTTGCGTCTTTGTTGCCGGCAGTCCAATGGGCTCCTTATCGGTCGCCCCAAGCCGCACGATGTAGATCTGGTAATCGATGCTCGACAATTGCGCGCTACCGTTGAAATACACCACGTAATCGAGGCTGTTGTTGTCATATTTCATGGCAATAAATTCAAAGGTGGACATGTTGTTGAATTTGTAGCTTAAATAGACATCTTGTAACTGGGATCTTGGTAAACCCTGCACCTCGATCTTTATAAGTCCTTCAAGCGCCCTGTTTGGATTTCCAGCAGAAGACGTTATGATGATGAACGGAGTCGGCTCGAAATAAAACCAGGGTCCTGCGATCGCTGAATTCCCGCCCTGGTCCGTGGCATTGAAATAGAAAAGCACTTGATTTGTTGGTGAGACGGGAATTGTTTGCACGAAAGCCGTGCCATTGAAGGAAGTGGCCAGGCGGGTATATTGCCCGGTTTCGCTGCGCCGGTAGTAAAGATCCACGGCATAATCGATTCCGCTTGATGAGTTTCTCACCGCAACTGTTTGTTCCGAGCTGGGAAGCATGCTTGCGACGGGCGGGATGGCTGCGGTGATCACGGGAGCCGTGTTGTCGATCTTGCACTGAACGGAAGTCACGGTCGGATTTCCTGCCATGTCGGAGAAATATCCCGTGATCGTGTAATTTTGTTCCTCGCAATACGTGCCCCATAGATCCTTCCCGTTCCATGAAAGTGTCTTGTTCCTGCCAGCAACTAGTGAACCGGAATAATGCTGCCGCGTGGTCGTGAAAGGTTTCAAATACACATTCCGTGTCGGATTGCTCACGGGCGACCTCGCATAAGCATAAAAAATATCGCCGAATGGCGAGGACCCGCTGCGTATTTCGTCGTCACACCAAGGAAATTGAAAATCGAGCATAATGCCACTGTCAAGCGTGTAATTCTCGACAGTGTCCCACGTCAATCCACCGTCGTTGGATTGGATTGTCAGGATCTGGATGCTCGTGATCTGACTGATGATGGACGTGCGCCACGTGCCGTTGGATAGCACGTCGATGGTGAGGCCGTGAAGGTAGGCGATTTCATTAACGACACCCGGTTTTCTCGATCGCATGGTCCATGTTGATCCGCCTGTTGATGAATTGTAGACGAGCAAGTCGACGGGCGTAAGGGAATTCGTATACGTGTAATTTTCAAACACCACGACGAGCTCCTGGCGCGCTTGGTCATATGATATAGCCGCTGGCTCTGTCCAGTCTTTAGAACCCGTTTGGCGTATCAGAACAGGTGATGAAAAGGTCATCCCGCCATCGTTCGACTTGATCAAATCGATCTTGATGCTCGACAAGGACTTGTCGGCATAGAGTATGTAGATCGTCCCGTTAGGGACGATGACCATGTCGGGGGTCGTGGCGATCTCGTCGGACCAGGAGGGCACGTTCGTGATTTTCAAAGGCGTGCTCCACGTCGCCCCGCGGTCCGAGCTCTTGAGTAAATACAGGTCGGCCTCCCATATAGAATTCCCTTGGACCAATAATTGATAATACACGATGTAAATCGTACCGTTCGGCGAGATCGCGATGGACGCAAAGTCCTTCAAATCCGAAGAAACGACCAGCGGAATTGGCAGCGAGAAAGTCATACCGAAGTCATCGGACCATTTCAGGTATAGATCCTTCTGGTGATCGTGGAAACTCGTGTACACGCACCAGAGCCGGCAATACTCGTCCATCGCCACGTCGGCATGGAAGTCTCCCGATTCTGATGTCGTTACCTGGGTTTCGGGACGGCTCCCGTAAGGAGCGTCGCAGAACACGTCATATGTCGCATCCTTCAAGCTTCGCAGGGTGATATCCGTGGTGTCTTTCACACCAGGGGATGCATGAGGTGAAAAACACGGGTTCGACAAGGTGATCGATGCATTTAACGGGGAATTGTCTACGACAAGGCGGGCTTCCGAAGCGGTTGGATTCACCTGGTTCAGCGTGTTTTTTATCCACACCCTCACGAGATAGGGACCATCCCGTACGAAATTCGCGACCATGTCCTTGCCAAACCAGACGTTGGAGAAGCCAGGTGCAGCAAGAACGGGAATGTTTTTTAGCGAAATCACGGTCTTGACCCGGATGAAATACGACGTGCCAAAATCTGTAATTTTATTGGCCATCACGTTGCCGTCGAGAGCCCCGATGAACGCGATCAGCTTGCTGCCATCATCGAGAATCACGACGTGAAGGTTGTACACGAACGCTTGGACACCCACGTAGGAACGGAAGTTTGTCAAATTCGTCCAAAGCCCGCCGTTGTTCGATGACTGTATAGTAAAAATGCTCGTGACGTTCGCAATGTACGTCATGTCGAGTTTTCCGCTTGGCTCATAATATAACTGCATGGTGCGGTCTTGAAAATTCATGTATTCAGGCGTTATGTCGGGAATGAAGCCGCGGGAGTTATTCAAGATGATCGGCGCTGACCAGGTTCCACCAAAATCAAAGGAATTAGCCAAGTAATAAAAGGCTTGGGCCCCATCAAATTTAAACCACGTGCACGTTATGCACCCCGAGTTGTTCGTTGCAGCTATGGCGGGAGAATAAATGCCGTACCAATCATACATTAAGGAATAAAACTTCGTGTATTTTAGCACGCTCCCGCCTTGCTGGAGCTTGATGAAATACGCTTCGCTCACATCATCTGGAAAAAATTTGTGATTCGTTACGACCGTCAAGATTTCGGAATGATTGGTCGACAAGATCATGTCGAAATTCATATCGATCAAGCGATATAGAGGGTTGACCGTGGTGTTGACGAACGACGCGTTTTGTAACGAAGTCCAGTGAATACCATCCGGTGACTTGAAAAAAACGAGCTCGTATTCCCCTGCTGATATGTTTTTCACCGCGCCAAGGACATAGTTCCCATCCGATGGATTGTAGACCATATCCAGATTCGAGTAATAACTCCCGTGATGCGTGGCATTGTTGTAATCCGTGAGGTTCGTCATTACGGGGGTACTCCAAGACATCCCGAGATCGGTGGAAAACCGCGCGAACAATTCGAAAGTGGTTGCCGTGTTCAAGGATCCCAGCATAAGCAATCGTGACGAGTTCCCAGCCAGCGCGTTTGAAAGCGCGCGGGGATCGATGGTTCGGATGTCCTCTTCAATGGTCATGTTAAACGCGCCGTCTTGATCTGGCCGGAACGAAAGCGTGGTTTTATCGTTGATGCCATCCTGGTTTTCTGGCGAAATGCTCGTTGGACTCGCGCTCAAGGGCTGGGTGAAAACCGGCATTGCACTTTCCATAATGTCACCGGTGGTATCCCAATAGCCTTTACGAGGTAATGGTCCCATCGCGGGGAAAATGGTGGAACATATCGAGAAAAAAAGCATAGTGAAGGCCATGATCGTGGGGATCATAGCCTTCTCGCGACATAGATGTTGGTGGTTTGTCATGTGGTCTATGAATTTATCGCGCAATTAAGTCGATTCGATACTCAACTATTGATATATGATTCGATAAAATCAAGTGATACTTTGGTATCTCACGATATCTCCTAACGAAATCAAGATTTGAAACCTGTCGTACTGCATTGCTGGATTCCGAATGAAAAACGGAGGGAACCGCGTTTCCTTCCTGAAACATTCACACGCGTGAAAATGCAAGGATTTCCTTGAATAATTCTTCCCTGTCCAGCTCCCCGAGCTGCGGGTGGTACCAACCCTCGTGAAAGATGTATTGATGGGGGATGGATTGGTCGATGCGAGATAGGAATTCCGATGCACCCGCGGGGTCCACGAGATCGTCTTTTCCAGAACCGGTGCACAGAAGGGGGACGCGTGGCCATTTGTTGGCTGTTTTCCGGACGCGATTAGCGGCGAGATATAATTTACTCAAGGTGCTGACGGGGGATCCGGGAAAGCAATCGACCTCGTAGCTCGCGGTACCCTTGTCTCCCTCCAGCCCGAACATTGAACCGGTCTCGATGCACGGCACGCACCATTGGACACTCAGCTTGTCGTGGCTTACTTTCGCGAGGCTAGTTGCAGTATCGGGGGGGGTTTTTTGGTCAAACACATAGTTCGGAGCTAATTTCCCGACAATAAAACCGAGGAACTTCTTAATAGGGTGAATCTTTATCCGGAACTCGAGCGCGGGCACAAGCGCCGCGATCCCGTTGCATCGACCCATAACCTTTGGATCCAGGTGCTGCTCGTTGAATTGGTTGATGCCCCAATCGAGCACGCCGAGCCCGCTCATGCTGATCCCCACGACGATCCACGGCAAGCCAGTCGAACCCACTACTGTCCCAGCTTTTTGCAACGACCACGAAACGCACGTTGTCATGGCTTCAATCTGCGAGTTCCATGAGCCGATCCTGCCGTGGGCGCCGCGGTGGATGATGTTGTGCCCGAAATAGGGCATGTCCGGCACGAACGCAATGAATCCATGATCGGCCAACCACGGTGCAAAGTAATAATATTCACGCTCTCCGAAATTGCCGAGACCGTGGAAGCAAACTGCCACTCCTTTGATTTTTAATGCATCGAGTGGCGCGTAAGTGGTCACGTGCAAATCATGGCCCCATTTCGAGCCGGAGCACGGGATCCACGACTCCTCGATGCGGATACGCCTCTTCGAATCATCTCGTTGTTTGGATTTCCAGTCCATCCACGGCTGGACAAGCACGTAGGTGGTCTTGCGTTTTTCATAGGCCTTGAAAGCTTTCTCGGCGACCATAATCGATGACGTTCCGATTGAATTTATCCCGATCGATAGTATATTTCCAACCTTATCCAAAATAAAGGCAACCACGCGCTAGAGATCGCCGGCCGCTGCAAGGATCATGGATGAAACATGGCATTACAGCACAATCTATGAAATTCGCAAAAAAAAGAAAAATCAGAAAAATTACTTCACGGTCACGCTCTTCGCGAGATTCCGTGGCTTGTCAGGATCGAGTTTATTGAAGTCCGACGCGAAATATGCCATGATCTGCAGCGGGAACACGAACGGCACCGCGCTCATGGCGATCGCATACTTGTCGTTGTCGATGGGCACCCGGATCGTGTAATCCGACATTTCCGTGATCTTCGTGTCGAACTCTGCCACGACCGAGATGATCGTGCCGCCCCGGGCCTTCATCTCTTGCACGTTGCCGATGAGGCGATCGTAGGTCTCGTCTGGAGGCGCCACGAAGACAACGGGGAACCCTTTCTCGATCAACGCGATGGGACCATGCTTTGATTCGCCGGCGGCGTAAGCTTCGGCGTGGTTGTACGAGATTTCCTTGAGCTTGAGCGCACCCTCGCAGGCCGCGGCCAAGGACAGGCCACGGGCGAGGAAGTAGAAGTTCTGCTTCTTGGCGAGGGTTTCGGCGAGTTGCTTGATCTTGTCTTCATTTTTCAAGATCTCATTGGTAACATCCACGGTCTTCTCCAGCGCAACGCGATACTTGGCCACATCAGCCTTTGGAACCGTACCCTTGAGCTCGGCGATGCGGAGCGCGACGATCGTCAGCGCGGTGACTTGCGTGCAATATGCTTTTTGGGATGCAACAGCCATTTCTGGTCCTGCTGCCGTGATGATCACGTTATCGGAATACCGCGTGATCGATGAGCCTTGCACGTTCACGACCGAGCAGACCTTCGCGCCGAACTTTTCGCGCGCATACCGCACGGCCTCGATCGTGTCGGCAGTCTCGCCGGATTGCGAAACGGCGATTACACATGACTTTGGTGGCATCGTGGGCAAGGCATCGCGAAACTCAGAACAAAGCAGGGCTTCGATATACGGGCCGCCAAATTTCGTGATCTGGAACTTGCCAGCCAAGCACGCGTAAAATGCAGTGCCCGCTGCGGTGATGTACACGTGCTCTGCCGCCATTACGGTCTTGGCAAACGCATCGAGCTGCTCTTGCGGAACTCGAAGTTGGTCTTTAATTTTTCTAGGCACCTCGTGGAGCTCCTTGTGCATGAACCACTTGTATTCGACCCCGTCGAGGCTCTTTTGCGCCGCGTCGATCGACCACTGCACCTGGAAGGGCTTTGGAGTTCGTGGCTTGCCGGTGATCACGTTGAAGATCTCCACCTTGCCCTTGTAGAGCAACGCCATCTCATCGTCATCGAGGATGAGGGCTTGGCGCGTGAGGGGCAAGAATGCCGGGATATCGGAAGCCGCGAAGCATGTTTCGCCGGGGACGATGCCGATCGTGAGCGGGGATTCCTTCCGTGCCACAATCATGAAATCCGGGGTGTCCGCGTGCATGACCACGATGCCATACGCGCCCGTGAGGTACTTGATCGCCTCACGTACGGAGTCCTTGAACGAAATGCCTTTTGCTAGCGACTCCTCGATCAAGTGCGGGATAACCTCGGTGTCCGTGTCGGACCGGAACGTGTGCCCACGAGCAGTGAGCTCCTTCCGGAGCTGCTGGTAATTCTCGATTATGCCATTGTGCACAACTGCCACTTTATTCTTGCAATCAAGGTGCGGGTGCGAGTTCTTATCGATTGGGGGACCATGCGTCGCCCAGCGGGTATGGCCCATGCCATATTGCCCCTGCATCGAGTCAAATAAGCCGTCCTTGTTGATGTCGGCGATCTTACCCGCTTTCTTGCGGACCTCGATCGTGCCGTTGTTGGCCATCGCGAGGCCGCACGAATCGTAGCCTCGATATTCAAGGCGCTGTAGCCCTTCGCGTATCAATTTCGCGATGGGAATGTCAGTTCGTTTCGTCATTATGCCGAAGATTCCACACATGATTAAAAAACCACGTTCTAGGTCGTTATCATCAATGCCCGTGAAGGATTCGCTTCGAACTTTACTGAATCGAATCATCGCTGGTAACGTTGGGTATGCGCAGAGGAATTCTTCGGATAATAATTCTTTTCGTGAAAAATTGTAACCACGACATCTTCAAAACGTGAATAGGAACGTTTGCCGAGGTGAAAAAAAGATATCGGAAAAAATGACTCGAGAAAAAACGTGAAAAATTGTGGAAAAAAAACATTAACTTTTGATCTCATCTAGGTCACCCTTCTTAATACCTTTCTTTCCGATATTTAAGACGTTCTTGATGGCATCGATACCACCAAGGTTGGACTTCCAACATTCGGTCTCCTGCTTGACACGTCGCTCGAGCTCTTCAAGCCCGGCTTTAACTTGTTCCATGTCATACTCGCCCTCGATATCATGAATGATCAATTTAATCTCGTCTTTTCCCGCATAGAGCTCTTTTAACAAGTATTCACCACGAGTCCTTACTTGCATGCCGACTCGTGTTTTCGCGCATTGGCTGAATAGCAAGGTTTTTTCCTCGCCAAACTTCTTCTCGATCTTGACATTCGTTCTTTCTGGAACGAGAAAATCGTAATAGGTAAATAAGCCCCGTCTATATGACCTGTAGAGGCGAACCCATTCGAGCAGGATTTGCTCTTGTGTATTCGAAATGCTCGGTTTCAGCGTGCGCAACTCATCCTTGCTCGTGATACCTTCTTTCTTGCTCGTCTCTACCCAGATGGCCTCGAATATGCTATCGAGCAGCATGATTTTCTCCGCCCTGGCAAGATCCGGGTTTCCTAGCAATGCCCGGATCTCCTGGAATTGCTTGTTCAATGCCACGTATGCTTCATAAGCAATCCGGTTGGCATCGAGCCGTTCACGAATGCTCGCAGCTGTCTTGAGCAGCATTTTCACGATCCATTGAGACGGGTCCTCGTTCGCGCATGTTTGCTCGATATCAATGATGTACGCCGATAACTTGTCGTACGTCTCGATC
>JAUQYW010000421.1 GCA_030587525.1 Candidatus Sigynarchaeota archaeon | reverse complement strand
TTTTCTACTTCATTCGAGAGCTTGGCATGGGTTTTCCGGAATTTCAGGACTCCGAGAATGGTCACTATGGCAACCACGATGCTCGAATAGAACAAAATCATGTTAAAAGAAGAAACCTCGAACATCCGGTGAAGATCGCTCAAGTTAAACATTTGGTAAACGTCATATTGGCTCATCGAGATGAGCTCCGAGCCAGTGTATTCTGGCAGGAAATCACCGATGATGCAATAATCACTCTGGAGTTTCGCTCGGTCCTATTAAGAATGCTTCGTCTTTTTCCATGAATCGGAAGAAGACGGAAGAAGACAGAAGAAGAGGGAAGAGGCGGGAGAAAAGGAAGAAGTGGGAAGTTGCTTTCGATGGATGAAAACGAAACCATAAAACACGACCGCGCGTTTCCTCTGGTGATGCTCCCGACCTGGTTCATGCCCCCGTTCTCGTTATGGAGGTGGATTTATGTCGCTGTCACGGGCACTGCCATCAATTATCTCGCGGTGAGGTGGGCGTTACTGAAAGGGCACCTCACGCGACAAGCGGCCTTGGCAGCGTTTGCAATAGGCTTGACATTGTGGATGATCGAACCGCTGTTTTTCGTCGTCTTGTTCGTGTTTTTCGCATCGAGCAGTTTGCTGTCAAAATTGAACGCGCAGAAGAAGAAAACAGCGCAAGACAAGGCCGCGAAAGGAAGCACGCGGGATGTTCACCAGGTCCTCGCGAACGGCTCCATCGGCCTTGTAATGGCCATCATTTATGCGATCGCGCTGTTCGCGGTATTGCCTTCGTGGATTAGTCATGCAGCCATATTTTCCTCGATTGCAGCCATCGCCGCGCCGAATGCAGACACGTGGGCCACGGAGGTCGGCATGATGTCTGCAAAAAAGCCTCGCTGGATCCTCGATCTGCACGTCCAGGTCGAAACGGGAACGTCAGGCGGGGTTACATTGCGAGGCACCACGGCTGCCGTGGCGGGCGCCCTCCTAGTGATGATTGCCGGAGCTCTAATCGGCATGCTGTCTGGCTTGATCAATTTGCTTGTCGCGAAGGAATGGATCCTGGTCGGAATTGCAGGGGCGATGGGCTTCCTCGCGTCGCTCGTCGATAGCGTGATCGGGGCTACGGTGCAAGGCACGTTCCAATGCCAGACATGCGGAAAAGAAACCGAGAAGCGAATCCATTGTTCGTTGCCCACGCGGCTGGTTCGCGGGAAGGGTATGATCGACAACGATGTCGTGAATTTCCTTGCATCCGCCTTTGCGGGCGGTTCTACCTTCTTGATCACCGCACTTATCCTCGCGTGGTAAACGATGGCAGTCCTTTGCTAGACAACCTCCTCGTTGGCATTCGGGATGTTCCTTCTCGTGATGCTATCGAATCACGAAAACAATAAATAAACGATAGAAGAAGATGCAGTTATGAAGCTCGAATCACGTGATTTGATCGGCAAGGACGGCATGATGAACAAGGAATTCACGGTTGACGGCAAGGACGTGTCCCCCGAACTTGTCTGGAGCGACGTGCCCGCGGGCACCAAGAGCTTTGCGCTTTATGTGCATGACCCCGATGCTCCGGATCCCAAGAAGCCCTTGCGAGACTGGATACATTGGATGATCATCAACATACCTGCCACTTTCACCAAGATCCCGAAAGGAGGACCGGCGCCTGGCGAGGAGCTTGTCAATGATGGAGGGGAGAAAAATTATGGCGGCCCTTCACCACCGAGAGGCGTGCACCGGTATTTCTTCAAGGTTTTCGCCTTGAAAGTCGACAAGCTCGCGGGCGTGACCAAGGAGACGTTCTTGAAAAAAATAGAACCCGCCAAGCTTGCCGAAGCGGAAATCATGGCAAAATACGGGAGAAAATGAGATGTTTTTATTCTTATACCTTCAACAGTATGGTCTTCAAGACTTCGGGGCAGCATGGATATGAACAGCAAGGAGGGCTCGTTTAAAGTGCGCGTGGCGGCCAAGCTCAAGCAATTCGGGCCGCTTTTGCTCGATGCTACTGCATATTGTAACCTAGGCGATGAATTGCAGGCATCGGGCGACTTTAAAGGGGCCGTTGAGGCATACCGGAAGGCCACCATCATCGAACCCGGTCATGTAGACGCGTGGATTAACCTCGGCATTGCGCTGCTAGAATCGGGCGACATTAAGGGTGCCATTGCAGCCCAGCAGAAGGCTATTGCGATCAATCCAAACTCTGCATACGCGCACATCAATCTCGGCGTTGCCCTCCTGAAGTCGGGTAATATGCCTGGTGCCATCGAGGCCACCCGCACGGCAATCAAGCTCTGGCCCAAACGTGCCGATGGATGGCACAATCTCGGCATCATGCTTGCCGACTCCGGCGACTCCGTGGGTGCTATGGATGCGTTTCGAAAAGAGATCGCCATAATGTCGGATGATGTGAACGAGAAATACGAAGATTCAACGCCGCCCGTCAACTTGAAAGGGATCATCGAAGCTTGCCGCGAGGTACTTGCCATCAAGCCCGATCTTGTCGAGGTATGGAACACCTTCGCTACAGCCCTCAGGAAATCTCGCGATTTTCCAGGTGCCATTGAGGCTTATCGGAAGGTAATCGCCATCAAGCCCGATGATGCCGACGCGTTGCACAACCTCGGCGTTGTCCTTGTTGATTCCGGTGACTTGCCGGGTGCAATCGATGCTTTTCGTAAAGCGATTGCCATCAAACCCGATCATGCCGATGCATGGCTTGACCTTGCGCTGGCGATGGAGGATTCCGGCGATATTCCGGGCGCCATCGAAACCTACAACAAGGCACTCGCCGTCAGGCCGGTTGATGTCTACTTGTGGACAGACCTTGGTGCCACGCTCCTGAAGAAAGAAGCACGGGATCTCGAAAAGGCCAAGCGCTGCTTCCAAAAGGCCCTTGAACTAAAGCCCGACTACCCGCTTGCTTTTTATAACATGGCATGTGCGCATTCACTTGCGGGAGATGCTCGCAAAGCCGTGGAATTTCTCGAGAAGGCCATCAAGGCAAATCCCGGTAAATACCAGAAGATGGCATCCACTGATCACGACTTTGATCCGGTCCGCGACGACCCGTGGTTCCAGGCCCTTATCTGATGATACATTTTCTTCAAATCTGCTTCATGCGCGGTACTTGTCATTGCTCATGCCGCTATTGAGAGGGAAAACGTCGCCGTTCTAGGAGATCGAAATGAAATCTCTAAGGATAGAGAATCCAACGATAACGGCACACTTGGTGCGTTCCTTTTTTATACAATTCATACGTCGGCGGTACATCAACGAACTCCACGAGCGTGCAGCCGATTTTCTCACACATCTTCCGTGATGCGATGGTTGATGGCGACCTGATTGATCAGTTTGCATGCTTTGGCCGTGTATCCGTGCCCTCGAAATGGCTCCCGAATTCCATAACTAATCTGGCCATAATATTTTACTATGTTGTCCGAATAGGCAATTTTGAGGCCCACGTGCCCGATTCTTTCAGTTTTTCCATGCAATGCAATTCCAAATTGATATCGTGGAACATCCGGTTGACGTTTATTAAAAAGCCGTCTCAATTTCGACGTGGGCGGATATTCCTTTAGAACTTAGACATCGATCTCGCCATCCGTGAACACGGGATACTTGAAGAATGTGAAGGCCTTCATAGAAAATCGTGATGTGACCTTTTCTTTATGGAGAGCTCGATCTTCCTATCTTCGCTCCAGCCATAAAAAACTAGCCTTTCAAAAGAGATTTAGAAATAGTAAGCGGGTGAACGCGACGGGCATCATCTTGCTTTGAAATGAGAGTCTATCTTGGCAATGAACGCGTGCTCGCATATCACGCCCTTGACCACCGGGTATGTCAGTACCATTCCAGGGGAATCGAGGACCATCTCCTTGTCCACGGCAATCTTCTTGTTCTTCCCGCAAATTGGACATGCGATCCGAACCATGACTTCTTCCCGTGACATTCCATATCGGCGGGAATAATCCGCAATGGCATCTTCCAAGACCTTTTCCGGTGGGTCGTCCTCTTCCGTGTTCATCTTATCTAACGCCGCGCTCAATCCATTTAAAACGATTCCTGGTGCATTATAAGCGCCATCGGGCTTTATTTACGGGAAAGACTGCAAGACCTTGCTTTGTTCACCGGGATTTACTTGTTTAAAGATTGCTTCATACTTGGGGTTCTTGAACGTGAACGAGAACGTTTGCCGGCGATAGTTGTACCGCACCTTGTGATAGTGCGTCTCGGGGTGCACGCGCCAGCCGAGCCACATGAAAAATATGAATGAGAAAATGAAGGCAACCGGGATCAACCCCGTTTGGAGTTCATAATCACCCTCGTCCCCCGCGATGCCAAATCCCGCCCATCCCGCAGCCATCAAGAGGCCGTAACCCACGAGCCCGCCCACGTAGCGCCCCTTGGCTTTACTCTCACATGGAGCGCACAAGTAACTGTTCACGCGCAAGCTGTGCACGTCGTATGTCGTTTCAACGACGTTAGAACTCACATAATGGCTACTAACGGGATGGCGATGACTGTACGTGTACGCGCGATCCTTCAATTTTTGCGGGTCTGTTTCCCCGCAACCGATACATGCTCTTGGCCACATGACCATGATAGAATCACTCTAAGACGCGTAATTATCTAAAAGTAATTTAAGTTTGCGGCTTAAAAAGGCGGCAACAGATCGTTCGGGGATGAATCGCGGGTTATGTAAGAACCTTTCCCGGCTATCGCGGGCATCAATTCGAGATTCCCTTGCGCCCGATGTGGTTCAAGGCAAGAAGTTCTCCCCCCGTGAGGAAGATGCAGAACGGCACGAGGCCATTGAACGTGTCCGGCCACTAGACGCTGGGTACCATGTCTAGGTGGGCTTCGTCCCCGTAGTACGCGTCGTCGTGGTATTGGAGGCGCGTGCCGGTCGCGATCTCGAAGATTTTCCCGCGCCCGCACCACACGTCATCGTTCACGTACAAGTAGTTGTAATCCCCGGAAAATGACGAGTCGCCTGGCGAGCAAGCGTACAAGTCCACGAGCACCTTTGACGTGGCTTTGTCCTGGATCGTGATCAACATTTCTATCCCCTTCTACTCTGACGGTATAGCTCACTTCACTTCGCTCGTCTAGATTTGACAAACCGACCACTTTCCAATTAAAGATAGCCGTTTTAACATGTAGAGTTATCTCCTAGCGGCGAGGACTCCTAATACCCATAATACGCGACCGAGAACGCCAGCACCCATAGCAGGAATGAATACCCAGGATCTGCCCTTGTTGCTTTCACTCACGACACGCCATACTAAAAAAGCAGGGATATTGCTCTTCTTACATCCGGTTCAATCCACTGCATCGATTCTTGGAGCACGCTCGGTGCGCGAACCTTCCGGGGTTGTTAAAAGTTATAAATTTCCTTTTTTAAGGTCAATTTGAAATTTTTATAACCCCATCTTCTAATCGTGTATTGCTCTGTAGCATCCTTCAGTAAAAGTTTTGTCGTATCTTTATCTAACAAGTTAGTAGAATTTATTTCTAGTATGATTATTTCAAGGATAACCGCGCTTGCAAGAAAATCACGCAATATCATCAGATCATAGCCCTCTGTATCCATTTTCAGCATATGAACAGTCATTATTTCAAATTTCTCGATGAAATCGTTAACAGATAAAGCTGGGACTATTTTTGTCTCATAAAATCGGGAATATTTTTTAGTCTTATTATGCGGATATCCCGCAGAATTGCATCCTTGAAGATGGTGTGGCAATTTGAATCTCTTAATGATTTCGGGGGGCATGTAGTAAATGGGAATCTCTGGTTTTTCGAGCCGTTTGAAAACATCGTTCGGAATTAGCGCTGCATTTATTTTTTGGACATTCTTTTTTTCCGGAAGGTCGTTCAGATAGAAATCCAGCGGTTCAACACTCAATCCAACCGCGTCTGGCTTACATTTCTGTATTAACGTGTTGAAATTGCTCGTTCCGACTTCAATAAAATCATAATTCACGATATATTCCCTTAAAAATGTTAATTATGGGAAAAATAAATTAATTTTCTTATGGTTAACGCAATATTTTCTCATGATTAATGAAATGGCAATACACAAAAAAGGGAAACAATGACATAGCCTCCGTGAGAAATTTGCGACAAGCTAGGTGATCGGCTCTCCATCGACCAATATGGAAGAGGAGCATTTTCCACACGCAGCACCTAGCGAGTGACGCTCGACCTGATGGCGAATTTTTGGCACGAGGATGAAAGAGTTATCCGCTGACGAATACCACCTCATGGAATATCTCAAGGAATTCACCGGTAGCGCGTATATACCAATGAGAGTGAAAAACCTTTCCATCAGCGAGGATGCCTTGATGGCAATGGTGAAGAAGATGGAGCAGGCTGGCTTTATTGCAAGCAAGATCGACTGGCCTTTAGGGTCCGGGGAACACAATTTCCAGGAGAAAAATCGTAGCGTCAATCCCATTGGATTCACCAATATAAGGACCAATGTAATATAACTTTCAATGGAACTGCTCAACGCTACCTCAATGTAAGTGCTTCACGGGTCACGCATCTACCGCAAGGCGGAGAAGGCAGCCCGCCGCGAGGATGAATTGCCGGTCGCCAACGCGGCCTGGTACGGCCTGCATTGCCGCGTGGCGTGAGCCCCTGGCCGCTTTAATCCTTTTCATTTTTCCCCCTTTTTTTTATCCGTGAAAATCTTGGCGTGTTTGCCCTTACACTAATGATATATTCATGGTAATCATTTCATATTCAACAAACATCGATTGTCGCGTGAATTTCCATGAGTATAGAATGGACTAAAGTAGAGCAAAAGCCCGAAAAGGAAGTCAAAGTCATTGGTAAAACATTGATCGACTTTAGGAATCGTGTCGTGGACCTAGAGAATGAGACTTCGTCACTTAATGAAAAGATCGCTAAACTGACGAAAACAAAAAGTGAAAATGAAGCCAGGATCAAGGAATTACAAGATAAAGTGGTGGTTGATCTCCAGACTCGATTAACCAATCAGAAACAAGAAACTTCATCACTTCTGGCTGATATCGATAAATTATCGAAATTGAAGGATAAAAACGAAGCAATGATTAAGGAGCTCCTCGAAAAGGTTTCTAATCTCGAAAATTCCATCAAGGACAAGGAAACGACCATCGGAGAAAAAAAAACCACGATCGCAACGCTGAACGGAAAAGTTGAAGGTCTCCAAGCATCGCTTGACAAGACAATCAGCGAAAAGGACAGGCAAATCAAGGAACTCATGGAAGAGAAGAATGCGATGAAAACAGAGCTTGATGAAAAGATACGCGGCCTTGAAAGTGTTAGATCTACACTCGAGAATTCCGAGGCAAGTCTGAAAACGCAACTCATCGAAATGGAATCGAACCACAAGAACAAAATCACGAACCTCGAAGCAGGTTTCAAGAACCAAATTTCCGATCTTGAAACAAGGCGGGATTTGTTAGAACAAGAGAAACGTGCAATCCAAATTGAAAAGGACGAGATCGCTAGTAAACTGCAATTTATGGATGAGCAGTTAAAAGCAAAGGATTTCGAGTACTTCAGGAAACTCTCAAAGGAGCGAGCCGAACGCGCATCGAAAGCATTTAAACCCTTAAAGTAATTTTTTTTCCTTGATTTCTCGCTACGAAACGCCCTTTACTACTTTTTTCACCCGCTCCGCCACCTCGTTGAATATCACGTGGATTTTCGCGATGGCATCCCGAAAAATGTCGCGATTGCCTCGGCCGATACATCAAGAAGAATGTCGTGATCTGAGACTGAAGGCATTTAATTATGGTTTTATGGGTAATGAAAATATATTCGATTTGCATAATAGGGAAACAAATCGACAACGACGAGCACGATCGCGGTCGTGATGATGAGCCAGAATGCTAACTTGCTCCATCTCGCGATTTTCAAGCCATCAAGTATGCCGACGGGTAGCATGTTGTAGAATCCTATCCAGGCGTTGATGCCGAAGAGATATTTGAAGAAGAATATCTCTGGGAAAATAAAAGACAAGGGTAGAAAGATGCCAGCAATGATTAGATTGGAGATCGGGCCTGCTGCGGCAATGTGCCCGATTTCTCGGTCATCGAGATAATCACCCTTGATAACAACCGCTCCCGCCGTGAAAAATAAGAATCCGGATAAGGAGATCATCAAGCTTAACGCGAGCAAATAATCATTCGATTTATAATGTGCTTCCAGGCCGTGACGTTGCGCGACGAACTTGTGGGCGAGCTCGTGGACGATGAAGGTCAATCCTGTCGATATCGTAATGTATGGCAAAATGAACAATATCACTTCCGGGAAATAAAAGATGATGGTTCCGTACGTGAATAGATACGCGATCGACAACACCAACCACGATTTCAATAAGTCTTTGGATTCATCTTTCGAGAAAGTTATCCTCGTTCTTGATCTTGCAGTGGTTCGAGCCAAGGGCTTCCGGCGATAATCGACAACGTCCACCATGATTATCAACACGTGATGATGTAGTCATAAATACTTCTATCCGAGGTATTGGACATCAATATCTTCCTTGCCAAGTGAATTTTTTCGCCAATTAAGTGTGTTTCGTGCCTTATGATATACACAGGAATCCATATATTCTTGATCACGGGTTTTCTGCCAATTAATTTCGGATTGATCTCGATTCGCTGGAGAAATCCAAGCGTTTTTACCATCATGTATATTGTCCCATGATATTTACATATAAATTGCGGGATTCTTTTTTAACTCCGAAAATTAGCATGCAGGAAACATGGTGCGTCATTTCCTTCCGACACCGAATCGAGAAGTTGAGCACGGCAACTCCGCATAATATTAGCACCGTGGCGAGAAGCAGCACTGCTGGTGCGGGGATGCAAGGCCAGAAGAATATCTCCAAGTCGATCACGACCAAACTGGCGGCGATAACGATCCTCGTCACCACCTGCCGGCGATAATCGACAACATCCACCATAACTTTTACTTCGTGATGATGCTGCCAATTACTTCTGATAGAAATATTTGAAGGGCGATAATTTCGGTATCAAGTACACAACATTTCTTTACTCTTCCAGAATTTCGGCCAGTTTGTCGAATGACCCGTTCCAACCAGCTCGTGCGTCGTTCAAGTGATTGCCGGGTGGAAATCCAGCGTGTTTCAACGTCTGCGTGGTTTTTCCATCGTGTTCTTCAAAGGTCAATCTCACGAGTAGTTCCCGCGGAAAGTTTTCGCTGAATCCGTAATACATCGCCGGGACAACGTTTCCTCTCTCGTCTGCGAAGCAATCGGTGTAGACGATCCGTTCCTGGTCAACGATTTCGCGATACACTCCCGTGCTCCAATAATCCTTTCCGTCGGGAGATCGCATGCAAAAGAGATACGTGCCACCCACGCGAAAATCAACCTTGCAAGAAGGCGCCGTGAAGAACTTAGGCCCCCACCAGCGCATCAAGCGTTCTGGTTCGCTCCATGTCTTCCACACGAGCTTCCGCGGCGCGTTGAAGACGCGGGTGATGACTAAAGTTTCCCCGGCTTGTTTAGGGATCGAACTACCATTCTTTTTCGCCATGAGTTTTTACCCTTGGCTGTTGCAACTCCTCAAAATCAATAAATTCTTAACGATTATGCAGCAAAAGGCGATTGTAGCGTCAAATCGCAGTTTAAATCGCAGGAAGATTTAATCTTCAGAGCCCTCGGACGCGTGTTCATATGCGGGATTATTGACCGGACGGCCAAGATTCATCTTCATTTACTCTAATAATGCAAATTTACTTGTCGTGGGATGCGAATGAACGAGCAAAATCCCAGATACGATTGAGAAATAATGGCTCGGATGGTTCAACTAATGGATCGACCGGCGTGGTGTTTAAATGTGTTGATCGCGTTTAAGATCGCGGTGCTTTACAATGGGACAAATTATGCGAGATGTGAAGATTCGCGGTGCCAAGGGCGAAAGAGTCGTCAAGAACGCTTTATTTGACGGCGGCGCGTCGCATTCGTTTATGCATCTGGACATATGCAAGTCAATTGGTACTGTAATTCCATTTATGGATGAATCCGGGAAAAAAATCACGAAAATGGTCACTCTCGCTGATGGAGAAACGAAAATTCCGGCAATTGGCACCTGCACGTTTGACATGAAATTGAATGAAATTGACATTCGGGACGAGGCTTGGGTTTCCGATAAATTAGGAAGAGAATTCATCATCGGTGCGGATACGATGCAAAGATATGGCATCTTGCTAAAATACGCTGAAAAGGAAAAAGGCGGCGACGAGATCGTTACCAACAAGGGCGAAGAAATCGCGTGGCTTTGATTAACGTGAAGTAGTAGCCTCCGTTTCAAAATAGTTTTGCTGAGAGAAATTTGGTTCTTCAGAAAGAAATGTATCAATCATATTTTTAACGATTCTTGCTCGCTCGACAGAAGAGTCGATGTACACGATGAGTGAATACTTTTTATCTTGGGATAATGCCACCGCATACAGGTCCTTTAAAGCATTTCCTTGTAAACCTAACGGCTTAAACGCAAATTCGTGTTTCCCGGTCATAATAGTCGATATCACAGATCCATCAAGTATTACTCCTTCCGTCCACCTTCTCCACGATTCTTTTTTTCCCGGGCTCTCCTTCGCTGCTATGATGCAGGTTGATGAGCCTTTGTTCAATTGAACTCTTACTATTAGGGTGGACAAAGTTGGACACTCTGCCCGGGCGGGTCGTAAGAGGAAACCCGCAGGCCCCGTCTCGCATGCGAGATCGGAACCACAATGCCAGATTTCCATCAACATATTTAAAGCCCGATATTTCTCTCGTCAACGAACACGACACGCATCAAATAAACGACATCCCAGCACCTTCACAGCAGGTTTAATTGGGTTGCAAGAGTCAGAGGGATGCTCCATCCCCCTGCTCAGAGGAACCAGGACTCGCGACTTTCGCCGCATCCGGCTCGAGCCCCCTGTGCCAGCCATCATGTCACCATGTCTCCAAAGGAGAAAGCGGGCATCTCGGAGATTCCTTGATAATCCGCCCGGCTCATTCGCTGGTTGTTGCGTACGGGCAAGCCCGTCTTACGCCTTCCAACCATTAGGGTTTTCATATCATTTCGTCTCCGTAGGGGTCACAGGTCGTC